>JARDZW010000030.1 GCA_029240655.1 Chloroflexota bacterium
TCGATCGCGACGCGATCATGGCGTTCATCGTCCGCCTCGTGCCGCCGAGCTACGCCGAGGCGGCGCGACGCTTGCAGCCGGCGGTGGCCCGCTCGGGCGGCGGGTTCCTGCGCGGCCAGGCGCTGATGGGCATCGTCTATTTCCTGATCGCGATGGCGACCAGCGTGCTCCTGGGGCTGCCGCTCGAGGCGCTGACGTCGACCGCCGCGGGCGTCCTGATGTCGATCCCGTTCTTCGGACCGTTCCTGGCCTGGGCGCCGCCCGTCATCTCGGCCCTGATCTTCAAGCCCGAGGCCCTCGTGCCGACGATCGCCATCATGGGCATCGGGTGGTTGATCGTGATGAACGTCCTGCAGCCGCGGATCATGCAGGGCGCGGTCGGGATCCACCCGATCGTGGTGCTCGGGTCGGTGCTGATCGGGTCGAAGATCGCGGGCATCCCCGGAGCCATCTTCGGCATCCCGATCGCGGCCGTGGCGTCCGCGTTCTTCTTCCACTTCCTGCATCGCACCTCGGGCGACCGGTCGGTCACCGGCCGTGCCGCGAAACGCCTCAGCGAGCGCGAGGGGAGACCCGTGCGGGTCCCCCGCGAACCCGTGCCCGGGGGGGCCACGGACGTCGTCGATCCGTGAGCGACAGCAAGGCCGCTGGCAAGGGAGGGCCAACGCCGGCCAAGGCCGAGGTCCCGGACATGACCCGCGAGCGCGCCCGCTCGGAACGGCGCGACGTCGACCTGGAGCGGGGTGAGCCACTGGCGGGCGGCAGCGAGCGCGGCGGCCCACGCGCCCTTCGGACGCCGTCGCGTCCGAAGCCGGAGTACACCAGCCGGCCGCGCATCCTGGTCACCAACGACGACGGGGTCGAGTCACGCGGCCTGCTGGCGCTGAAGCAGGCGCTGGAGCCGATCGGTGACGTGACGGTGGTGGCACCCGACACGAACCAGAGCGCCGTGGGTCACCAGAAGACGCTGATGCGACCCTTGCGCGTGCGCGAACGGATCCTCGCGGACGGTTCTGCCGCCTATTCCGTGGACGGCTCGCCGACCGACGCTGTCAGCCTCGCCTTCCTCGGCTACTTCGAGCACGGCTTCGACCTCGTTGCCGCGGGCATCAACTACGGGGCGAATCTCGGCGACGACATCACGTACTCGGGCACGGTCAGCGCCGCGATGGAAGCCGTGATCAACAACTGCCCGGCGTTCGCGATCTCGCAGGAGTACTACGAGCACCCCGATTTCGCGCTCGCCGGCTACGCGGCAACCGTCGTGGCGCGCAACATCCTCACCGAAGGGCTGTCGCGGGGCGAGCTCATCAATGTCAACGTCCCGGCCGCGTCCCTCGAGGAGTCGGGGGGATTCGAGGTAACCCGCCTTGGCCGGCGGGTCTATTCCGACCAGCTCGTCGAGCGGCGCGACCCGCGCGGCATCCCCTACTTCTGGATCGGCGGACCACCACCCTCAGGCCTTGCCGTGCCGGGCACCGACTACCACGCGGTCATCAACCGGCGGATCGCCATCACGCCGATCCACCTGGACCTCACCGGCCGGCGGTTGCTGCGACGCCTCAAGACCTGGCCGTGGGACCTGCCGGAGGGCGAGGCGGCGCCGGAATTGCCGGCAGCCGACGCCCCGACGGGGCCGATCGATCCCTTGCCGGACCAGGGCTGACCACCGTCCCCCGACGACGAAGATCGGACGACGTACCATCAACGCCCCCCAGACCATGCTCCCGGCTGCTGCCCATGCGGTGGAGGAAAAGACCAATGGACGACCTCTCGAAGCTATCGACGAGCCTGGGCGGCAGCGGGGCGGCCGATCCGGGCGCGTTGACCGGCCTGACGGGTGCGATCGAGCAGAGCGGCGGCCTCGACGGGCTGGTTGGCAAGCTCCGCGAAGGCGGGCTTTCGAGCGAGGTCGACTCGTGGGTCTCGACCGGGGCGAACCAGCCGGTCGACCCGCAACGGCTCGGCCAGGCGCTCGGACCCGATACCGTGCAGCAGCTCTCGGCCGGGTCCGGCATCGACATCGGTTCGCTCCTGCCGCTGCTGGCGATGTTCCTGCCCCAGATCATCGACATGCTGACGCCGAACGGATCGGCGCCGTCAGGCGGCCTCGACGGGGCGGCCGGTCAAGGCGGGATGCCCGACCTCGGTGGCTTGTTGGGCGGGCTGCTGGGTGCGGGCGGCGCCGGTTCGATGGGGAGCCCGGGGTCCGGGTCCGGCAGCGCAGATCTCGACGACCTGCTCAAGGGCCTCGGCGGCGACCGAAACCCGCGCGGATCCTGACCCCTGGCGGGCCAGCGACCGCAGGCATCGGCGGCGTCGCTCAGCCGGCTCCGTCCACGATCTGCCCGTCGCTGATGTCGATCACCCGGTCGGCGAAGTCGATGAGCGTCGGATCGTGCGTGGCGATGATCGCCGTCACGCCTTCGCTGCGGACGACCGCGCGCAGCAAGCTCATGATCGAGCGGCCGGTCGCGGAGTCGAGCTGACCGGTCGGTTCATCGGCGAGCAGCAGGTCGGGCCGATTCGCGAGGGCCCGCGCGATGGCCACCCGCTGCTGTTCGCCACCAGACAGCTCGTGCGGCCGGTGCCGACTGCGCTGGCCGAGACCGACCAGCTCCAGCAACACCGCGACGCGCTCCTCGCGTTCGGCCGGATCGGCCCGGACGAGCCGGAGCGGGACCTCGACGTTCTCCGCCGCCGACAGGATCGAGAGCAGCCCGAAGGCCTGGAAGATGAAGCCGATCTTGCGGCGCCGCAATTCGACCAGCGCATCGGGGCTCATGGTCCCGACTGATCGCCCGTCGATCGCGACATCGCCCGTCGTCGCCCGGTCGAGCCCCCCGATCAGCGACAGCAGCGTCGTCTTGCCCGAACCCGACCGGCCGCGAAGGGCCACCAGTTCCCCGCGGTCGACAGCGACGTTCACGTCACGCAGCGCGTGGACGACGACCGGGCCGACCGTGAAGTCGCGACCAAGATCGCGGGTCTCGACCATGGGCCCTGTCTCGACCATCCGTCCAGTCCCGGCCCGGCGTTTCGTCTCGGTCATCGCGCATCCCCGCGATCCGCTGGGCGATCGCCAGGCGGCCGCGGCTCCGCCGCCCCGCCGCTGCCGCGGCTGCTCCGATCCGGCCACACGCTGAGGTGGTCGTCCTCGAGATCCACGCGCACGCGTTTCTCGAGCCCGAGCGCTTCGACATGGGCACGTGGCAGCTGCAATCGACCGACGCGATCGAGGACCGCGAATTCCGTTTCGATGTGGTGATCGTCTTCGGTCGGACCCGACCGATGGCGGAGGACCTCGCTGCTGACCCGACCGTCCCGGATCGAGACGGTTCGGCTCACCTGGCTGCTGACGAGCGGGTCGTGCGTGGCCACGATGATCGTCACCCCCAGCTCTCGGTTGAGTCGCCGGAGCAGCTCGAAGATCTCGGCGGCGCTGCCCGAGTCGAGCTCCCCAGTGGGCTCGTCCGCGAGGATGACCTCGGGCTCGTTGGCCAGGGCCACGGCGATCGCCACCCGCTGCTGCTCCCCACCGGAGAGGTGCTGCGGCCGGTGATCCGCCCGATCCTCGAGGCCGACCTGGCGAAGCAACTCGCGGGCCCTGGTGGCGCGGATGTCGGCCGGGACCCCGTCGAACGCCATTGGCAGGGCGACGTTCTCGAGCGCGGTCAAGTACGGCAGCAGGTTGCGGCCGGTCTGCTGCCAGACGAAGCCGATCACCTGGCGGAGATAGCGCGTCTGTTCCCGCGGCCCGAGCTCGGCCAATTGGTAACCCGCGACGGTGGCGCGTCCCGCCGACGGCACGTCGAGCCCGCCGAGCACATTGAGGAGCGTGCTCTTGCCGGACCCGGACGCGCCGACCAGGGCGATGAACTCTCCGGACTCGACCAGCAGGTCGAGCCCCTGGAGCGCCACGACCTCCAAGTCCGCCACCTTGTAGATCTTGACCAGGTTGTCGCACACGATCAGCGCGCGGTCGCCGTATCGCGGACGCGGCTGGCGTGCCCCCCGCTCCGCGCTGGGCAGGTCGACGATCTCGGCCATCGAGTCCGTCATGGTGCCTCCATCGTCATCCGGTGGTTCATTCGCCGATCCTGAGTGCCTGGCCGGGGTCGACTCGACGGGCCAGCCACGCGTTCAGCAGGACCAGGATCCCGACGACCGTCAGCATCGCCAGGCCCATCGCCGCCACCGCCGTCCACTCGACCTGCAGCCGCACGGGCGTGCCGGGGTCGATGAACGCAGCCAGGCCCAGGCCGGGTTCGAGCAACCACGCGAGACCAAGCCCGAGCAGGATGCCGATCCCAAGTGCGACCAGCGCCGGCGGTGCGTGTTCGACGAACGCGAGGGCGATGCCCTCGCCCTCGCTCAGGCCCAGCGTGCGCAGGTAGGCCATCTCCCGGGCTCGCCGCTGTGCCTCGAGGGCCACGACGGCAACGATGGCGAGGACCGCGTAGACGGCTGCGGCTGCGAGCGCGACGACGAACCCCTGCCCCACCGCGGCGACCAGCGGCGCGGCGCGTTCGGCTTCGAGCTGCTCATGCCGCGAGGCGACCGCTCCGACCGATGGATCGTTCATCGCGTCGCGCAGGCCCGCTCCGACGTCGGCGGAGCCGCGCACGAACAAGACCGTCGGCCGTGGGCCGGCGGCCCCAAGCGCGTCGACGATCGGGTCGGCGGGCGCGATCAGGAAGGCCGTCCCGCGAGGGACGCCGGGGAAGGCATCGATGAAGCCCACGACCGACAAGGTGAGCGCCTGCTCCTCGACGCCGAGCCTGAAGACCTCGCCGATCGACAGGGGCTGCCAGCCGTTCGGCAGGTGTGTCGAAACGAGGACCGGGATCGGCCGGTCGCCGCCGCCGCTGCCCGACTGGTTCCGGGCGTCGTGCATCGGGGCTGGGAATCGCAGGGCGACGGGCGACCCGGCCAGGACCGCCTCGTGGGCGCTCGGGTCCACGGCGATCAAGGAGATGTCGCCGGACCGCCCGACCTCCACCGGGACCGGCGCGGTCTTCACGGTGAGCGCAGCCGCGACGGCTTCGACACCGGAGACGGTCGCGGGATCGACATCGGGTCCAAGGGACTCACCTGGGTGCGCGTCGATGCGGTAGTCCGCCCCGACGTCCTGCCACGAGGACGCGACCTGGCCGTCCTCGATCGTGGCGGCGAGCACCGACGAAAACACGCCCATCGCCACCGTGAGGGTCAGGACGAGCAATGGCAGGTAGGCCGCGCCCGGGTTTCGCCCGATGCTCCGCAGCCCGAGCGCTGGCACGAGGTCGCGTCGGCGCGCCGTCAGCCAGGCCAGCGCTCGCACCGGGATCGGGTAGAGCCGGATGGCCACGAGCGCGGTCGCCACGCCGACGAGCACCGGCGCCGCGGCGAGGAACGGGTCGAAGCCGGCCGATGCATCACTGGGTCGCTGGCCGCCGAGCCCCCGCTCGCGCAGGAGCCACGAGGCAGCGACAGCGATGCCGACGATGGTCGTCTCGATGACCAATCGCCGCGGGGTGGGCCGGCGGACCGGTGCCTCGGCGCGCTCGAGGTCCCGTCTCGCCCGGCGTGCCACCGGCCACGTCGCGCCGAGCAGGAGCGCGGTCACGGTCAGCGCCACGACGACGGCCCCGATCGAGGACGCGGCCGCGGGACGGGAGGGCACGCCCGCCTGCGCGATGAGGAGGCCCGCGAGTGCGGCCGGGATCGAGATCAGCAGCCCCTCCCAGAGCTGCGCGGCGAGCAGCTGGGCGGCGGATGCGCCGCGTCCGCGGGCCAGGGCGAGCGTGGCCCTTCGTCGCCCGACGATGATGATCGCGACTAGCCCCAGTGCGCCGGCGGCGACGGCCAGCGGGCCTAGGGCGGCCACCCACATCGCCGCCTCGGTGGCCGTCCGCTGGGCGGCGAAGCGCTCCAGGACATCGAGGAGCCCCGAGCGGTAGAGGATGCGCCCATTTGCCCCGGATCCGGCGGTCCCGAAGCTCGACTCCATCCGGCGCAGGTCGTCGCGGAGCTCGGCGAGCATGCCCGCGTCCAGCCGGTCGGCGTCGACCTGGAACCGCCAGCGGTACCGGCTCGGCAGCCCGAGGGGGACCACGTCCGCATACGCCTCGGGTGCGAACAGCGCCGTGGCGAACGCGATCGGGGACTCGCTCGTCCCACCGATGGCGGCCTCCGCGAGCGTCGTCTCGTCGAACCAATAGGGCGCGCGCCGGTCGTCGACCGTGAACAGGCCGACGACCTCGAGCTCGATCTCGGTCGTGGGTCGCGGGAAGACGTTGCGCAGCATCGGGTCGCCCTGTTCGACGGCCGCCGGGAGGATGTCGCCCAGCTCGACCAGGAGCGCGTCGGCGGTCGCCTTCGAGAGCGCGACCTCGAATCGAGTCGGCAGGTCGGGCTCCGTCGGCACAGCCACGCGGGCCGGCGGTCGGCCAGCCACGAGGTCGATGTGCTCGTCGACGCCGTCCTGGTGCCGCAGGGTGACGTAGGACGTGAAATTGGGTGGGTCGATGAGCTGGAAGCGGATGCTGTCGACGACGTACGAGCGCGCCTCGATGAGGTGCGCGACGGAATCTGGCAAGCGCTCCATGAGCACCTCGCCGCGACCAGCGACGTTGGCGAGCGCGTCGTCATCCTCGGCGCGGATCTGGTCGACAGTCGTGAACTGCAGGTTCCGCTGGGCCGAGCTCGCGCGGGCCACCTCGTAGCGCATGCCGGCATCGGCGGCACGATCGAACAGGCGCGGGCCGGCCGCGACGACCAAGCTCGTCACCGCGACGAGCACGAAGAGCAGGAGCGCCACGCCGCGCTCTGCCCGGATCCGACGCAGCAGGACGGCCACGGCGCCCATCAGTCGCATGTCAGTCGTCACCCATGCGCAGCGCCGAGGCCATGCCGGTCCGGCGCAGCAGCCAGGCCAGGACGACCACCGCGCCCGACAGCGCGACGATGCCGATCACCTCGAGCGCCGCGATCGTCGCCCAGGGGATCTCCACCTCGACCGGCGGGAACGGCGTGACCGCCTGTTGGGTGACCGTGACGAACGGCAGTGCGACCCACGCGACCAGCAGGCCCAGCGCGGTACCGGCCGCGAGGCTGATGGCGGCCAGCGTCGCGTTCTCGAGCGACAGCCAGCCCGAAAGCTGACTCGACGACAGTCCGAGCGCCCGTAGCAGCGCGAACTCGGTCACGCGCTCACGTGCGGAGACCGCCGCGCTGGTGACGAACCCGACGACCGCGAACAGGCCCGCTGCCACGACACCGATACCCAGCACGCCGATGATCCCGAGCGCGACCGGGTCGGTCGCAAGCGCCCGGGTGCGCTCGACCAGGCTCACGACCGAACGGCTGCCGAGCGACGGGTCACGCAGGCGATCGATGGTCGCCTCGTGCTGGGGCGGGTCGACGGCGAACCACCATTCCTGCGCCGGAGCCACGACGTCGCTGCCTTCGAAGCGCAGGAGTGCGAGCGTCTGGTAATCCATGAGCAGGAGCGGTCTCGAGGGATCCACCGTCGGGAAGGCACGGATCGCGTCGACGACGACGACCCGGCGATCGATGCCGGCGATCTGCACGTGCAGCTCGTCGCCGATGGCGCCGCCGGTCGCCTCGAGGTAGGGGTCGGTCGCTACGACCGGGACCGCATCGGCACCGACCTGGTCGAGCGCGAGCGGAGCAAAGGTGACGACCGTTCCACGACCGAAGCGGTCGACGCCGCGGATGATCTGCAACCCCGGCGTCCCGGTCTCGACCTCAAGCGCCGTCCCGGCGTTGCGGGCCTCCACGATGCCGTGCGGTAGGCCATACACCGAGGACGTCGTCCGCCATCCGCGCTCGAGCGCGAGCGGCACCGGCTGCTCGGTTCCATCCGCGATCACGTCGACTCCGGACACGGTCAGCGTCGCCTCCGTCGCCTCGAGCCCTTCGGGCAGGAGGAGCTGGGCCTCGATCGCGAGAAGCTCGAGCGGGTAGCTGAAGCTCGACTCCGCCGGGAAACGCTCGTCGCCGAGCAGCACATCCAGACGATGGGGACTGCCACCCAGCGTTCCGACATCGCTCGGAAACCGGTGCAGATGGCCGTTCGCGTCGCGCAGGACGACCGAGGCCACGATGGCCGGCACGTCTGCGTACAGGGCCGGGTCGACGGGAACCATCTCGAGCTCGTTCGTGACCTCATCGATCTCCGGCTGCTGGAGGGCGTCGATCGCCAGGTCGACGCCGAGGCGAAGTGCGCTGGGCTCGCCCGGCAATGGCACCGCGTCGATCGCCGGCCGCTCGGCGGCCAGGGGCCGCAAGAGTTCGTCGAGCGGGGTCGTCGCCAGGTCCGGCCGCAGGATGACCGCGGACGCCGCCGTGATCGCGTCGAGCCCGACGATCTCGCCACCGCTGTCGCTGGCCGCGATGGGTACGCGCTCGCGTTCGATCGGCGTGCGGGCGGTGAGCCCCGGTATGACGCCATAGGCGCGACCCAGCGCCCAGCCCGGTACCCCGCCGACCGCACGGCGTGGCTCCACGCGAGCGTCGGCTCCTGTCTGGAAGGTCGCCTGATCGCGCTGTGACGCCGACCACGTCCACGTGTAGGTGATCGCGAAGACGCCCATCGCCATGGCCAGCATCAGCAAAAGGGCAGCGCGGGTGTAGCGGAGCGGCCGTCGAGCGAGCTGCCGCGCTCCAAGCGACGACACGAGCCCGCGTCCACGTGCCGTGGTGCGTTCGATCAGGGCGGCAAGGATCGGGATGACGCGCAGCGCCAGGATGGCCCCGGCGAGGAAGCCGATCGCCGGCGTCGCCACGAGGAGCGGGTCGATCCCGAGCGATCCCTGCACCGAGCGCGTGAGCGGCGCCCCGTAGTGCCGCAGTTGCCAGAGCCCGAGGCCGGCGACGGCCAGGAGCGCGAGGTCGAGGCCCAGTCGCGTCCCGAGGGAGCGTGTCTCCGCACGGGTCACGCTGCCGTGCACCGACGCGAAGGAGCGCACGGTGGGCAACGCGGGCAGGAGCAGGGCGACCAGGCACACGGCGGCGGCGACCCCGGCCGCCAGGTACGACTCGCCTGACACGACCGGGTGGATCCGCAGCCCGATCTCGGTGAGCGGCCCCGCGACGTTGAATGCCCCGAGGGCGGCCGCTGCCAGCCACGGCGCGGCGATCGTCGCGGGCACCGTCAGCAGCAACCCTTCGACGAGGGCGAGTCCCCCGATCCGGGCCGGACCGGCGCCGCGCGACCGGAGCATCGCCGTATCGATCCGGCGATGCTCGACGAGGAGCGCGGCACTGAGCAGCACGGCGTACGCAGCAAGCACGACGAACTGCACGGTCAGCAACAGGACCCCGGTCCGGCTGGCCAGCAGCGAGCGCTCGGCCGTCGCGATGATGTCGGGCAAGCTCGTCGTGACGGTCACCCCGCTGCCTTCCATGGAGGCGCCGAGGCGTGGGCCGAGCTGGCCGACGCGGGCCCTGAGGCCGGGGGCCGCCTCGAGGGTCAGCGAATCGAAGCTCGGCCATGCGCGCCAGGTGAATCGCGCTCGGCCAGCAGCCGCGCGTGCACCGAACCGCTCGGGCGTCGTGAAGAACGGTCCGTAGGTCTCGAAGCGTTCGCTCGTGATCTGACCATCGAGCACCTGGGGTTCTTCCCACCAGAACGGATCGGACGGATCGTCGATGCGGAAGATCGACGCGACCGTGACGGACGCCGTGTAGTCCGGGTCGATCCGGCTCGGCAAGCGGAACGTGTCGCCGATCACGAGCCCGAGCGAGTCCGCGACGTTCTCGGATACCGCTACGGGCATCGCGGCCTCGGCGGCCGCCTCCTCGACCGGGATGGGCACCGGCCAGGACCCCGCGACGAGCGTGGCACGGTTCTCGATGCCCTCCGCGAATCCGATCTCGATCAGATCCGTCCGCGGACCGGTCGCTGGACCGGGACGCCCGAAGGAGTCCGAGCGTCCCGACCGCAGGATCGTCCCTCCCACGTCGCCGAGCGCGCGTTCCAGCTCCGGCGTGACGACGCGCTCCGCGTCCTGGGCGGCGCCCGGGTCGAGGCGCATCGAGACCTCGATGTTCGCCTCGGACACCGGCGCATCGGTCATGGCGCGCTGGAGACCGGCAATGGCCACGGCACCGGCGTACATCGGGCCGGCGGCGAGCAGGCTCGCGGCAAGGAGGCAGATCAGCCCCGCCGACGCGACGATCGGCCACGCGGCCCGGGAGCGGCGGAGGCTCACCTGGACCATGGCGACGAGCGACGACATCAGGGCACGGTCTCCGGGGTTGCGTCGGCGAGCAGCCGAGCGGGGCCGAGTATACGGTCGCAGCCCGGTATCGACGGATGTCCATGCCAGTCCGCGACGGTCGTCGGCGGCCCCCTACGCCGCCTCGACCGATGCTGCGGCCATGGACAGCTCCAACCTCGCCGCAGCTCGGGTGCGTCAGTTCCTCGAGACCGAACCGGTGATCTGGCTCTCGTCGACCCGGGCCGATGGCGCCCCGCACCTGGTGCCGACCTGGTTCGTCTGGGACGGCGAGGCGATCGTGATCATGTCCAAGCCCGGGGCCACCAAGGTCCGCAATCTGCGCGCGGACCCGCGCGCGATGCTCGCCCTCGGGGACGCTGACGACGATTTCGACGTCGGCCTCCTGGAGGCCCGGGCCGAGGTCCTGGCCGCGCCGGCGGCGGGCCTGCCCGCTGGGTTCGAGGCCAAGTATGCCGAGCGCATCCGCGCGCTGGACCTCACGCCAGCACAGTTCGCCCGCACCTACGCTCAGGTGATCCGGCTGGTCCCCGTCCGGGCGCTGGCCTGGCACGGTCGGACGACACCCCGGTCGGTGCTGTCGGCCGCGCGGCGTGTTGCGGCGACCCGGGCTGCGTCACTGGCCGAGCCTCGCCGCGGCCGACTCGATCGGCTCGGAGAACCGGTGGCGCGTGGGCTCGACGGATGGCGACCGGGCCTCCTCGGGCAGGGCCTCGCAACCTAGCCGCGGCCGGTTCTGTCGCGTTTCCTCGAACACGGGGCTCAAGGCGGTCCGGAAGGATCAGGCGGGGCTGCTCCCGGCGGACGGGGCGATCCGGCGGCGCGTCTTCAGGCCGCCGGACGGCCAGCGGAAAGCCGGCAGCTCTCGGGAGACTCCGGCGTCGACCGATCCTTCGTTCCGGACGCCGACCGGCGGGACCTCGGCGATCGGGAAGACCCCACCGGCCTCGAGGTCCGCCGCGACCGGCTTCGCGAAGACGTAGCCCTGCCGTACAAGCCCACGCGGGGTCAGCGAAGGGTCCGGGCCGCGTACCCTTCGAGCCGGTCGAGGGCCACCGGCAGGTCCGTCCGCCCGAAGCCCAGCCGGAAGTGGTTGCCGCCGAAGCCGAATTGCGAACCCGGTAGCAGCAACACGCCTTCCGATTCGACCAGCCGGGCAGCCCAATCGTCGATACCGACGCCGGGTACGGTCAGCCGTGGAAACCCGATCGATCCTCCCCGTGGGCGCACCCAGGTGAAGCGGTCGGCCCAGTCCTCGAAGAACGCATCGAGCCGCTCCATGTTCGCGGCGACGATCCCCCGAGACCGGCCCAGGACCGTCTCACGCGCGCGCAACCCGATGATCGCCAGGATCTCGGACGGCGCCGAGGCGCAGATCGTCGTGTAGTCCTTGAACGACGCGCAACGTTGGAGCAGGCCGCGGTCGCGAGTGGCGAGCCAGCCGATGCGCAGCCCGGCCAGCGCGAAGGATTTCGACATGACGCCGAGCGAGATGCCGCGCTCGGTTGCATCGGCCGCTGCCGGTAGCCGATGCCCCTCGTCGAACTCCAGGAAACGGTAGACCTCGTCGAGCATGAGGTACGCCCCGGCTTCCTCGGCGATGGCGACGAGGCCGTCGAACGTGGACCGGTCCGGGAGCATGCCGGTCGGGTTGTGCGGCGCGTTCACGACGATGAGCCTGGTCGCAGACGTGACCTGTCGGCGCAGGACATCGAGATCGAGCGCCCAGCCAGCCTCTTCGCGCAGCTCGTGCAGGGTGACGTCCGCGCCGGTCGCGCGGCCGATCTCGTACAGGCTCTGGTAGCCCGGCCACGTCACGACGGCGTGATCGCCCGGTCCCAGCAGCACATTGACCAGACAGAAGATCCCCTCCTCCGCGCCGGCAAAGACGAGCACCTCCTCGGGCGCGAGGCCTTCGTACAGGGCCGCGATCTCCCGGCGCAGCAGCGGATGACCGCTCGATTCCGCGTAGCCCAGTGTCAGGCCGTCCCACAGGCTCTGGGTCTCGTCGTCGGCCAGGGTGAGGAGCTCGCTCATCGGATAGCCCTGCACGTCCGAGGCGCACAGCAGGTGCTCGACGGAGAACTCCCAGCGTGCGAAGTACCGCTCCAGGGCGAAGTCGGCGATGCGCATGTCGCGATTGTGGAGGAGGGAGTCCCCGCCCGTGCGCACAGCTCGGAGCCCGGAGGCGGCAGCGAGCACCTATGCTCACGGGTATGGCAAGGCTTGACCCGATCGTCGTCGTCGGTTCGCCGACCGCCCTGGGTGGCCATTTCGCGGGCATGGAACGGACGCCCGCCGAGGTGCGCGCCCGTGGTCTGCTCGACCTGCTCGCGACTCGCCTGGACCGGTCGGACCGCCCGGTCCTGGATCACGGAGATGCGTTCAACGACCCGGGTTGGGCACCCGATCCTGACCCGCGCATGAAGAACCACGGGCGCCTGCTGGACTACCTGCCGAGGCTGGCGGGCCACGTGGCCGACGGGCTCGCTGGCGGTGGCGACGGGGCGAGGCTGCTCGTTCTGGGTGGCGACTGCACCAGCCACGCGGGTGCCCTGGCCGGGATCCGGCAGGCACGACCCGGGATCCGGCTCGGGTTGGTGTGGTTCGACGCGCACGGCGATTTCAACACGCCCGAAACGACCCCCTCCGGCAACGTCTGGGGCATGCCGTTCGCGATGGCCTGCGGCCGTGGCGATCCCGATCTGGTCGCCGCCGTGGACGGACCGACGGTCGATGAGGCGAACGCCGGGCTATTCGGGGGCCACGTCCTGGACGAGATCGAGTCCCGGATGCTCGCATCGAGCCCGGTCGCGCATTTCGGCGCCGGGATGCTGGCGGACGACGCCGGGCGAGCCGCGGTCGCTGGCTGGAGCGCGTCGGTCGCGGGCCGGATCGACGGGTGGTACATCGCATTCGACCTCGACGCCCTCGACAGCGCCCAGGGCTGGGCCGTCGCGACGCCCGAGGCCGATGGCCTGGCCCTCGACACAGCGATCGAGACCATCCGGGTCATCGTCGCGAGCGGCGCTCCGATCGTCGGCTTCGGGGCGACCGCGGTGATGCGTGGGAGCGGGGGTGATCTCGCGAAGACGGTCGACGCGGTCGCGGACCTGGCGGCGGCCGCGCTAGGCCCTGAGACGCTCCCGGACTGACCCGCCCGAGCGCTACTGCTCGACCCGCGTCAGGCCCGCGGCCAGGTCCTTGAACGAATCGACGTCCATGCCCTCACCGATGGCCAGCCAACTCTGAGCGGCGCCGCGATCGACGACGACGGCGTAGCGCCCGTCGGCGAGATTCACCAGCGACCCCGACCGATCCCCGAACGCCGCCGAGCCTGCATCGAGCCCGCCGGGGACGCACCCGTCGGCGGCATCGCAGAACCCGCCTTCATGCAGCTCGAAGCGGGCGCCTCCCGGGCCCTGGTAGAAGATCTCGAGCCAGCCACCCCTGGCCGATCGGTATTGGCCGTCCGCGACGAACCAGCGCTCCGGCAGCACCGCGCAGTACACGGCCCAGTCGAATGCGGCCGCGGCGTCCATGAAGAACGAGCGGTTGTCGTCGTTGCCACTGCAGGCGCCCGCCGACCCGGCCTTACCCGACGGCGCCGGCTCCTCGCTCGCAGTGGCCGTGGGCGTCGGGCTTGCGGCCTCGGACGGAGTCGCCTCGGCCGGCGGCGACGGGGTGGCTTGGGGCGCGAGGCTCGGCTCGACGGTGGGCTCGACCGAGGGAGCGGCGACCGAGGGCGAGGGCGTGGGTTCGTCGCGAACCTCCTCCTGCCCGATGCAGCCCACGACGAGGAAGGCCGCGAGGACCGCGAGGAACACTCGTGGGAGGGACCGACGACGGGCCGGACGGAACGGCACCGGCGCGCCCGATCGAGGTCGCGTCACGGACGGGAGGGTAGCATGCGGGCCGATCCGCTCTCCTCCGCGCGGAGCTCGACCCGAATGGACGTCGCCGGCTCCAGCACCGGTACGGCGTCGGTCGGCAGCGACCGAGCGAGGGCCACCGCGTGACGGATGGCCCCGCCATGAGAGACGACCAAGGCGGGCCGGCCACGCGCGCGAAGCGCGTTCCACGCCTGCGCGATCCGCACGCCCAGGTCGGCGGCCCTCTCGCCACCCGGCCAGTCGATGTCCGTGACGCCGCCAGCCAATGCCTCGGCGAGCCGCGGATCCATTGCCGCCAGCTCGTCGAACGTGCGTCCTTCGGCGATCCCGAAATCGGCCTCCCGCCAGCGCTCGTCGATCTCAACAGCCGTGACTTGGGCCGCCGCCGCGAGGACCTCGGCGGTGGCACGGGCGCGATGCGCTGGGCTCGTGACGATCAGGACGTCGCGTGGCAGCGTCGGGGCGAGCGCCGCGGCGAGCGCTCGTGCTTCCGTCAGACCGGCGGCGTCCAGTGGCGGGTCGCTGCGCCCACAGTAGCGGCGTCCGGTCCAGCTCGTCGACGCGTGACGGACGAACACGACATCGTTCATGACCGCGCTCCTGGTCCGGTGGGACCGTCGAGCGGCCCGGAAACGGCCGCCGAGTCGAATGTCGCCATGCCGTCGCGCAGCCGAACGGCCGCGTCGATCAACCCGATCGCGAGTGCCGCTCCCGTCCCCTCGCCCAGCCGGAGGTCGAGCTCCAGCAGCGGCCGTAGGCAGAGCCGCTCGAGCACGATCGCGTGACCGGGTTCGACGCTGCGGTGCGCGGCGATCGCGCGGTCGGCGGTCCCCGGTGCGAGCCCGGCCGCGAGGAGTGCCGCCGCTCCAGTGATGAAGCCGTCGAGAACCACGGGCACCCGTCCGGCGACGGCACCGAGGATCACGCCGACCAACGTCCCGATCTCGAGCCCGCCGACCGCCGCCAGGACGCCGATCGGGTCCACCGGATCGGGGGCATTGCGGGCGATCGCTTGCTCGATGACGGCGACCTTGCGCCGATGCGTCGCGTCATCGATGCCGGTCCCGCGGCCGGTCACGGCGGCGGCTGCCGCTCCGGTCAGGACAGCCACGATCGCGCTGGCCGCCGTGGTGTTGCCGATGCCCATATCGCCGATCCCGACGAGGTCGACGCCGGACGCGCGAAGACCGGCCATGACCTCGATGCCCACCTCGATGGATCGGAGCGCTTCTGCTCGGGTCATCGCCGGACCTTCGGTCATGTCCGCCGTGCCCGGACGGATCCGTGCACGAACGAGGTGGCCGCCACGCTCATGTCCGGGCAGCACGGACGCGAACGGCCCCGCCACCCCGACATCGACGACCGTGAGCGACGCGCCGACGGCCGCGGCGAGGACGTTGATGGCCGCTCCGCCGCCGATGAAGTTCGCGAGCATCTGGGCGGTCACGTCAGACGGGTAGGCGGATACTCCCTTGCTGGCGACGCCGTGGTCACCCGCCGCCACGACCATCGCGCGGTGGGCCATCGTCGGAAACGCCTGGCCGGTGATGCCCGCCAGGTCGATGGCGAGCTCCTCGAGGCGGCCGAGGCTGCCCGGTGGCTTCGTGAGCCGGTCGAGGTGGTCGCGGGCGCCGGCCCTCGCGGCCTCGTCCAACGGACCGAGCCCCGCGATCGCAACCAGGGTGTCGTCCAGATTGACGCGGACACCGGCCGTCACGGCTGACTCCCGCGCTTCAACGTGACCGGCAGTCCCGCCACGAGCAGGTAGGCCTCGTCCGCCATCGCCGCGATCCGCTGATGGGCGATGCCGACGAGATCACGGTAGGCCCTGGCGCCAGCGTGCATCGGCACGATCCCGAGTCCGACCTCGTCGCTCACGACGACGACGGCTCCCGGACGCTCCTCGATCGCCGCGAACCCTGCCGCGATCGGCCCATCCAGGATCGGGTCGATCTCCGGAACGTCGTCGCCGATCAGCGTGCTGAGCCAGAGGGTCAACCCATCGATGAGGACCGGCTCGGAGGGCTCCGTGCGCGCGAGGGCGGTGACCAGGTCGGAGCCCACCACGATCGTCGGCCACGTCGCCGGGCGCTCACGTCGATGTCGGGCGATCCGGTCGTCGAGCTCGGGGTCGCCGGGCCACGCAGTCCCGAGGAACCACGCGCGCCCGTCGGCGGCGAGCCGCCTGGTGGCCGCGAGGCCGAACCGGCTCTTGCCGCTGCGCGTGCCCCCGACGACGAAGATCAGCGGGCTGGCCATGGCCGCTCCCCTGCCACGAGCGTCATGGCGCGATCACGGCCAGACACACGAGCGTCGCCGTCAACGTGATCTCGACCGACGCGCCCAGGCCGTCTCCATCGAGACGGCCCCGCAACCCCGTGATGAATGCGGTCGCGACGAGGCCGGCCGTCCCGCCGATCAAGGCTCCCGGACCGAGCGCCCAGGCTCCCGATGTCATCCCCGCCCCGACCACGATCGCGACCGTGACCGCTCCGACGATCGCATCGCGCCAAGAGACGGCGTTGCTGAACCAGGCGCCCAGGCCGTCGTGTCCGACCCGGTCCCGTAGGAGCACGACCGCGACCACCGGCAGCCAGCGCGACACCGCACCACCGACGACGACGACCGACGCGGCCACCGCCGGCCCCCACGACGCCGCGACCGAGGCCAGGGCGGCGACCTCGACGCCCATGACCACCAGGAGCGCGACCACACCGCCCGGGCCGACGGACGGATCCTCCCGAGCGCGCTCTGCGGCATAGGCGTCAGGTGCGACCAGGGCGTCGGCCGTGTCGGCCAGGCCGTCCAGGTGCAGGCCGCCGGACACGGCGGCGAGCACCCCCACTGCCGCGATCGCCCCCAGCACCGGCTCGCCGGCCAGCGCCAGGACCACGAGCGCCGCCGCCGCCAGACCCCCGATGACTGCGCCGACCAGGGCGAAGGCCGCCGCCCCCGGGACGTCCGCGACGACGCCGACGGGCAGCCGGGTCAGGAGCCCGACCGCGGCTCGGAGGGTGGGGACGACCCCGACGGACCGCGCCGAACGATGCACGACGTGCTCCATCGTCAGCTCGCCCCGACCGGGAGGCGCACCAGGGCGGGATCCACCCCGAATACCGACCGGATCTGCTCGGGCCCCAGGGTCGCCGCCGGCGCGCCGTCCGCCACGATGCGGCCCCCGCTCAAGACCGCGACGCGCGGGAAGAAGTGAGCGGCAAGGGCCAGGTCGTGAAGGACGGCCACGACGGTCGTGCCATCGCGCTGGTTGAGATCCACCAGCAGCTCCATGACGTCGACCTGGTGGCGGATATCGAGGTGCGCGGTCGGTTCGTCGAGGACCAGGATCTGGGCCGACTGGGCGACGGCGACCGCGATGAACACGAGTTGGCGCTCACCCATCGACAGCTCGCGCACATCGCGATGCGCGAGGTGGGCGATGCCCACCCGATCCATGGCTCCGGCGACGGCGAGGTGATCGGTCGTACGCAGCCCGGTGAACGGCGGCTCGTGTGGAAGCCGGCCGAGGGCCACGACCTCGTGGACCGGCATCTCGAACGGCAGCTGGATGAGCTCGGGGACGACGGCGATGGTGCGCGCGACGGCGGAGCGTTCGACCGTGTCGATGGGTGCGCCACAGAGGTGGACCGAGCCCGAGCTCGGGCGCAATACGCCGGTCATCGCGCGGAGCAGGCTCGACTTGCCGGCACCGTTGGGCCCGACCAGCGCGACCCGCTCGCCGCCGCCGACCTCGAACGTGGCTGCATCCACGACGCGCCGGTCTCCGTAAGCGACCGTGACATCGTGCGCCGCGAGGATCGGTGCCACGGCCGTCACAGCTCGTAGCTCGAGCGCGTTCGCTGGAGCAGGAACAGGAAGAAGGGGGCTCCGAGCAGCGCCATCACGACACCGACCGGAACGTCCCCCACCAGACGCGCGACGAGGTCGGCGGCAGACAGGAGGGCGGCGCCCACGATCGCCGAGATCGGCAGCACCCGTCGCGCCGCTGGGCCCACCACGAGGCGGACGACGTGCGGCACGACCAGCCCGACGAACCCGATCAGTCCACTGATCGCGACCCCGGCCGCCGTCGCCAGGGAGGCGAGGGCCAGCAGGATGCCCCGTTCGTGCCTGACATCGATGCCGAGGTGGCTCGCAGCGGCATCGCCGAGGAGCAGGCCGTCGAGGGATCGAGATCGCACCATCATGAGGACGCATGCTCCGATGATCAGGGGCGCCGCGACCACGAGGCGGGCCCACGACGCGCCCGCGAGCCCGCCGAGCAGGAACGAGAAGATCTGGCGCAGATCGGCACCCGAGACGTACATGGCCATCGTCAGGAGCGCCGCCAGTACGGACCCGACGGCGTAGCCGGTGAGCAGGAGGCGGGTCAACCCACCGGCGCCACCGGAACCCCCGAGCCGGAAGACGACATAGGCGGACAGCAGGGCTCCGGCGAAGGCGAAGGCGTGCAGGAGGCCGAACTCGATGAGCACGATCTGGACCGGGATCAGGACCGCGATCGCCGCACCGAGCGCCGCGCCCGACGCGGTGCCCAGCACGTACGGATCGGCCAGTGGGTTGCGGAGCAACCCCTGGAACGTGGCGCCCGCGACGGCGAGCCCCGACCCGATGACCATCGCCGTGAGCACGCGCGGCAGGCGCAGGTCCCAGATGATCGCCTCGCTCGCCGCGCTCCAATCCAGGCCGATCCGGACGCCGAGCGTTTTCCACAGGATCACGCCGACCGTCTCATTCGGACCGATCTGGACGGACCCGAGGCCCACGCCAAGGACGATCGAGACCAGGAGGACGACCGTGGCCACCAGTCCGACGACCACGGGCCGACCTCGGACCCAGGCGGCGACGCCGTGGGAGTCCAGATCGGGTGCGAGCGCGCCGGCGGCCATGCCCGTTACGGCGCGGCCGGAAGGGTGACGTCCGGCCTGATCGTGGTCGCCAGGTTGCGCAATCCCAGCGGGAGCCGGGGTGCCGGTCGGGTGATCTCCGTATCGCGGACCGTTCGGATGTCGTCGTTGGCGACGGCGGTCATGACCTTCCAGCCGGGGCGCGCCGCGACCTCCTCGGGGGTCGGCTCGTAGAAGGGGTTGACCCCGAGGACGATCACTTCCGGGTCCTGCTCGATCAGCTTCTCGAGGGCGATCTCGTAGGTATCGGGGTCGCCGGTCGTGATCGTGTCACCGCCGGCGAGCGTCACCATCTCGGCCACGAACGAGTCGGCGGCAGGCGCGAAGATCGCGCCGGTCGTGGCGTCGTAGCCGATCTCGTAGAAGACGCGCGGCGGTGTCCCGCTCGCGGCGACCGCATCGCTGATCGCGTCGATCTCGGCACGCATGCTGGACGTCAACGCGACGGCGGCCTCGCTGGTCCCGGTGGCCGTGCCGATGAGCTCGATGTCCTTGTAGACCCCTTCGACGGTGGGTGCGTACAGGACCAGCACGGGGATGTCGAGCGACCGGAGCTGCGTGATCGCGTCGGCGGGGGTGAATCCCAGGCCGCCGGCAAGGACGAGATCCGGTTCAAGGTTGACCACCTGCTCGACGTCGACGCTCGAGAACGTCGCGACATCGGGCAGCGCGACCGCCGCGTCCGGGTAGTCGGTCCCGTCGTCGGTCGCGACGACGCGATCGCCGGCTCCGAGCTCGAAGAGGATCTCCGTGTTGGCCGGGGTCAGCGACACGATGACTTGGGGCTCGGCCGAGAGCTCGACCGTGGTGCCCTCGTTGTCGGTGAGCGTGACGGGGAACGCGGCCGCAGGTGACGGGCTGGGTTCGGTGGTCGGCGGTGGTGCGGGGGTGATGGGCGGTGCAGACGACGGCGAAGCTGCGGGAGTGGAGCAGGCCGCCAACAGGACGGACAACGCCAGGCACAGGGCGACGCCACGGCGTCGGGAGCGGGGAGACACGGCGGGATTTCCTCCGGGAGCGGGGTTCGTGGATCCCGAGGGGCCCTGCGAGACGGGCAAGACCCCTCGCCTCGATGCGGGTCGAAGGAGGGGTCAGGGGATGGTGTGCACGGTCCTGCCTACCTTTCTCTCGAAGGTTCGAGCATGCACCGTGAGGTCGGCGACCGGACTTCCGCCCGAGGGCGGTTCACCGTAGCGGGACTGTGCCGGAATCTCACCGGCTTCGCGACCACGCGGCGTTCGACTTCGCCCTCCTCCCGCCATCGTCCAGCCGCCGGAGGAGGTCCATCGACATGGTGGAGTCACGTTGGTTTCGTCGTGCCGGCCCGGCGGTCGCTGCCCTCGGTGGGATCGCGCTCATCGCCACCACGACGTTGGGCGCGCCCCGTGGCGCCTGGACGCCGGACGTGTGCGCTGGGACGCCGCGCACCGGCGGCTCCGCGCCGGGGAGCTGGTATCGAATCGATCCGCTCATCAGCGACGGCGCCCGGATCGGCCAGCGGGTGGTCCTCGGACAGGCCGGCGAGCGCAGGACGCGAACGCTCGATCTGGCTGCGGAGTCGTTCGCAGCCGGTCCGTTCGGTGGCGCGACGCTGATCGGCACCGATGATGGCCGTCGTTCGCAGCTCTCGCTCGTCGACACCGCCCGAGGCTGTGCCTGGCCGCTCGTCGTCACGAGCGACGTGGTTCGTACGGCGACGCTCGCATCGGATGGCGCGACCCTCTACGAGTTCCTCGTCGATCGGAAGACCCGGGCCGACCTCGGCGTCTGGCGCCGGATGCTCGGTGGCAAGCAGGGGCCGTCGCGCGTGTTGCCCCCGATCGAAGCCGACGCCCGCTTCGGTCCGACGTGGATCACGACCTTCGTCTGGGCCGAGGACGGCCGGTCACTTGCCGTGCAGTCCTGCGGAGAGATCGCGTGTCGCGTCCGCATCCTCGACACGCGGGGTGGTGGCGTCCGGCGCGTTGCCGACCCCGCGCTTGGCGACGTCGTCGGGTTGGACGGGGATCGCCTGGTCGCCCACGGTGCCTGCCGCGGTCTGCCCTGCCCGCTGCTCTCCTTGGACGTCGTGACGGGCGACACGCTGATCCTCGATCCGGTAGCCGGCCAGGCGGTGCTGAGCCGCGACGCGGACGAGCGATCGATCGTCGTCCACGAGGTCGGGGCCCACGGCGACCACCTTCGGGTGGTCGGGCTCGATGGCCGAGGCTCGCGGCTGCTCGAAGCCGATCCAGACGGCCGCCGGCTGGTCGCCGGTGCCGCGCGGTCAGGGAGCGGCGCCGAGCACGCCCCAGGCTGGCTCCTGTTCGGCCCGGACGGACGCCTGCCGATCGATGGCTCGCTCCGACCGCTGCTCCGCTACGTCCCGGACGGGCGCACCGTCCAGCTCGACGAGGTGTCGCGATGATCTTCCCGACGCGCCGTGGGCAGCGCGGCCTGTCCGTGCTCCTGAACCTGGTCATCGCCATCGCGATCGGCCATCCAACGACGGCGCCCGCAACGGCGCACTCACCCGATCCGTCGCTCGGCAGCGGGACCTTCCCGCAGGACGGCATACTCAAGTACGACTGGCGGACCGGCGCCGTGCCACCCGCACCGATCCGGGTGGCAGTCAACGCGGCCGCAGCCGATGTCGAGGCGACGCGAGCGTCTCGTGCCGCGCTCTTCGCCTTCGATGCCGCCGGGACGAACCCGATCGGCTACGGGACCGGCACCTGCGGCGTGAATGGGCTGGCGTGCTTCACGCGGAACGCTCCCGATGGATTCACGATGTGGTTCCGCGAGCATGGCCGGGTCTTCGACTGGGGCACGCTCAAGTGGTGCCAGATGTACACGAGCGCCCCGAACGGCTGCTATGACGCCGAGACGGTCGCGCTCGATGAGTTCGGTCACATCGAGGGCCTCGGCCATCACGTCAACTTTGCCGATGAGCGGGACTACACCGATGCCGTCGTGCAGACATTCTCGCGGACGAAGCCGCGGGAGGGTTACAACATGCACGTCCTGGGTGTCTGCGACGTCGCGCAGCTCCAGGTGCGGTACGACACGGGGCACGCGTCGTTCCCGTACTCCACGTGCCTCGACCTCCCGACCAAGCTCTCGCTGAGCGGCAACGACACCACGTTGCCGTACGGCGGCACCGAGACATTCACGGCGTTCCTCGAGATCCTGACCGACACGGACTACGGCCGCCTGAGTGGCAACCCCGTCTCGCGTCGGACCATCAGGCTCCAACGACGTCCGCCGGGTGGAACCACCTGGACCACGATCGCAACGATGCCGTACACGACGCCGACCGGCACCTACGCCAGTGCGCTGCGCCTGTATGGCTCGGCGGAGTTCCGCGCGGTCTTCTCGACCCCGACGAACGAAGGGCTGCGCGGCGACGTGAGCCCGACCGTATCGGTAACGGTGGCTCCTTGCTCGGGCACCCACTGCCCCATGCCCGTCATCGGGCGCTGACCGGAGGGAAGGAGATCGGGATGGCCACCAGATCGTCGCTCCCCAAGGTGTCCGACGTCATTGTCGGGATGGCCATCCTGGCCGGGCTCGTTCTTGGCTGCGAGCCAGGCGCCGGGCCCGGCGGGACTGTCGCGGTGGCCGCGACCCCGGACCGGACCGCCTCGGCGGCAACCCCCGCGGCCCCGTCAACGTCTGTGACCTCCGCGGCCACGGACGGCCCATCTCCCACGGTCCCCGGCCGGGATGCGCCGCCGGAAGCCCTCCTGGCGGCGGAGGGCGGCGATTCCGTCGCCGGCCAACTCGGAACCTATGTCTGGCTCGAGTCGGGCAGCGACTCGCCGTGGCTCCAGGGCGCTCCGCTGGCGGTCGGGGCCGGCGAGCCGCTGACCGTCACCCTCGTGCCGGACGGGGAGATCCGCGCCTGGTCGGCCCGCTACGTTCCGGCTGCCGCCGGCGGCCCCGAGGGCGCCACGTCCCTCGGCGATGGCGCCGGAAGCCCGCGCTTCGACGCACCCGGTCCGGGGGCGTGGACCGCCGAGGTGTTCGTCGAGTTCGCTCCGGGCGTGGGCGACGCGCACTACTTCTGGCGTCTGGAGGTGGAGTGAACCGCCCGGGGGTGGCACACTGCCGCGGATGGGCAACTCGCTGGCCACCCTCGCCAGTCGACCCGGTCGCCGCGTTGCGGCGATCCTCGCCGTCCTACTCCTCCTCTCCGCCTGCCAGGCCGACGCGGGCGCCGCGGAGCAGCCAGCCGAGGGGCTGCTGGTTCTGACGGGCGGTGATGTCGCCAAGCTCGTGGTGCTGGCCGCCAAGCAGGATTCAGACGAGCCGGTGTCGATCGGACTTCCCTTGCCCGACGATGACGCGACCTGGATATCGGCGGGAAAGGGCGGGGCGCTGGTCGGCAGCACGACCGGCGACGGACTCGTGACGAGCGACCCGGTCGACCCCGGCGGGGCGGCGGCGGACGTGGCCGGGCTGGAGTGGCGACCGGTCGAGACCGCCGACGAGTCCGGCGCAGCGCTGGCGACGCCGGCGTCGTTCCCGACCTGGGATCCCGGAGGTCGCCGGTTCGCTGCCCTCGGGGGCGATCTCCTTGGCGGCGGGGATATGCATCTCCTGTTGGTCGACCCGGGCGAAAGTAAGGCGACGTCGATCGCCTTGAAGCGGGCGCTCCTGGCCACGCCACCTGTCTGGCTCGATGGTCAGCGCGTGGCCCTGGTCACGGGCAGCACGAAGGAACCCGCGACGATCGTCGTCGATACCGCGAACGGGAAGATCGCAAAGGGGCCAGCCGGTGAACGGCGCCTGGCAACGTCCGGTGACGGGAGGGTCATCGCGACCTCCGCCGGGCAGGGAGCACCGATCATGCTGCGCTCGTCGAGGGGTTGGCTGGCCGACGACGGGACCTCGACGGGTTCCGTGGAGGTCCCGGACGGGTTCGTGGACGCGATCTCCCTTGCCCTCGACGCGGACGGGCGTCGTCTGGCGATCGTATGGCTCGGCGAGGACGGGGTGCCGAGGTACGACGTGCATGACGGCACGGATGGCTGGCGACGCGTATGGGGTCAGCCGCTCCCCGGGACGTCGGCCGCCGTGGTCGCCTGGCTCAGGTAAGGAGCGGGACGCCGGACGCGCCCCGGGCTCACGAAGTCGGGACGGCCTCGGCCGAGAAGATCGAGACCTGCGCCTCCTCGGGCAGCATGACCCCCATCACCTTCTGCAGCGTGAGGAGATGGACGCACGAACCCCAACTCTCGAAGTAGTGGCAGGTGCAACGCCACTGGCCGGCATCGAGGGCGACATGGTGCGTGTCGTTGTCGCCGCGGAAGGTGAGGGACAGGCGG
>JARDZW010000005.1 GCA_029240655.1 Chloroflexota bacterium
ATGCTCGTCGTCCACGTCCCCGACGCTGACGGTCGGCGCGACATCATCGCCCACTACCTCGCGGGCAAGCGGCACGACCCGGACATCCCGATGGAGCTGCTGGTCACGGACTCGATGGGCTGGACCCCGGTCATGATCAAGACGATCATCAACGAGGCGCTCATCCACGCCCATCACGATGGGCGCGAGTTCCTGACGTACAAGGACTGGCTGAACGCAGCCGACGAACGCGCGCTTGGGCTGAAGCAGCCCATCCGATCGTGGAACCTGACGGACCGCCGAGAGACGGCCTACCACGAGGCGGGTCACGCGGTCGCGGCGCGCTACCTGCGACCGGAGCACCGGATCTCCAAGGCCTCGATCATCCGGCGCGGCCACGCGCTGGGCTACGTCCAGCAGCGACCACGCGAGGAGCGGACGTCACTGTACGCGCGATCGATCGAGACGCAGATCATGACGAGCCTCGCCGGGCACGTCGTCGAGAACCGGTTCCTCGACACACTGTCGACCGGCCCATCGAGCGACCTGCGCTGGGCGACGTCGGCCGCGGAGGACTACGTCGGCAGCCTGGCGATGGGGCCGACCAAGGTCATCATCCCGATGAAACCGGGTGAGGTGCCCATGGGCCCGGTCGTCATCGCGGCACACGAGCTGCTCGACCAGCTGTACGAGGAGACCGAACGGCTGCTCCGCGAGAAGGAACCGGCCATCCACCATCTCGCCAAGGCGTTGATCGAGCGCGACGAGCTGATCGGCGACGAGTTGGAGGAGGTCTTCGCCGAGGTGGAGGCCGCCCACCCGAAGCTGCTCGAGAAGTTCGAGCGACGGATCATCCAGTTCCGGGACTTCGCGCCCATGCCGGGAGCCGAAGCGGACTGGAGCCCGCCGTCGCCCACGCCGGGCGAGGGGGAGACCGAAGCGCCGGCGGCCCGCGACGGCGTCGGGCGAAGGCGGGGCGTCGACCCGAACGTCGTGCCTCCCTGGGCGAACCGACCGCGCCACTGAAACCTTTCGGGGCGTCGCGGACTCAGACGAAGTAGCGAGTCCTGTCGCCCGTCCCGGAGGTCATTCCTTGCGTTCATTGATCCCGCTTGCCTCGTCCCGCCGTGCCGTCCGCCTCGTGCTTGGTCTCGGCGCGCTCGTGGTCGCCCTCGCCGTCGTCGGGACCGCACCAGTCCTCGCGCACGACTCCGCCGAAGGCACACCCGATGTGACGATCACGATCACGTCCGGCCTCAGCGACCGCGACGTGCGCGTGTCGGTCGGCGATATCGTCCGGTTCGTCAACCGCGACGACGATCGGCACCGGATGCGGTCGCGCTCTGGCCAGGAGTTCGATACGGGGAACCTGGAGCCCGGCGACTCGTTCCAGGTGCACCTCTCGGTCGCGGGCACATACACCTATCTGGATGAACGGAACGACGATGCGGCCGCGTACCACGGTCGGATCGTGGTCGTGTCGCCTGGCTCGGGTGGTTCGCCGGCGGGCACGACGCCGCCGGCAGGCGGCACGGCGGCGGGCGGTTCGACGGGCGGAGGCGCCGCTTCCACCGCCACCGTGACGATCGGCGACGACTTCTATGACCCGACATCCGTCCGGATCGCGGTCGGTGGCACGGTCGAGTTCCGGAACACCGGCGGCGACGAGCACTCCGCGACGTCCTCCGCGTTCGACACCGGCGTCCTCGCAGGCGGCACGTCGGTCCGCGAGACGTTCCCATCCGCGGGCACGTTCGCGTTCCTGTGCATCTTCCATTCCGACATGCGCGGCAGGATCGAGGTCGTAGCCGCCACAGGCGGCGACGGTGGCACCGACCCCGTGGCGCCGCGCCCGACCCCGACCCCGACCCCATCGGCCGTGCCGGCACCGGCCGCCGACCCGACGCCCCAGCTGGTCGCGGCTCCCTCCGACGCGTCGGTGGACGCCGCCGATTTCGCGTTCCGTCCCTCGACGATCGAGGTCGCGGCCGGCGGCCGAGTCACGTGGACGAATCGGGGCGTGGCTCCGCATTCCGTCCTGGCGAAGGACGGCACCTTCGACAGCGGGATGCTCGAGGGCGGTGCCACATTCGCCCAGACCTTCGCGACGCCCGGATCGTATGCCTACCTCTGCGCGTTCCACCCCGAGATGACCGCGACCGTCCGCGTGGTGGCGGCCACCTCGGGGAGTGGTTCGGGCGCCGCCGCGGGAGCGCCAGCGGCTAGCGATCCCCCGGATCCCGCTACGGCACCAGCCGGCGGGACGGCGCCGACCGAAGCGCCATCTCAGCCCATCGAGGTACCCGCCCCCCAGGTCACGGCGGACGGCGAGCCGGCGACCGACGTGTCGAGCCTGGCCGGCATCGTGCTCACGGTCACGCTCGTGTCCGGGGCCGCAGCACTCTTCTCCAGAGCCGTTCGCGGCACGGTTCGCCCGGATCGAGGCTCCTGACAGTCGGAAACGGCCGAGTGCCATGGTTTGACGACGCCTGATCGAGGCGATGACGTGTCGTCCTGACGACATCGTCGCAACAACGTTGCCGTCCGGACGTCGAACGGTCATCGATCCAGCGCCTGAGGAACCCATCGCATGCGCCCGTCCCGAACTGTCTCGATCGCGATCGTCGCCATCGTCCTGGCGGCATGCACCGCCGCGCCGGGATCGCCATCGCCCTCCCCGACACCGTCGAGCTCGCCCAGCAGCCTGCCTTCGCCGTCAGCCGCCGCTGGCCTGCCGACGCCCACGCCGATGCCGCCCGACACCGATCCGGTCCCCGATCCGCTCGCGGTCGGCCACTCGATCGATTGCGAAGGGGACGGGACGACCTGCCAGGTCCATCTCGTCCGGGACGGCGTCCGAGATCCTGCCGGCTGGCCGGTCGAGATCGGCGGCCCGTGCCCGGGACTTCGGACCGCCGAAGACGGCCTGGCCTACGTCGCATGCTCCCCGAACGAGGGCGCGACGATCCACGTCATCGGCCTGGACGGACGACCCGCAGACGGGTGGCCTGCATCCGTGGACGGCGCCGTCTCGCGCGTGTCCTGGAACGACTTTTCGATCGTCTGCGGGGTCGAGCGATCACCTATCGAGGTGGGTCCGGGCGGCTCCGTGTACGTGGCGATCTCGTCGGGATCCGCCGCCAACGTGCACGCCTTCGATGCCCGCGGCACGCCGCTTGCCGGATGGCCGCAGCCGATCCCGGGTGGTCCACCAGGTCCTGATGGGAGCGGGGGTGACGGTTGTCGAGGGTTTGCCCTCAACGCCGACGGCGTCGTGGCGTGGGGCTACGAGGATGTCGAGCCCGCCGTCGAGCTCGAGGCCCGGCGGACCGAGTTCACCTCGTGGTCATTCGACGGCCGGCTCCATCCCGGCTGGCCGCGTGGGTCGGAAGGCGCCGCGTCCGGTCCCGTGCTCGATATCGATGACGGCGTCACCTACGTCAGCGCGTCCGGACGCGTGTGGAGCCACGATGACCACGGGGAGGTCCGGCCCGGATGGCCGTACCAATTGAACGAACCGCGACCACCGTACGTCGCCCCGGACGGACGCATCGCCGTCATCGAGAAGGTCTTTGAGGCGAGGGATCGCATGGTGCTGCTCCGACTGGACGGGACTCTGGTCACCGGCGCGCCGATCGAACTCCCCGCGGACATCGAGACGCGCTGCCTGTTCGGCGACACGCCTTGCGCCGGTGCCACGAGCCCGGCGTTCGCGAACGACGGAACGATGTACCTCTCGCTCGCCTGGTCCACCACCGAGCACACGATCCCGGACTCGACCGACATGGGCGGCGCCCTTGTCGCGTTCGATGCGGACGGCGCGATCGTCGAGGGCTGGCCGATCGACCTCGCGCCCCGAACCCACGTGCTCGATCTCTCCGTGGACCTCGGGGACCGTCTGGTGGCGCGTGGGTACGTCTGCGACGAGGGATTCTGCGGCGGCGAGGGGACCAAGTCGACGACCTTGACCTACTCCCCGGACGGCGAGCTGGTCGAGCAGACGTTCGAGGACTAGAGCCCGCTGTACGAGTGCAGGCCGCTGAACCAGAGCGAGCCGGAATAGGTCACGAGGACCATCCCGAAGCCCACCACGAGCAGGAGTGCAGCCGGCCGGCCGGCCCATGAGCGCCGGTTGCGGGCGTGGAGGTAGACCGCATAGGTCAGCCACGTCACGAGCGCGGCGGTCTCCTTGGGATCCCAGCCCCAGTAGCGCGACCACGCGATCGATGCCCACCAGGAGCCCAGGATGATCATCGTCGCGAAGATCGGGAACCCGATGATCACCGCGCGGTAGGCGACCTCATCGAGCACCTTGTGTGACGGCAGCCAGGCGAACCGGTCGTCCTGGCCCTGGATCAGATAGGCGACCCCGGCCGCGAACGCCGTCGCGAAGATCCCGTACGAGAGGACCGCCATCCCGACGTGGATCGTGAGCAGCGGTGGGTTCTGGAGGGCCGGCACGAGCCGCGAGATCTCGGATGGCAGGCTCGATGCATAGAGCAGCAGCATCAGTGCCACGCCGAGCGGGATGAACCCGATGGAGCGGATGGCGTAGCGGCGCGACAGGACCAGGTAACCCGCCACCATCGATGTCGAGAACGCGACCGTGAACTCGAACATGTTGCCCCACGGTCCTCGGCCCACCACGATGCCGCGCAGGAGCAGCGAGACTCCAAGGAAGGCCACGGCCATGGTGGACAGCACGGCCGCCGCCCGGGACAGCGGGCTCGGCGAGGCGGCCAGGGAAGGCCCGCCGGTCGCGGCCCGATTCGATTCCGTCACGAACGAGCCGGTCACCATGCCCGCAAAGGCCGGCTGGCGAGCAGCGTTCAACACCGGGAGAGTCCGGCGGCCGTTGGCCAGCATCACCGCATGACCGACATGCGCCGCGAACCCGAGCGCCACGAAGACGACGCCGATCGGAAAGAGCGCGTTCGACAGCTCGGCCATGGTCATCGTGTCAGGAGACGCCCGGATGCGGTCACGAGTTGCGGAGCGACGGCCGCGGTGTCACGGGTCATCGATCGTGCGGGCTTCAGGCGACCGCCGCGCCGCCGGGCTTCGGCCCGGATGCCGCACGGTGCACGACGACCGAGCGTGGCTTCACCTTGAGCACCAGGCCGCAGTTCGTGCAGGTGTCGACCATCGCCATGCGGCCCAGCCCGCACATCGGACAGATGACGGCCAGGGGATCCTGGCAGCGCTCGCATCGGGCGGTTCCCGACGGGTAGATGAGTCCATCGCGCCGGCAATGGGGGAGCCCCGGCTGGAAGATGGGTTGACCGTCCGCGCCGATGGCCGCGACGGTCGGACCTTCCTCGAAACGAACGCCCTTCACCCGGGGCTTGCGCAACTGGTAGATGACGATCCCGAGCGGCAGCAACGTCAGCAGTGGGCCCACGATGCCGAGGAAGATCAGGAGCGGCAGCAGGCCGATGATCGCGTTCCAGTCCGGGATCACGAACTGGGTCATGATCTCGAGGAGCCCGGTCCACATCTCGTTGAGCGTGTCGACGATCGTCACGACGGCATGCTACCCGAGGAGGGTCGACCTCGGCGCGGGTTGCCACGCTTGGTCGTCGCGCCGCGCCCGGGCTTCCAGCGCTGCGGTTCCGTGGCGGGATCGCGCTCGTCGGTCGGCTGCGTCGCGGCAGGCCGGCGGTTGCCCACCGACGGCGCCGACAGCTTCGGCCGGTCGAGCCTGCCGAGGAGCCACGCCGAGCCCGCCGTCCGGGCACCCTTGGCCCGCAGCGACGCCCGGAGCGCGTGGTCGTCGCTGACCACGAGCAGCGCGCCGGTCGCTGCCGCTCCCGCAACGGCCCGCGTCTCATCCACCAGGGAGAGCAGCACCTCGTCGGCGGTGCGCCGACCGGAGTGGCGCACGATCAGTCCAGCAGCGACCCGCTCGCCGCGCATCCCCCGATCTGGCGCGCCGTCGAACACCAGCTCGATGCCGATGGCTGCCGGGACGATCGCCCGCAGCCGACCGATCAACGCGGCCTGCGGCGCGGCGCCGGGTTTGCGCGATAGCGCGTGCAGGAGATTGGTGCCGTCGATGAGCAGTCGGTCGGTGCCGGTCAGCGGGTCGCGCGGAAGCGTCGTCACCACGCCATCCTACGCGGGCTCCGGCCGGCGGCTACGATCGGCCGCGTGAGCCTGCTTCTGCTCGTCGACCTCGACGGTGTCGTCTACCGCGGCGCCGTTCCCATCCCCGGCGTGGCCGGGGTCCTCGCGGACCGCGCCGCTCGCGGCGACGACGTGGTGTACGTGACCAACAACTCGATGCACTACCGCGCCGACTACGTGACGCGCCTCGCGGCGATGGGCGCGCCGATCAGCGTCGATACAGTCGTCTCGTCGGCGCGGGCGACGGCGCTGCACCTGGTGACGCACGAGGCGGGGATCCGGCGGGTCCTCGTCGTCGGCGGGGGCGGTCTGGAGCGTGAGCTGCGCGACGTCGGGCTCGAGGTGGTGACCTCCGCTCACGCGGCCACCCGCATGCATCAGGAGGGCGTCGATGGCTGGGCGGCCGCCGGCGCGCCGGACGCCGTGGTCTCCGGCCTCGACCCGAACCTCACCTACCTGCGCCTCGCGGCGGCCGCGGACTGCATCCGAGCCGGCGCTCGTTTCATCGCCACGAACCGCGACCCGGTCTACCCGACCGAGCGTGGCCTCCGCCCGGGCGCCGGCACCGTTGCCGCGGCCCTCGAGGCGACGACCGGCGTGACGCCGCTCTCGATCGGCAAGCCCGAGCCGCACCTCCTGGAACTGGCCGCCGAGGCCGTCGGGCGCCACGCCAGCGAGGCGATCATGATCGGCGACGGGATCGGGACGGACCTCGCGGCGGCGCGGGCGGTCGGGGCGCGCTGCGTGATCATGCTGACCGGCGTGAGCACCCGCGAGGACGTCGACGCACTCCCGACTGACGAGCAACCGATCGCGATCGCAGCGGATGCGGCCGAACTGGCCGCCGCCCTGGAGGCGCTGGCGGGCTAACGAGCGCCGGCTAGCCCGCGGTGCCGCCCAGCTCAGGGATGCCCGCTGCCCAGCGGTCGAAGGACTCCCGCATGGGGGCCAGCGTCCCTTCGTCGGCGAAGGCGACATCGAGCGCCCGCCGGTCGATGGCCCACAACTCTGGCAGGCTCAGCCCGATCTGCTCGACGGCGTTCGCGTACTCCTCGGAGAGCTTGATATCCGACACCGTCGTGTCGTCGGTGCTGAGGGTCACGGGCACGCCGCGGCGATGGAGCAGGGCCAGCGGATGCGCCGCGACGGATGGGACGATGCCCGCCTGCCAGTTCGAAGTCGGGCAGAGGTCGAGGGAGATCCCGCGGACCCGTAACTCATCGCACAACGCGGGGTCATCGATGGTGCCCGGGCCATGGGCGATGCGTTCGGGTTCCACGACGAGCGCACGGCGGACCTGGTCCGCGCCGCCCCACTCCCCGGCATGGATGGTCATGCGCAGGCCGTTCGCACGCGCCGCCTCGAAGGCGCGGGCGTGGTCGAGCGGGTCGGGATAGGCGGCCTCGGGTCCGGCAAGGTCCCAGCCGCTCAGCCCCTCATCGATGAACCGCGCCGCGGTTTCGGCCAGCTCCACGTTCCCTTCGGCGTCGTGGGAACGCAGCGCGGTGCAGATGAGGCGCACGACCGTGCCGGTTCGGGAGGCTCCGTCGCGCGCGCCCGCGCACACGGCCGCGATCCCGTCCGCCAGGGAGAGGCCGCGCTCGACGTGGAGTCGGGGGCCCCAGCGGATCTCCACATAGCGCACGCCATCCGCGGCCTTGGCCTCCACGAGCTCCCTCGTGATGCGCTCGAGCGCGTCGGCGTCCTGCATCAGCGCGATCGGCAGGTCGAACGCTCGCAGCAGCTCCGCCTGGTCGGCGCACGGCATCGGCGCGATCAGGGCCGCGGACATGCCGATCCAGTCCATGGGCGCATCGATGCCGCGCGTCCGGGCGAGCTCGAGCGCCGTGTCCACCCGCAACGAGCCGTCGAGGTGGAGGTGCAGCTCGGCCTTCGGCATCGACTCGATGAGGCGGCGGCGGGCCAGGGCCTCGCGGTCATCCGGCAGGGTCGTCACCGCCCGATGCTACGATTCCCGGACTTCCGACGCTCGCATCTCCTGCCTGCGCCGATGAGTCGATCACCGGAGCCGACTACCGCTCGTGCCCCAGATCCGCCAGTTCCTGCTCGCCCTCGCCTGGCTCGTCGCGGTCATCCTCATCGCGCTCGGTGCGGCAGGACTCGTGGCGGGCATGGACGTCCCTGCCACCGCCGGTTCGCGGCCCTGGCTGACGGCGAAGGACGACGTCGTCGTGACGGCCCAGCTCGACGCTATCGCGGCGGACCTGGAGGTCGTCGCGGACCGGCTCGATGCCCTTGGCATCCAGGGACGCGGTGCGCTTTCGGCACTGGTCGCCAGCGACCCCGCGACCGCGGCCGCGGCACTCGACGAAGGGGACCGGCTCGTGTCGGAGATCGGATCGCGCGCGGCGAAGATCGCGACCGCGCTCGAGGACGTGCCAGTCGTTGGCACGGAGGAGGCCGGTTACCGGCTCGGGCCGGCAGTTCGCGATCGCCACGCGCGGCTTGCCGCGGCCCTCGCGTCCACACGTGGCGTCGAGGCGTCGTGGCTGCAGCTTGCCAGCGGGTCGGCCGCTGCGACGCGCTTGTCGAATCTCCTCGCCGACCACGATGAAGCCGTCCTCGCCGCCGCCGAGCAGGGACGTGACGCCGAGTACGAGGCGGCTCTGACGATCCTTGACGACGCGGACACGGCGATCGCCGATGCACGACGGCTGCGCAACGCCCTGGCGCGGACCGTGGAGGTCGTGACCCTCGATGAATGGCTGGACCGAAGCGCCCGATACGACGCCGCGCTCCGCGACCTGTACGCGGCCCTGGACGACAGTGGCGGTCGCATCAACAACGCCGTTCGCCAGGCGATGACCGAGGAACGCAAGGCAAAGGACCGGCTCCCGCCGGACACGCGCGGCCTCGTGCTGATCATGGCCGAGATCGGTCGCGGCGGGATGAACGGCGCCGTCATCGCGATCGAGGAGGCTCGCGGTCAGCTGAGCGCGGCGCTCGCCGAACCGGCCCCGAGCGCGGGAACGTAAGTCCGGGACGTTCGTGCTCCGGGCAGCCCCGGGCCGCGGCCGGACGCTACACTTTCGGCCACTGTCCCTGACTCGCGGTCGCCCGCGCCCATGCGGCCCGACACCCGGAGGAACCCACCACCGTGCAGCTTCGTGTCGTCACCGACCAGCCGTGGGACGTCAAAGCCGACGTCCTCGTCATCCCATATGTAGGTGAGCCGACCTTCGAAGGGCCCCTCGATGAGATCGACCGGCGAACCGGCGGTGAGCTTCGAGCGCTCGCGAGCTTCAAGGAGCTGACCGGCAAGCGCTACGCCACGGCGCTGGTCGGAGCCGGCGAGATCCCGGCCGGGCGGCTCGTCCTGATCGGGGCTGGGGACGCGGCAACGATCGATCGCGAAGTCATCGTCCGGGTGGGAGCCGCCGCGTCGCGCCGCCTCGGCGGTCGCGTCGTCCGCAGCGTGGCCTTCTGGCTGGCCCCGCTGGCGGGCCTCGAGACGGTGGATGGCGACGTCGCGGTCGTGGCGGAGCTGCTGGCCCGCGGCGTGGTCGAAGGTTCGTACGACCCCAAGTCGATCTACCGCGACGACGCCGAGTCGAGGCCACCCCAGCTGGACGAGCTGATCCTGGTCATGCCCGACGGTGACGTCGGCGCGGTCAAGGCGGCCGCAGAGCGCGGCGTGATCATGGGCGAGGGCGCGAACTACGCTCGGACGCTGTCCAATCGTGCGGCCAACGACGTGACGCCCGACGTCCTCGCGCAGGAGGCACGCGCGATCGCCGAGCGCAACGACCTGTGGATCGACGTGATCGAGCCGGAGCGGGCGACCGAGCTCGGCATGGGCATGTTCATGGCTGTCGGTCGCGGCAGCGACAACCCGCCACGGATGATCGTCATGCGCTCGGGCGACGAGGGTCAGCGCGACGCACTGGATCGCCATGTGGCGTTCGTCGGCAAGGGCGTCTGCTTCGATTCGGGCGGGATCAGCATCAAACCATCCGACCGGATGGAAGAGATGAAGATGGACAAGACCGGCGCCTGCACGGTCCTCGCCGTGATGGAGACGGTGGCGCGTCTGGCGCCCGGCACGCCGCTGCTCGGCATCGCGGCGGCCGTCGAGAACATGCCAGGCCCCCACTCGACCCGGCCCGGCGATATCGTCACCGCGCTGAACGGCAAGAAGGTCGACATCACGAACACCGACGCGGAAGGGCGGCTCATCCTCGGTGACGGGCTGACCTACGCCGAGCGGCTGGGTGCCACCCATCTCGTCGATGTCGCGACGCTGACCGGCGCCGTGGCACGGGCGCTCGGGCACCTCGTCACCGGGGCTTTCGGGCAGCCGCAGGTCTGGTACGACCAGGTGAAAGCCGCGGGCGACCGTGCCGGTGAGCGCTACTGGCAGCTGCCGCTGATCGAGGAGTACATCCCCGACATGGAAAGCTGGTACGTCGACTTCCAGAACGCGGGCTCGCCCGAGGGCGGCCTCGTGAAGAGCGGCTTGTTCCTGCGCGAGTTCGTCACCAAGCCGTGGGTCCACCTCGACATCGCCGGGACGGCGTATTACCGCAAGCCCCTGCCGTTCGCGCCGCGCGGGGCGACCGGTGTGTCGCACGCCACCCTCGTCGAGCTCGCCCTGGCCGGTAAGGCCTGAGCGCGGCGGCGGCCGTCCGACCGCGAGTGACGTGGAGCCGCTGAGCCTGATCCTCGGCGTGGCCGGGGCGGCGCTCGGCGTGGCGGCGGATCGTTTCGCGACCCGCTGGCCGCCACACGACGAAGACGAGCACCCACCGGGGCGGCGGGTCGATTGGCGAACGATCCTGTGCGGGGTCGTCGGGGCCGTCGCGCTGGGGCTGCTGCCGGCACGGTTCGGCGGGGACCTCTTGGCCCTGGCCGTGTTCGGGGCATGGATCGTGACGCTGATCGTGGGCCTCGCAACGGATCTGGACCAGCGCCTGCTTCCCGATGAATTGACCTTGCCGGTCATCCCGATCGCCCTGATCTACGCCCTTTCCGGGCTCAACCCGCTCGTCGGCGCAGACGTGGCGCTGGCCGTGCTGGCCGCGCTGTTGATCCCGGCCGTCCTGTACCTGCCGTCGATCCCGTTCGGGGCGGGGGCGTTCGGGATCGGTGACGTGAAGCTGCTGGTCGGGACGGGACTGCTGCTGGGCGGCGATCGGGCGTTGGGCGGCACGATCTTCGGGTTGATCCTTGCCGGCGTGGTCCTGCTCGCGCTGCTGGTCACGCGCCGGATCGGGCGGCGGTCGTACGTGCCGTTCGGGCCCTTCCTGATGATCGGGGCGTTGTGGGCGCTGCTCATCCGCGCGTGACGTCGCCGCATCGCGACTAAACGCGGACTAAACGCGCCCGAACCGTTGACACCGCTCGGCCCCGAAGCGCATCCTGTCCCGACGTCGCCCTAAACCGGTTTAGCCCCGACCCAGCACCGCCCTGCGCGGCCGGCCCCGACCAGACCCCGGGATTGATCGTGATGCGCATCTCGGACAAGGTCGGCGCCGACCTGGACCGCGACGCCAAGTCGCTGGTGATCATCTTCAACGGAAGTGACACCGGTCAGTCGATCAGCCTGGCCGACACCGTGAAGGGCCAGTTCAAGTTGCATGGGGTCCAACAGACCTCGGACGACGACGTCGTCCTGCAGTCCAAGTTCACCCAGAAGACCGGCACGTTCTTCGTGCCCGCGCTCACGACAGCCGTGTTCGTGGAGCAACAGCCCGGGCCGCCCGTTCGAGGGCAGTGAAACCTTCGTTCCTGTGTGGCGGTGGGTCGTGACTGCGGCCCACCGCACCAGACCCCACCTAACTTCCCAGGAGCACCCCTGACCTTCGACCCATCCAGTTCGGCAACCAGGCCGTCTAGACTGGTCATTGGCGGTTTGGTTGCCCCTCGGGGTATCATCCCCACGAAGCCGGAACTCAGATCGTCGTCCTGCGGCATGTGCCCGCTAATGGACGTCGGCACCGGCGGGCTAACCGTCGACCGCGCCACGGCCCCAGCCAGGCGCCGACCAACGGAGTTTGCTCGCACGATGACGCCGCCCAGGTGATGCGCCGCACCATACGCCCTGACACGAGCCGTCCCGGACCCCTCGGCTGGTCGAACCAGGCCGGGGCCCGTCCCGCGCGCCGCTTGAGCCGTGGCCTGCACGCGCTCGTCCTGATGATCCCGCTGCTCGTGGGCATGCTCGGCGCGTCCGTCTCGCCCCAGGTCGCACGCGGCGATGAGCTCTCAGACGCCAGGGCGAAGTCGGCGCAGCTCAAGAAGCAGGTCGCGGAGCAGAAGGCTCGCGTGGCCGCGCTCAACGACCTCCAGGCCGGTCTCGCTGCCGAGATCGCCGACACCAAGCACCAGCTCCGGGCGATCGGCGCCGACCTGACAGCGGTCAAGAAGAAGATCGTGAAGATGGAAGCGCGGATCGTGCTGGTCAAGGCGGCCTACGCCGACCTCGTCGAGCAGGTCAAGCAGATGGACGCGCAGCTCACGCTCCTGATCGCCCAGGAGGCGGCCAAGCGGGTCGAGCTCAGCGAACGCCGGGCACTGCTGGCGGACCGCGTCCGCAATGCCTACGACACCGACCGGACGTCACCGCTCGAGACGTTCCTTTCGGGCGGCACGTTCACCGACATCCTCGCCGAGATGAGCTACTACATCGACGTCGGCGAGCAGGACCAGGCGCTGGCCGACCAGATCACGCGCGACAAGGAAACGCTCGCCGCGATGCACCAGACGGTCCTCGACACGCGCATCCGGACGAACCTGCTGCGCCAGGAGACCGCGGCCCAGAAGCGCGCCCTGGACAAGAGCCTGCGCGAACTCAAGGAAACGAAGAAGGAGCTCGCCAGGCTCCAGCGCGCCGTCGCGAAGACCCTCGCGGCGCAGAAGGCCCGCTACGCGGCGGTCAAGCGCAGTCGGGCGAACGCGGCCGCCATCATCCGCCGGGCCGCGGCGGACCAGCGGCGACTGGCCAAGGAGATCAACAACCTCATCGCTCGGCAGGTCTCGCGCGGCAACATCCCCTCGAAGTTCAACGGGACGATGCGCTGGCCGATGGACGACTTCAACATCAGCGGCAACTACGGCTGCAGCTCGTACCCCTACTACGCGCCGGGCAACGGCTGTGCGCACTATCACAACGGCATCGACCTGGTGGCGCCCTACGGCACCAAGGTCAAGGCTGCCGCCGCCGGGACGGTCGTCTATGTCGGCTGGAACTGGGCGGACGGCGCCGACCCGGCGTGGGTCGTCGTGATCGCGCACTCGGGCTCGCTCAAGACCTGGTACGCCCACATGCAGCCCAAGCGCCCCGTGTCGGTCGGCCAGACCGTCAAGAAGGGCACGGTCATCGGCTACGAAGGCAGCACCGGCAACTCGACCGGCGCCCATCTCCACTGGATGGTCGAGTTCAACGGCACGTTCGTGAATCCGCGCCTGTTCCTCTAGCCGAGCGGCGGGCCCTGGGCCGAACGTCACGCAGCCTTGACCGGGCAGAACACCTTCGCCAGCAACCCCCGTGCTAGCATCGCGACACGGAACCAATCGACGTCGGGAGGCGGATCCGGACCGTGAAGCGGACCATGGCGATCATCCTTGCGGGCGGAGAAGGCGAGCGCCTCTCGATCCTGTCGCAGGAGCGCGCGAAGCCCGCCGTCCCGTTCGGTGGCAAGTACCGGATCATCGATTTCACGCTGTCCAACTGCGTCAACTCCGACATCCACGACGTGGTCGTCCTGACCCAGTACAACCCGCGCTCGCTCAACGACCACATCGGTCTCGGCCGTCCCTGGGACCTCGACCGCAACCAGGGCGGGGTGAAGCTGCTCCAGCCGTACATCGCCCGGGGCAAGGTCGCCGAGTGGTACCGCGGGACCGCGGACGCCGTGCTGCGCAACATGAACGTGATCGAGCACGACCCCTCGGACGTCGTCGTGGTCCTGGCCGGCGACCACATCTACAAGATGGACTACCAGCCGTTCATCGCCGCGCATCGGCGACGGCGCGCGGACGTGACGATCGCGGTGCGGCGCGTGCCGCTGGCCGAGGCGTCGCGGATGGGCATCCTGGCTCTCGACGACGCCGATCGCGTCGTCGAATGGCAGGAGAAGCCCAAGCAGCCCAAGAGCGACCTCGCCTCGATGGGCGTGTATGTCTTCTCGAAGAAGGCCCTGCGCCGGTGGCTGTCCGAGGACCGCGTCGACTTCGGGCGCCACATCATCCCGGCCATGCTCGAGGCCAATGCCCGCGTCTTTGGCTACCGCTACAACGGCTACTGGCAGGATGTCGGCACGATCCAGTCGTTCTGGGAGGCCAACATGGCGCTCCTGGTCGACGACCCGGAGCTCGACCTGTACGACAAGGACTGGCTGATCCACACGCGGTCCGAGGAACGAGCGCCGGCCAAGGTCGGGCCTACGGCCCAGGTCCATCGGTCGATGATCAGCCACGGCTGCGTGATCAACGGCACCGTCGTGAACTCGGTGCTGTCGCCCGGCGTTCGTGTGGATGTCGGCGCCGTCGTCCGCGATTCGATCGTCATGTTCGACTCGGTCATCCGCTCGGGTGCCGTCGTCGACCGCTCGATCCTCGACAAGGAGGTCGTCGTTGGCCCCGGCGCGATCGTCGGCGACGGGCCATTTCCGGACAAGCCCAACAGGATCGAGCCGAGCCGCCTGAACACCGGCATCACGGTCGTCGGCAAGCGTTCGGTCATCCCCCGCGGCGCGCGCATCGGGCGGAACGTGAAGGTCGCCGCGGATGTCAGGGCGACCGATTTCGTGAAGCGCGTCATCAAGAGCGGAGAATCCGTGGAACCGCAGCCCGTGAAGCGCACGAGGACCGTCCGCGACGTCGTGGCGCCGATCCCCGAGATCGTCGCACCGCGCGAGATCGCGAGCGGCGCACGCGGCAAGGGCGGCAGCGCGAGCTGACCGCGCGCTTTGCCCGGCAGCACAGGCGCCAACATTCGCTTCGGGCGTCATCGCGTCGGGCGGGCTAGACTCCGCGGGCATGTCATCCGCCGACCCCGGTGCACCCACCGTGCACCCGGCCGACGTCGAGCGCTGGCTCGCTGACCTTGGCCTGGAGCCGGTCGAGCGAGCCGATCGTGACGGGATCACCAGCTGGGACCTCGTGCTCGACGGCCGTCGCCGCTTCGATCTTCGCGTCACGGTCATCCTGGACCCGTCGCTTGCGCTCATCTGCTGGGCGCATTTCGCCCCGCCCATCAACGACATGTTCCGCAAGTCCTATCGCAAGCTGCTGCGCTGGAACGATGAATTCCCGTTCGCCAAGTTCAGCGTCGGGGAAGACGAGCGGCCGTTGCTGGCCGTGGAGCTGCCGATCGGGGTCCTGGCTGCGGCGGCCGGGGCTTCGGGCGCGGGCGGTCGTTCCGGCAATGGTGACGGCGCGGACGCGCTGGGCCTCGCCCTGACTCGCATCGTGGGCATCGCCGACCGCCTGTTCGACGACGCGAAGTCGTGGCTGTGGATCGGCGGGCACGCTCCCGACCAGGGCCATCGGACACCACGCAACGCGGATTTGCTCGAGCGGTTCGCCGACCGGCTGCCGGAGATCTTCGAAGACGCGCCCGCTCCTGGCGAGGCCGACGATACCGAGGCGCCGGTTTGACCGCCCGGCGGCTCCCGATCCTCCTGCTCTCGTTCGTGGCCGCAGTCGGGCTGCTCGGTGCGCCGGTCGGACCGACGGCTCCGACCGAGGTCCACGCGGCGGCCGCGCCACTCCGGTTCACGAGCAACGCGCGATACGACGTCCAGCCCAAGCAGCGGCGCGTTCGGGTGATCGTCGACCTGCGGATGACGAACCCGAGCAAGGACACGCCGACCACGGCCTACTACTACGACCACGCCTTCGTCCAGGTCATGGCCGGGGCGAGCAGCTTCAAGGTCGACGGTCCGGGCTCCCCTCGCGTGAGCGTGGTCAGCCGGCGAAAGCAGGACGTCCAGCTGCGCATCGACTTCGGGCGGCGGCTCACGAGCGGGAAGTCGGCCACGTATCGCCTGACGTTCTACCTCAAGGACCCGGGTGGGTCGGCGACCCGGGACCTGCGGGTCGGGGACTCGCTCGTGTCGTTCCCTGTCTGGGCATTTGCGACGCGGGCGACGCCCGACAGCACCGTGACGGTCGTGTTCCCGAAGGGCTTCGACGTCGAGGTCGAGGCCGGGAAGATCGCCGCCCCGACCACCGAGGAGGACGGCCGGACGATCTTCCGCACCGGCAAGCTCGCAAAGCCCCTGGAGTTCTTCGCCTATCTCGTCGCCGATCGTCCCGGGGCCTACCGTGACGACACCGTCGCAACGGACGTGCTGGGCGCCCCTGTCCAGGTCATCGTCCGGGCGTGGCAGGACGACCAGCCGTGGGCCGAGCGGATCAGCGGCCTGCTCGACGCGGGGTTGCCCGCCCTCGGCACTCGGATCGGGCTCGAATGGCCCGAGTATCCGCAGCCGCTGACGGTCCAGGAAGCCGTGAGCCGCACGACCGGTGGCTACGCCGGGTTGTTCGACCCGAGTGCCGGCAAGGTCGAGATCGCGTACTACGCCGACGACTTCGTCGTGCTCCACGAGGCGGCCCACGCCTGGTTCAACGGCTCGCTCCTGGCCGACCGCTGGGCGAACGAGGCGTTCGCCTCCTACTACGCCACGGTAGCCGCGGCCGACATCGACCGGAAGATCCGCGCCGACGTGCTCACCGATGAGCTCAAGAAGTCCAGGATCCCGCTGAACGCCTGGGGACCGGTCGGATCGGAGGACATCGCCGAGGAGGACTACGCGTATGCCGCGGCGCTGGCCCTCGCCCGGGCCATCGCGGAACGGGCGGGCGACGAGGGCCTGCAGGCCGTGTGGCGGGACGCGCAGGGCGGCGTTGGCGCGTATCAGCCGGCCGGCGGTGGCGCCGCGGAGACGATCGAGACCCCGCCGGATTGGCGCGGCCTGCTCGACCTGCTCGAGGAGCGGACGGACGCCACGTACGACGACCTGTGGCGGACGTGGGTCGCGCGCGACACCGACCTATCGCTGCTCGACGCGCGGGCCCAGACGCGCCAGCGCTACGACATGATGCTCGTGGCGGCCGGAGACTGGCACCTGCCTCGCCCGATCCGCGACGCCCTGCGGTCGTGGCGGTTCAGTGACGCGGCCGCGCTGCTGTCCGGCGCGGAGGCCGCCCTGGCGGGACGCGCGACGGTGATGAAGGCTGCGGCCGACGCGGGCCTCATCGCGCCCGCCAGCCTCCGGCTCGCGTTCGAGGACGACGACGGTTTCGATGACTCGACGGCCGAGGCAGCCGCCGAGATCGACGTCATCGGGCGATACGAGACGGCGAAGGCGCTGCGCCCGGTGGAGATGACCCCGTTCATGACCCTCGGCCTGTGGGGCCTGGCACCGGAGCAGGAGCTGGCCGAGGCCCGCGACGCCTTCGCGATGGGCGATCTCGCGGTGGCGGCGGCCTCCTCCGACTGGGTCGCGTCGACCTGGGCCAGCGCGGAGTCGGTGGGCCAGAACCGGGCCATCAGCATCGGCCTGATCGTGCTCGCCCTGGTATTCGCCCTCGCGGTCCTCATCGAAACGGCTCGCCGGCGTCGACGCCGCCGACGCCGCCGTCTGCTCATGCAGGCCAGGCCGCGCCTCGACGCCTGACCCTTCTGGCGTCGGCGCATCGTCTACACTCCCGCCACGTCGGCCAGGGCGGCGCGTCGTCCCGGGGCGTCGGCGAGGTCCACGTACCTGTACCAGGAGCCGCGTCCGACTGATGGGGATCCAGCGCGCTCGCCCTTCGCACGAGATCCTGTCCGGCGATTCCGCCGACGTCTATTTCGCGCGAGCGGACAGCATCCTCGCCGCCGAGGGCCTCGACCCGCTCGTCACGATGGAGGTCTTCACCCGCCACGAGGCGGTCCTGTGCGGCATCGACGAGGCCAAGAACCTGCTGGGACACGTGCTGGCCGCCGCGGACCCGAGCGAGACCCACCTGGAATCCCTCGACGATGGCGACCGCATCGAGCCGCGCGAGATCGTCTTGCGCATCCGCGGGCGGTACCGCCAGTTCGGGCTGTACGAGACCGCGTTCCTGGGCATGCTCGCCCATTCGACCGGCTGGGCGACAGCCGCGCGCGAATGCGTCGACGCCGCGGCCCCACATCCGGTCATCAGCTTCGGGGCGCGCCACATCCATCCGGACATCACCGACGTCCTCGACTACGCCGCCATCATCGGTGGCTGCGTGGGCGCGTCGACACCCGCCGGCGCGCGACTGGCCGGGCTCGCGCCGACGGGCACCATGCCGCATTCGCTCGTGTTGATCTTCGGCGACACCGTCGAGGCCGCGCTGGCGTTCGACCGTCACCTCGGGTCGGACGTGGCGCGGATCGTGCTCGTCGACACGTTCAAGGACGAGGCGGAGGAGGCGTTGCGCGTCGCCCACGCCCTCGGCGACAAGCTGTATGGCATCCGGCTGGACACGCCATCCGAGCGGGGCCGCGTAACCGCCGACCTTGTGCACGAGGTGCGGGCTCGACTCGATCAGGAGGGCTATCAGCATGTCCGGATCGTGGTCTCGGGCGGCCTCAATCCGGATCGAATCGAGTACTTCAAGGAGGCCGCCGCCCCGGTCGATTCGTATGCGGTCGGCTCCTACATCAGCGGCGCCAGCCCGATCGACTTCACGGGCGACATCAAGGAGATCGACGGGCGCCCGATCGCCAAGCGCGGCCGGATCCCGGGCATCACGGACTCCCCGCGGCTGAAGGCCGTGGACCTGTCGGCCTACCGGGAGCGCTGACGGCGGCTCGTCCAGTTCCGTGCCACCATTTCGGCATGGACGACGAACACGGCTCGAGCGGCGAGCCCGGCACCGAGGACCCGGCCCCCGAGAGCGCCTACGAGCTGCTCCAGCGCGGCCAGACGCTGCTCGACGGACGGCATCACGCCCAGGCGGCGATCGTCCTGGAGCGCGCCGACCGCGCGGAGCCCGGCAAGGCCTCGATCCTCGAGGCGCTCGGCCGGGCGTACTTCAACTCCGGCCAGCACGAGGCGGCCCGAGCCACGTTCGAACGGCTGCTCGAGCTCGATCCATCCGAGCACTACGCCCACTTTGCCCTCGGGCAGAGCCTCAAGCGGCTCGGGCGGCGTGACGAGGCAGGCACCCACCTCCGACTGGCCGTGGCGCTGAGTCCGGACTCGCGGCTGTACCGCGACGCCCTCGCGCGACTGCCGTCCGGGCCGAGTCGGCCGCCGGGGATCCCGACGCGCGACCCGGATCGCTCTACGGGCGGGGACGGGCCTGAGCCGAACTCCCCGGCCTGACCCCTGCGGGCTGGATCGGCCGCACGCTTTAGGTTCTGGCCCCGCTCGGCAGGAGGCCGTGGCGATCGAGGAGACGGTAGACCACGGCGAGTTCCGTGTCGGTGAACGCTCGCTTGGGCAGCACCATGCTGACGCCTGCGGCGGTGTCGAACAGGAAGCAGTCGGCGACCTCGTGGACCCTTCGGAACGTCGACCATGCCGTCCGTCCCTTGGCGAAGTCGCTCCCCGACCCGATCCCATCGTCGTCCATGGTCAGGGTCGTGTCGGCGCCGATCAGGTCCGGCCGCTTGCGGAACATCCACCACGCGAATGGTGCGGCGAACCAGCCAGTCGCGATCGTGAGACCCAGGGCCAGGAAAACGAGGCTGACGAGATCGCCATTCATGACCGGCACGATCGCCAGCGCCACCATCAGCAGCCCGAAGAAGCGGACGATGTTCGAGCGACGTGACAGGCCGACGGTCGCACGGAGCACCTCGCCCATCGTCATCTGGTACGTCACGGTCACCGACTCCCCAACGGTGCTCGAGGCGCCAGTCGCGGCGGCCGCAGCACCCGCGGACACCGCAGTCCCCGTCGTGTCCTGGTCGCGTCGCAGCCGCTCGAGCCAGAACAGCCCGACGATCGACTTCGCGTCCCGGATCTCGCCACGGTCCGCCGCCGCGACCGCATCCTGCCACGGGCGCCATTCCAGGATCAGCCGCTCGTCCTCGTCCGGGCCCTGGCGCCCGTCCTCCTCGGCCGGCTCGAGATCGGCCGCGAGGTAGAGGTGCATCGATTCATCGGTGAAGCCCGGCGCCGTGTAGAACACGCCGAGCTTCCGCCACGTCCGGGCTCGAAGGCCCGTCTCCTCCTCGAGCTCGCGCCGGGCCGCGACATCGGGATCCTCCTTGGTGCCGTCGTCGGCGACATCGAGCCCACCGGCAGGGATCTCCAGGAGCGCCGCATCGGCCGGCAACCGCCATTGGCGAACGAGGGCCACGCGATCCTCGGCATCGAGCGCGACGATCGCCACTGCGCCGGGGTGCCCCGCGATGTCCCGGACGGCGCGCGACCCGTCCGCCCGCTCGACCGTGTCGATCCGGAACTCGAGGAACGCCCCGCGATGGAGAACGCGGGAATCGACGACCCGTTCGACAAGATCGGCCCCGGAGGGATGCTCCGGGGCCGTGAGTTCTCGTTCGGACGGCTCGCCGGTCAGGCGGGCACCGCCTCGGCCGCGTTCGCTCGTTCGGTCGTCAGGGCCTCGCCGGTCTCCGAGTCGAACAGGTGCAGCTTGGACAGCGGCAGGCTCAGGTTGACGATGTCACCGGGCTTGACCCGGTGCTCGGAATCGACGATCGCGACGACGTCCTGGTTCGCGGCGTTGAGGTGGAGAAGCTCCTCGTTGCCGAGATATTCCACGACGTCCGCCCGTGCCCGGAAGGTGCCGCTATCGGGCTCGGCCTCGCCGATGTCGAGGTGCTCGGGGCGGAAGCCCGCCACGAGCTTCTTGCCGGCGATGTCGCCGGCGATGCCACGCAGGCGCTGAGGCGTGGGTAGCGCCCAGTCACTGGGGCCGACCAGGCGAGCGGTATCGCCCGACCCGTCCACGGTCACATCCACGAAATTCATCGACGGACTGCCGATGAAGCCGGCCACGAACCGGTTGAGGGGCGTGTCGTAGAGCGCCTGCGGCGTACCGACCTGCATGAGCAGGCCCTCGTTCATGACCGCGATCCGCGAGCCCATCGTCATGGCCTCGACCTGGTCGTGGGTGACGTAGACCACGGTCGTCTTGAGGCGCTGATGCAGGCGGGCGATCTCGGCGCGCGTCTGCACGCGCAGCTTCGCGTCGAGGTTGGAAAGCGGCTCGTCCATGAGGAAGACCGCCGGCTCGCGGACGATCGCCCGGCCGAGCGCAACGCGCTGACGCTGGCCGCCGGACAGTTCCTTGGGCTTGCGATCGAGCAGCTTCTGGAGCTGGATCGTCTCGGCGGCCTCGTTGACCCGGCGCTCGATCTCGGGCTTGGGGACCTTGCGCAGCTTCAGCCCGAAGGCCAGGTTCTCGCGCACCGACATGTGCGGATAGAGCGCGTAGCTCTGGAACACCATCGCGATGTCGCGGTCCTTGGGCGGTACGTCGTTGACGACGCGGTCGCCGATCCGCAACGTCCCATCGGAGATCTCCTCGAGCCCGGCGATCATCCGCAGGCTGGTGGTCTTCCCGCAGCCCGATGGTCCGACCAGGACCATGAACTCCCCGTCCCCGATCTCCAGGTTCAGATCCTTTACGGCGTGGAAGTCACCGTAGATCTTGTTGACGTGGTCGAACGTCACCGTCGCCATGGCGCGCAGTCCTCCGTCCCGTCAGCTCATCGCGGGCCCTTGCATCCTGCCGCCGAAGCGAACGTGGACGGGCCCCGTACGTGGCAGCGCGGGGTCGCCGCATCGTACGGTCCGCGCCCCCGGGGCGCAACCCTCAGGTCATCCTTTGGCCAGGTGCCGCGCGATCTCTGCGAGCAACGCATCGACGCGGACCGGCTTGTCGATGAACCCGGCGCAGCCCGCCTCCTCGGCGGCGATCCGGTCGACCGGGAGGACGCTCGCGCTGACGAGCAAAATGGGGATCGCGGCGGTCGTCTCGGACGCCCGCAGCTCGCGAGCGAGCGAGAGGCCGTCGCCGTCGGGCAGATGGCGGTCGAGCAGCACCAGGGCCGGCGTCCTGGCGCCGACGGCCGCGCGTGCCTCCGCGAGCGATGCCGCGATCGTCAGGTCGTAGCCGGCGGGGCCAAGGATGGCGCGCAGCAACGCGGCGTTGCGGGCCTCGTCCTCGACCGCCAGGATCGCCGTCCCGAGGCGACCCGTCGCGCGACCTGTCATGCGATCGGTCACGACGCTCGCGGGCCCGTCGCGATCCGATCGAGCCAGCCCTTCAGCGCATCGAGCCCGCTGCCGCCACGAACGACCACGCCCTGGACCTTCCCGTTGATCCGGGCACGCTCGCGGTCATCGAGGTCGCCACGGGTCGTCACCCAGATCGGGATGTCCGACGTGGCGGGGTCGGCCTTGAGCCGGGCGACCAGGTCCGGGCCATCGGTGTCCGGAAGGATGAGGTCGAGCAGGATGAGATCCGGCCGCTCGTCGCGGGCGCGCTGCATGCCCGCCTCGCCGGAGTCGGCGACCACGACACGGAACCCGTCCGGCTCCAGCTGCGCCCGATAGCTCGGGCCGGCGGCGGGATCGGCATCGATGACGAGGGCGGTCACGACCCGAGTCTGCACCTTCGTCGTGAACGTCAAGAGGCCGAGTGACCCAAGCAGCGCTTCGCGCGATACCGGCTTGACGAAGTAGTCCACGGCACCGAGGGCGAATCCGAGCGGCGCGTCGTCCACGACCGACACGACGATGACCGGGATGTCGCGGGTCGCCTCGGCGCCCTTGAGTCGCTGGATGACCTCCCAGCCATCGAAGTCGGGTAGCAGGATGTCGAGGATGATGGCCGCAGGTCGCAGCGAGGTCGCCCATTCGACGCCGGTGCGTCCATCGGGGGCGATCGCGAACGCGAAGCCGGCCTCCTCGAGATAGACGCGCAGGAGCTCGGCCGCAGATGGGTCGTCCTCGATGGCGAGGACCAGGCGCTGGCCGGCGGCGACGGGCTCCGCCGCCGCGGCGGCGGCCGTGGGCACGGGCTCGCGCGACGCCCGTCCGAGCGGCAGGACCACGGTGAACCGGCTGCCGCGACCAACCTCGGACTCGAGGGCGATGGTGCCGCCATGCGCCTCGACCAGCTGTCGCGCGAGCGTGAGGCCCAGGCCCGTGCCCTCGAGTCCGGCCGCCGCCGGCGCCTGCTTGAACGCCTCGAAGATCGACGCCTGATCGTCCGTCGCGATGCCCACCCCGGTGTCTACCACCTCCAGACGGGCGGAGCGACCCTCGCTCGACAGCAGGACTCGCACCGATCCACCCTCCGGGGTGAACTTGATGGCATTCGACAACAGGTTGAAGACGACCTGCCGGATGCGGCTCCGGTCCGCCTCCACGTCCTGCCGTCCGTCCGCTTCCACGCCGAGCCGGATGGCCTTGCGGTCGGCGAGCGGTTGCATCTGGTCGATGGTCTGGCGGACCAGCTCTTCCAGGTCGAACACGATCGGCCGAAGGTCCAGCTTGCCGGCCTCGACCTTCGCGAGGTCCAGGACCTCGTTGATCAGCTCGAGCAGGTGAAGGCCGGAACCGTGGATATGGCCGGCGAACTCCTGGACCGTGGCCGCTTCGTGACCGTCGGGCGAGATGGGCCGCTCCAGGAGCTCCGAGAAGCCGATGATCGAGTTCAGCGGCGTCCGCAGCTCGTGGCTCATGGCCGCCAGGAAGTCGCTCTTGGCGGCACTGGCCGATCGGAGCTCGACGATGAGCCGCTCGCGCTCTGCCAGGACTTCCTCGCGCTCGGCCGCGAGGATCGCTCGGCGCGAGATGAGCTGCAGGACCGCCAGGTCATCGGCGACGAAGAGCGGGCTTCCCTCGACGTACAGGTCGAGGTCGCCGATGGACCGTCCGTCCAACGCCAGCGGCACCCCGATGAGGCGCCAACGACGCGGCAGATCCTGCGGCGAGAGCTGGGTCGGGTCGCGCGGTGCGCCCGAGGCATCCTTCGGCCAGGCGCCGACGGTGATCCGCCGGGCTCGACCGTGATCGTCGCGGACCGCGACCGCGGCAGCCCGCGCGCCGATCGAGTCGGCCGAGATCTGGGCGAGGAGCCGCCAGATGTCGTCCGCTGCCCCACCGGTCGGGAGCGCGTTCAGCCGACGGACGAACTCGTAGGCGGTGGACTGCTGGCCGAGGCGATACAGGAACGCCGGTGGCTGGAAGGCGAGCAGGTACCCGAAGGCCGCCGTCAGGGCCAGCGCGCTGACCAGGGTGCCCGTCGAGTTCGTCCCCTCCGTTCCCGAGCTCAGCCCGCCCACGATGATCGTCAGCGCGGCGATGCCCAGGAGCGCCGTCGACACCCCCGCGATCATCAGCCTCGCTCGCGACGCCCCGGCCCGGCGCAAGGACTCGTGGAAGAACCCGCCGGCGGCGACGAGCTCCAGGACCACGAAGAACGACAGGGACGCCAACAGCACCGCCAGGAACGTCCCCGTGCCCGATTCGGCGGCGCCGCGCCAGGCGACGACGATCGCGCCCAGTCCGAGCAGGGCCGCAAACGCCGTGCTCGCGCGGATCAGCCAGGCGGGGATGGCCTCGAAGTGGCGCACGAGGTTGAGGGTGAGGACGGGCAGCGCCAGGAATGCCGCGTAGGCGCTGGCCGCCGTGATCATCCGAAGCCCCGGCAGCAGCCGGCCGAGACCGGTGACCGCGAAGAGCACGAACACCGCGAAGAAGACCGTGACGACGGCGAGGCTGACCGGTTCGCGGCGCCGGCGGTATTCGTTCACCGCGATGACGAGAACGCTCAGGTATGCGACGCCGAGCGCGAGGGTCAGGACGTCAGCGAGGGTCATCGGCGGCTGGAGGCCCGCAGCGCGGCGAGGGAGCCGATCCGCAGCCGGTCGTCTGTCTCGTCGAGGTCGTTTCCCTCCACCATCGCGGCGAACCGCTCGACGAGCTCGGGGTCGAAGTGGTGGCCGGACTGGGCGACGATCTCCCCGATCGCGTTCTCCGTGGAGCCAGCCTCGCGGTATGGCCGGTCATGGACGATCGCGTCGAAGGCATCGACGAGGCCGACGATGCGAGCACCGATCGGGATCTCATCGCCTTTCAGGCGGTCCGGGTATCCGCCGCCGTCCCAGCGCTCATGGTGATGCCGCACGATCGGGGCGAATTCGCGGGAGCTCGCGAGGGGACGGCAGATCTGCTCGCCGATGATCGGGTGGCGGCGCATCTCGATCCATTCGTCGTCGGTCAGGGCGCCGGTCTTCTTGAGGATACCGTCGGAAACGCCGATCTTGCCGATGTCGTGAAGGAGGGCCCCGTACACCACACCCTTGATGCTGACCGGGTCGAGCTCGGCGGCGGTCGCCAGGAGGTGGGCGAGTCCTGCCAGGCGCTGGCAGTGATGCTCCGTCATCGTGTCCTTGGCTTCGACGGCATTGGCCAGGGCGGCCACGACGCCCTGCGCGCTCTCCATCTCGGCCATCACCAGCGCCAGGCGCCGGGCGCTGCGGAGTCGAGCGAGCAGCTCCGCCTCGTGGAAGGGCTTGGCGAGGAAGTCGTCCGCACCAGCATCGAGCCCAGCAACGACATCGTCGACTGACGTCCGTCCCGTCAGCAGGACCACGGGCATCGTGACCGTGCGGGGGTCCGCCCGCAGGCGGCGGCAGATCTCCAGGCCATCCATCCCGGGCAGGCCGACGTCGAGCAACACGACGTCCGGCGCCGATTCGAGCGCGGCCTCCAGGCCAGACGGTCCGTCGGCCGCAGTGGTCGCTCGATAGCCGGCACGCTCGAGCAGGGCGGACAGCAGGGCACGGTTCGCCGGATCATCCTCGATGACGAGGACGGTCGGCGCCGTGGGTTCGATGAGGGTTGCCGACGTGGCGGCGTGCAACATCGCGTGGAGTGTGACCCTTCCATGGTCCTCAGGGCAATGCACCATGGGTCCCGATTCGGCTTGCGAGTCCCGCACGAAACGGCGCTCGCGTATCTCACCGACGTTTCGGCGAACGTCAGCTGATGAAGTCGCCGCCGGTGACCGGAAGCACCGCTCCGGTGACATAGCTCGCTGCGGGGGAAGCCAGGAACACGAACGCGCCTGCCAGCTCCGCGGGTTGCGCCGGGCGCCCGAGCCCGCTCCCCGCACCGAACTGGGTCAGCTCCTCGGGGTCGGTGGTCGTGGCCACGAGCGGCGTCCAGACCGGCCCGGGCGCGACGACGTTCACCCGGATCCCGCGCTCGGCGAGCATCCTCGACAGCCCCTTCGAGAAGGTGATCAGGGCCCCCTTCGTCGTGGCGTACGCAAGGAGTGACGGCGACGGTTGGGCGGCCTGGATGGAACTGACGTTGATGATCGAGGCACCCGGTTCCATCACGGTCACGGCCTCGCGGCACAGCCAGAACGTCGCCGTCAGGTTGGTGCGCAGGATGCGCTCCCATTCCTCGGTCGTGATCTCCTCGATCTGGAGCCGTTTGCGTTGGGTCGCCGCGTTGTTGACGAGGATGTCGATCCCGCCGAGCTCGTCACGCGCCCGCTCGACGAGCCGCCGGCAGTGGGATTCCTCGCCCAGGTCGCCCCCGACCGCGATCGCGCGGCGTCCCGCGGCTTCGACCAGCCGCACGGTCTCGGCGGCATCGTCCTCCTCGCTCCGGTAGGTGACGAGCACATCCGCACCCTCGCGGGCGAAGGCGATCGCCACGGCGCGGCCGATCCCGCTGTCCGACCCGGTGATCAGTGCGCGGAGCCCGGCAAGCCGGTTCGCTCCGACGTAGGTATCCTCGCCGTGGTCCGGGCGCGGGTCGATATCCTCGACATCGCCGGACTGCGGTTCGCGCTGCCGTGGGAACGGCGGCCGCGCGTAGGCGGTCCGAGGGTCGTCGAGCTGCCGAGTCGTCGTCGTGTCGGGCTTGGGCATCAGTGCAGGTGTACCAAGATCGATGTCGCAGGCGTGTCTGCGTGGACCCGGCAGGGCTTGCGGGGACGCAACGTGCGGTTCGCGCACGCACGTTGGAGACTCGCGTGGAGCGTCGAGTCGCCGATGCGGGCGCCGTCTCTGCGAGATGGCTGCAACGCATCGGAGATCAGCGTCACACGGGCGTGCCGCGACCTGCTCTACGGTCACGATGCGACCCATGATCGGGTCGTCAGGTCGAGGAGCGCGAGAACCGTGGACCAGCAACTGAACGCCGACGCCGTCGTCCATCCAGCTTTCAGCCGCCTGGAGCCCGAGGAGGCCGTGCAGGCGGTGGCCAACGCGGAATCGGCCAGCGTCCTGGTCACCGATCGGCGGATCGCGGTGGCAGACGGGGATCGACTGGCGCTCGACATCCCGTTCGACGCGCTGCGCCGCATCCAGTTCGACATCGAACGGGATCGCCCGGCGACCCTCGTGATCGTGCCCGAGCACCCGGCGAACGAACCGCAGGTGATCGCCGTCCCGCCCGAGCGGTTCGAGGAGGTCACGCGGGCGCTCGCGCTCATCGGCTCGCGGCTGTATCGGCTCGACTGAGGCCGCTCGGGCCGGCCCTACGATACGGGCGTGGATGTCCTCGCCCCGCTCCTGATCACGATCGGGGCCGTTGCCGCCGTGTGGCTGACACTCGTGGGCCTCATCTGGCTCCATCGACCGTCACGGGAGCTCGCCTTGCCCGCGCTACGGGCGCTGCCCGACATCGTTCGGCTCGCCCGACGGTTGCTGGCGGACCCACGCACACCGACCCGCCATCGGCTCGGCCTCGTCGTCCTGATCGTCTGGCTCATCAGTCCGATCGACCTGCTGCCCGAGTTCCTGCCCGGGATCGGCCCGCTCGACGACATCGTGGCGGCGGCAGTGATCCTGGGTTGGATCTGTCGAGGGACCGGTATCACCCGATTGCGGCAGCACTGGCCCGGCGACGCCGCAGGCTTCATGGTCGTCGCACGATTGCTGCGACTCCCGGCGGAGTAGTCGGCGGTGGGGTGGCCGTGCGTGCGTCTACGCCGTGCGTGCGTCTACGATGGACGCCTGACCCCTCGCTGGAAGGTGTTGGGGTGGCCTACGGGGCTCGAACCCGTAACCTCTGGAGCCACAATCCAGTGCTCTGCCCATTGAGCTAAGGCCACCGCGGGCGTTCGTCCGTGGCGGTGCGCGGCGTGCGCGGGTGGACGAAGCCTGCGGAGTATATCGAAGGCGCTTGGAGCCGACGTCGAAAGGGGTCAGATGGCCATCAGCCAGGCGGCCGGCAAGCCGGTCGATCCGTCGTCACTGGTCGATGTCGACGCGCTCGTCAGCGCGTACTACGACACGATGCCCGATCTCGACGACCCGGCGCAGCGGGTCGCGTTCGGGACGTCCGGCCACCGCGGCTCGGCGTTCCGCGGCGCGTTCAACGAGGCCCACATCCTCGCCATCAGTGAGGCGATCTGCCGGTACCGGGCCACGCGCGGATACACCGGTCCGCTGTTCCTCGGACGCGACACCCACGCGCTCTCGGAGCCGGCGACCCGCACGGCGCTGGGGGTGCTCGTTGCGAACGGCGTCGACGTGCGGGTCGACGCGTTCGACGGCTTCACCCCGACCCCGGCGCTCTCCCACGCGATCATCCTCGCGAATCGGCCGGCGGACAGCTGGCGCCGGCTGGCGGATGGGATCGTGGTAACGCCCTCGCACAACCCGCCCGACGACGGGGGCTTCAAGTACAACCCGCCCAACGGCGGTCCGGCGGACACGGAGGTCACGAGCTGGATCCAGGACGAGGCCAATCGCATCCTTGCGGCCTCCGGGACCGACGGGGTGGCAGGCATCAAGCGGGTCTCCGACGTCGATGCGCGTGTCCGTGCGACGCCGTATGACTTCATGGGCATCTATGTCGCCGACCTCGACGCCGTCATCGACATGAACGTCATCGCCAAGTCGGGGCTGCGGATCGGGGTGGACCCGATGGGCGGCGCGTCCGTGCGCTACTGGGGCGCGATCGCCGAGCGGTACGACCTGGACCTGACGGTCACGAACGACAAGGTCGACCCGCAGTTCGGGTTCATGACCGCCGACTGGGACGGCAAGATCCGGATGGACCCCTCGTCGCCACATGCGATGGCCCGCCTGGTCGCACTCCGCGATGCGTTCGATATCGCGCTCGGCAACGATGCCGATGCCGATCGACATGGCGTGGTCACACCGACCGCGGGATTGCTCAACCCGAACCACTTCCTGTCCGCGGCGATCGCCTACTTGTTCGGCGGAGCGCGCGACTGGGGCAGCGACGTGGCGGTCGGCAAGACGCTCGTATCCTCGTCGATGATCGATCTCGTCGCGGCCGACGCGGACCGGCGCCTCATCGAGGTGCCCGTGGGGTTCAAATGGTTCGTTGACGGGCTCGTCGACGGGTCGCTCGGTTTCGGGGGCGAGGAGAGTGCCGGCGCCTCGTTCCTGCGGCGCGACGGCACGGTCTGGACGACGGACAAGGATGGGATCATCGCCGACCTCCTCGCGTGCGAGCTCACGGCACAGACCGGGCGCGATCCCGGCGAGGCGTATCGCGAGCTCACCGAGCGGTTCGGGGTCGCGCCGGCGTATCGGCGGATCGACGCGAAGGCCACCTCCGCCGAGAAGGCCGCGCTCGGCCGACTGACGCCCGGCGCGGTCACGGCGGCGACGCTCGCCGGAGATCCGGTCACGGCCGTCCTGACCGAAGCGCCCGGCAATAGCGCGCCGATCGGTGGCCTCAAGGTCACGACCGAGCACGGGTGGTTCGCCGCGCGCCCGTCCGGAACCGAGGACGTCTACAAGGTCTACGCGGAGAGCTTTCGCGGCGAGGAGCACCTCGCGACGCTGATCGAGGAGGCGCAGGCCCTCGTCTCGGCGACCGTGGCGGGCGCGTGAGGAGCCATCTGCCGACCGCACCTGGATCGCGGACCGCATGTCGTGTCACGCGCCTGTCACGGACCCTGGCGGCGACGTAGGCCCGGCTCCGTGAATCGCGTGGGACGCTTCATGCGTCGGAACCTGCAACGGAGTCGTCGACATGAGCGATGACCTGCGCGAGCGCGAACCCCTGCGCGACCAAGGCGACTTCCCGCCCGAGAAGGGCATCCGTAGCGATCAGGCTGGCACCGGGGCCGGCGTCCTCGGACCTGCCCCGGCCGGCGGCGATCCTGCCGCGATGGCGCAGGGGCCAGCCGGCGATTCCGAGAAGGCAGCGGATGGCCCGGCCGCCGATCCCGGGGCGCCCACGGGCGCAGGGAAGACCGCGGGTGGCGGCTACGGTTCGGGGAGCGACCGCCAGTCGTCCGGCGGCACCGGCGAAGGACAGGCGCCGGCCGGCGACGACGCCCAGACCGACTGGCTGCGAAGCACCGGCGACGATCCGCCCGGATCCGAGCGCCGCTGAGGCGAGTCAGCCCCAGACACCATTCCGCGACGGCCGTGCGGCCCGACGTCGCGGGTGTCAGCCGCAGACACCATTCCGCTACAGCCGTGCAGGGCCGATCGCTCTGATCGCGTTCAGGGCCCTCCGAAGCGACCCGTCACGCTCGTCTGTCTGGTTTGTGTGTCTCAGGCTGACAAAGCCGGCCGGGTCGGGAATGGCTCATCCCCGGTTGTAAAGGGGGATCCGCGCCCCGTTCACCGCCGCGGACTCGTCCGAGGCGAGGAATCGGAACGTGGCCGCGATCTCACTCGGCGCCGTCCACGACGCCTTCTTCGGGTCGGTGGCGCGAACGCCCCCCTCGTCGATCGCCTTGACGATGACGAGGTTGGCCGTGACGCCGGTGCCGCCGACTTCCCGTGCCAGCGTCCGCAGCAGCACTTCCTGCGCGGCCTTGCCGATCGCGTACGGCGCCATCTTCGCCGGCGGCTCGGACGCGACCGGCGGCGAGACGGCGAGCACGCGCCCCCAGCCGCGTTCGACCATGCCTGGGATCACGGCCTGCGCCAGGTGCAGCGTCGTCCACAGGTGCTGGTCGAGCATCCCGGCGATATCGGCAGGATCCAGCTCCGCGATCGGCGTGCCCGCGGTATAGCCACCGACAAGGTGGATCAGCACGTCCACATGCTCGAAGGCGGCCGTGACGCTCTCGACGGCGGATCGGGCGCCGTCGCGCTGTCGAACGTCGCCGACCGCGGCCACCCATCGGTCGTCGGACAGGCCTAGGTGGCGAGCCACGCCATGTAGTCGATCGCCGTCGGTGCCGGCCAGGCCCAGGCGCGCGCCGTCCTCGGCGAAGACGCGTGCCGTCTCGCGGCCCAGGACACCGGTCGCGCCGGTGATCAGGACGACGCGGTCGGTGTTCCGCATTTCGTCGCCAGTGTGCCACGGTGGTGCGCCGAGCACCCCGGCGCCGTCGCATCGGGACCCTGCCGGACCGCACCGGACCTACCCGAACGCCCTACGACCGACCGGTACCGGGGGTGTTGCCCGTTTGGGACCTTCGCGCCGGGGACCCGACCGCACTCCCTGCATACCGTGAGGACCACACCAGAACGCCCGCCGCCGCTCCCGCGGACCGGCCGCATCCCCACCCGAAACGAGCGCATGACCCCTCCAACGCGCAGCACGAACCACGCATTCAGGGCATCCGCGCGCGTCTCGCCGCGGATCGCAGGGCTCGTAGCGCTCGTGTTTGCCCTGACCTCGGTCGTCAGCCTCGCCCAGCCACGATCGGCGCTCGCGTGGGACACGGGCAGCTACAGCGTTGCGTCCGAGAAGGACCTCATCGCGCTCACCAACCGAAGCCGCGCGAACGCGGGCCTCAAGGCCCTCAAGATCGACAGCACCCTGACCACCACCGCGCGCTGGCGCAGCAAGGACATGATCGGGCGGGATTACTTCAGCCACGACATCCCGGGCTACGGCTCGGTGTTCAAGAAGCTCGACGCCAAGGGCTACTGCTACAAGCTCGCCGGCGAGAACATCGGCTGGAACACGTACCCGGACGACACGGCCACCGCGGCGATCCACAAGATGTTCATGGACTCCTCGGGCCACCGGAAGAACATCCTGAACCGGGCCTGGGATGTCATCGGTGTCGGGGCGTACCAGGGTCCCGGCGGCAAGAAGATGTGGACGGTCCTGTTCGCCGACAAGTGCGGTGGAACGGCGCCCAAGCCGACGGCCAAGCCCACGCCCAAGCCGACGGCCAAGCCCAAGCCGACCGCCAAGCCGGTGGTCCGGGCGACGCCGAAGCCGACCCCGAAGCCGACCCCGAAGCCCACACCCAAGCCCACGCCGACACCATCGCCCACGCCGTCACCGACCCCGCACCCCCAATTCGAGGAAGGCCCCGTACCCGAGACCACCGGTGGAGGCAGAGGCCTTGGCCCGGGCGGTCAGGACAACGGCAACGGCCAGGGCGTCGACAAGGGCAACGGCGGATCCTCCGGTAACGGCACGCCGCCCGGTCAGGCGGCAGGGGAGACCGGTCTCCGGATCGTCGCCTCGAGCCATTCCGCCGGGCTGCTCGAAACGATCGTCGGCGGTGTCGCCGGGGTCTTCTTCGGCGCCTGACCGGCATCGAGTGCGGTACTAGCCGGCACATGACCATCGGGCGACCGACCACGGCCGGACGCGCGGTTAGTGTCACCCCACCAGACCGCTCCGCACCGAGGCAGACATGACCGCGCAGCTCGACACCAGCCGGGCCGACGGCGCCCCCCAGATCGTGCCCCGCCCCGCGGCCGTCGCGACCGGCCCGATCCTCGAAGGCCGCACCCTGACCAAGTCGTACCCGCTTGGCGAGACGACCGTCGACGCGCTGCGCGGCGTCTCCCTGTCCGTGGCCGCCGGCGAATTCGTCGCGCTCATGGGCCCGTCGGGGAGCGGGAAGAGCACCCTCCTGCAGCTGCTCGGTGGCCTCGACCAGCCTACGAGCGGCGAGGTGATCCTCGAGGGCGAGGTCATCAGCCAGCTCTCCGACGACCGAGCAACGCGTCTGCGCCGTGACCGCACCGGGTTCGTGTTCCAGTCCTTCAACCTCATCCCGCTGCTCGACGTCAGCGAGAACGTGGCGCTGCCGTTCACGATCGCGGGGCAGGACACCTCGCGCGGTGAGATCGCCGAGCGCATCCGCGACGTGATCGAGCTCGTCGACCTGACCGGTAAGGAGCACCACAAGCCGGACCAGCTGTCGGCCGGTGAGCAGCAGCGCGTCGCGGTGGCGCGCGCGCTCGTGACCCGGCCCGCGTTGCTCTTCGCCGACGAGCCCACCGGCAACCTCGACTACACGACCGGCACCGAGATCCTCGATGCCTTGTGGCGCTCGTGTGAGGAGCGGCACCAGACGATCGTCCTCGTCACCCACGACTCGAAAGCCGCTGCCTACGCGGACCGCGTGCTGGTCGTCCGGGACGGAACCATCCTCGACACGATCGAGCTCGGTCGCCGCAGGGATCACGATGCCGCCACGCTGATCGGTCGTCTCGCCCAGCTCGGGCTCTAGATGGGTGGCCTCAACGCGCTCGCCTGGCGTGGCCTCCGGGCCCGCCCGATGCGGACCGGCCTGACCGTCGCGGGCGTGACCCTGGGAGTCGCCGTCCTCTTCGCGGGCCTCGCCACGAACGCCGGCATCGAAACGGCCGTTGACAGCGCCGTCGCAACGATGGTCGGGCGGGCAGAACTGCGTGTTGCGGCCTTCGGCGAGGACGGCCTGTCCCAGGACACGCTGGCCACCATCGCCGGGACCCCGGGTGTGGCCGTGGTCGCACCCGCCTTCGAGCGCCGAACCTACCTGGGCGCCGAAGCCTTTGGCCCGGGCGATCCGCTGCCCCCGCCGGTGACGATCGCCGGGATCGACCCCGCAGCCGAGGCGACGTTGCACGACCTCACCTTGCGCGCCGGAGCGGCGCTGAGCGGGGACGGTCCCAACGACGCACTGGTGAACGCGACGCTGGCTCGCGAGGACGCACTCGCGGTCGGCGACATCATCGATCTCGAGACCATCGACGCGCCCGTCCACCTCCGGATCGTCGGGATCCTCGCGGGCGACGGACCATGGGCGGGAGGGGGCGGCCGAGCCCTCGTCGTGCCGCTCGAGACCGCCCAGGCGGCCTTCGCGGCGGACGGGCTCACCCGGGTCGACATCGGGACGGCGTCGCCGGCGGCGGTGACGGATGCCCTCGAATCCACGCTCCTTGACGAGCCGTACGTCCTGTCCTCGCCGCAGGACATCGGCGCGTCGATGCGGGCCTCGACCGGTGACTTCGCCTCGACGACCGCGTTGATCGGCGCCATCGCCCTGTTCGCGGGCGCCTTCCTGATCTTCAACACGCTGTCGATGACGGTCGTCGAGCGCGTCCGGGAGCTCGGGCTGCTGCGGGCTGCCGGCGCATCACGGGGACAACTGACCTCCTACATCCTCGTCCAGGCCACGGCCATCGGCATCGTCGGGTCGCTCCTGGGCGTCGTCCTCGGCGCGGCGCTTGCGGCGGGCATCGCCGCCTGGGTGCGAACGGTCGGAGCCGTGGCGCTCGGCGCTCCGGTCGTGACCGTCAACGACGCCCTGGCGGCGCTGGCGATCGGCATCGTGGTGACGCTCGCGGCCGCGATCGAACCGGCGCGACGAGCCGGTCGCATCTCGCCGGTCGAGGCGCTCAAGGCTCGCCTGGACCTGCCGACCGCGCGCCGAGCGCGGCTGCGCTGGCTCATTGCCGTGTTCGCGCTCGTTGGGGTCGCGGGCATGCTCATCTTGCCGCGCGGAGCCGATGAGACCGCCGTCGTGCGGGCCTTCCTCGTCTATGCGGTCCTGCTGGTCGCTGCCCTCGTCGTGCCGTTCATCCTGCCCGCCACGGCCCGGATCGCCGGACTGCCGTTCAGCCTCCTGGTCCGGTTCGAGGAACGCCTCGCGCGGGCGTCGCTGCTGCGCGACCGCAGCCGGGCCGCGCTGACGGTCGGTGCTCTCACGATCGGGCTGGCGATGATCGTGGCGCTCGGGGGCGTGGGACAGCATGCCCGGAATGCGGCGAGCGCCTGGATCGCCGACGTCGTGCCAGGCGAGCTCGTGCTCACCTCCATCTTCCCGCGTGGCCTCGACGAGCTCGAAGACGTGCTCGTCACGCCGGGCGTCGCCTCGGTCAGTCCGATCGGCTCCTTCGCCCTCGCCATCGATGGCGTGCGGACGGACGCCGTCGCGATGGTCGGCGGGGACATCAGGAACGACGGCCGGCTCCGGTTCGTCCTGGGCGGCCGTGAGCTGGCCCTTGCGGCGATCGATGCCGGCGGAGCCATGATCGTCCCGTCGGGCGTCGCGGCACGCGACGGCCTGGAGCTCGGCAAGACGGTCGAAGCGACGGCCGCGGACGGTTCCGTCCTGAAGCTGCGGGTCGCCGGCATCACCGAGCGCACCCTGCCCGGTCCGGCCGGTGAGGCCGTGATCGTGGGCTGGTCCGACGCGGAAAAGCTGGGCGTGGCCGGCGCTGATGCCTTCGCCGTGCGCTTCGTGCCGTCGGCGACCGCCGCCGACCGCGCGGAGCTCGCGTCCGTCGCGCGTTCGGTCGCGCTCGAACCGACCGCCCTCGGGCGCATCGAAGGCGCCATCGGCCAGGCCCTCGATCGCGTATTCGGACTGTTCGATGTCCTCGCGCTGGTCGCCGTCGTCGTCGCGGCCCTGGGCATCGTCAACACCCTCACGATGAACGTCTTCGAGCGAGTGCGCGAGATCGGCGTGCTGCGGGCGGCCGGCATGACCCGTCGGCAGGTCTGGCGTTCGGTCGTGGTCGAAGCCGGGATCACGGGCCTCGTCGGCGCCATCTGCGGGGTCGTGGCCGGCCTTGCCGTTGGCGCCCTGATGGTCGTCCTGGCTGGCGGCCGCCTCGAGATCGCGACGGCCGTGCCGTGGCCGGCGGTGGTGGCCGCCCTGGTGCTGGGCGTGGTCCTCGCGATGCTCGCCGCCGCCTACCCCGCGCGCCTCGCCAGCGGCGTCTCCATCGTGCGTGCCGTCGGCTACGAATAGTCGACCCATCCGGTCTGGCCGGGTCTCGGCGGTCACGACGCCGGTGCTAGACTCCGGGCATCCAGTGCGCGCCCCAGCGCGACGACCTACGGAGCCTCGATGACGATCGCCATTCCGCGGCTGGACCGCAGTACTGCCGCCGAGCGCGGCATCACCCTCGCCGACTTCCTGGTCCCGATCAGCGTCGGCGAACGCCTGGGAACTCGCCTCCGGCACGTGGTGCTCATCGCCGCCGGCACGTTGTTCGTCATCCTATGCGCCCGGATCGTCATCCCGACGACGCCCGTGCCGTTCACCGCCCAGACCTTCGGTGTGTTGGTCGTGGGCGGAGCCCTGGGCTTCCGGCGCGGTGCGGCTGCGCTCCTGCTCTACGTCGCGATCGGAGCGATCGGCGTGCCCGTGTACGCGCAGGACAAGGCAGGGTTCGCGATCATCCAGGGCGCGACCGGTGGCTACCTGATCGGTTTCGTCGTCGCCGCGGCGGTGGTCGGGCGGCTGGCGGAGCTCGGCTGGGATCGGCGTATCGGCGGGTCGCTCGCCGCGATGACGATCGGGACCGCGATCATCTACGCGATCGGCGTGCCCTGGCTCAAGGCGGCGACGGGCCTGCCATGGGAGACGGCGGTTGCCGAAGGGATGACCAAGTTCCTCGTCTGGGACGCGGCCAAGCTGGCCGTGGCGGCCGGCATCTTTCCCGCGGCGTGGTGGCTCATCGGCCGCCGGCCGGACGATCGCTGAGGCTCGCCCCCGCGGTCACTGGCACGCCCGCACCATCCAGATCTGCGCGCAGGCGTTGGTACGAGACGTCGAGCAGGTGCGCGACCTCCGGCCAGTAGGAGGAACCCTCGCCGCGCGCGCCATCCGGATCGTCGGCGGCGCCGCGATCGCGGACCTCGGCCGCCAGCCCACGTAGCCGGGCCGCCTCAGCGATGCGCTCCCGCGGGACCTCGTAGATCGCGGCATACAGGTCCGCGATCGCCGCGCCAGCCGCCTCGCCCGCGGTGACGCCGATCTCCCGGCGGACCACCCACCAGCGCAGCTCGCGCCGGCCGACCTCGTCCGCATCCACGGACGCCGGCAGCCCTAGCAGTCGATAGGCCCGGCCGATGTCCGGTGCGAACCGCTCGTAGTCGCCGCCGGCCCTGGCGAAACCGGCCGCAGCCCTCGTCAGGTGCAGGCTGGCCCGCAGCGCGCGCAGCCACGACACCCGGGCCTGTTCGCGAAGCGCCAGCACCAACAGGCCGAACAAGCGGACTGGCTGGCGTCGGTAGTAGGCCTTCCACATCCGCGTCTCGAGCGAAGCGACGCGGGCCGGCTCGAAATCGGCGCCCCAACGTCCCATCAGCGTCCTCCGTGGTTCCCGGGATATCGTGCCCGCATGGATACGCAGGCCGAGGCCATCGGGATGTTCGGGCCGGGATCGGAGGCGTGGCAGCTCGACCGCGAGGCCATGCTGATCCTTGGCGTGGGCCCGCGCGCCCTGCTGCTCCAGCTCGCCGACCCGGCCGTGGCCGCTGGCGTCGATGAGCACTCGGATTTCCGGGAGGATCCGTGGCGCCGTCTGGACGGCACGCTCCGCAGCTACGAGCGCATCATCTACGGCTCGCTGTCCGCGGCGCGCGGCGAGATCCGGCGGCTGAACGCGCTGCACCGCGGGATCCGAGGTGCCGGCTACTCCGCGCGCGATCCCGTCCTCTCGCTATGGGTCCACGCCACGCTCATCGACTCGACGATCGTCGGCAACGATGCGTGGCTGGGACCGTTGTCGCGGGAGAGGGCTGCGCGGTTCTACGAGGAGACGCTGCCGATCGCGAGGGCCTTTGGAGTGACCGACCGGCTCTTGCCGCCCACCCTCGACGCGTTCGATGCGTACATGGCGGAACGGCTGGCCCCGGGAGGCGGAGTCCACGTCACGGACACGGCTCGCGAGCTCGCGGCCACGATCCTCAACCCGCCACTCCCCGGGCTGCTGGCACGCCTGCCGCTCGATCCACGCGCGTACGGCTGGACGCTCTGGCCGGCCATCGGCCTCCTGCCACCGACCGTCCGCGAGGGCTACCGTCTGCGCTGGGGGTGGCGCGAACGGCTCGTGGCCGGCTGGCTCGTGGCGGGCTGGCGGGCATGGACCCCGCTGCTGCCGGCCGCGTTCCGGCAGATGCCGCAGGCGATCGCCGCGGACCGCCGCGTCGGTCAATAGTACTTGGGGAACCGCGGTCGGAACAGCTTCGAGAGATCGACCGACGTCGAGTTGTCGAGCGTTCGGAGCAGCGTGCTCGTGCCCGTCAGGCCGAAGCGATGCGCCGCGACGTACTTGCGCAGCGCCGCCCAGAACGCCGTCGAACCCATCCGCCGGCGCGCCTCGTTGAGCAGGTTGCCGCCCTGGATGTAGACGATCTCGTAGTAGCAGGCACTCGAGTAGCTGTAGATCGACCGGTCGAGGAGTCCGGTCGAGCAGCGCGAGCCACGTCGCGTCCGCGTGATCTCACGAGCGAGGAAGTCCGCCGTGGCCTCGTCCGCGAACGGCTGGCGGGCCTGGTCGTTGCCGACGAGGCTGTAGAACCACTGGTGGGCCGCCTCGTGCGATACGAGGTAGCGCAGGTTCGCGCTGCCATGGCCATACGGGATCCAGATCATGCCCGGTGACTCCATCCCGTACCCGCCGGCCGATTGGGCGACCTTGAACGTCGTGTACGGGTAGGGACCCACGCGTGCCTGGTAGGCGCGGATGGCGTCCGCGGCGGCGTCGAGGATCGTCGCAGCGTTCGATCCGGACCGGTAGAAATAGCGGACCTGGATCTTGCCCACGTAGGTCGTCCGGGTGCGGAAGTCGGGCGCGGCCGTGATCGTCACGTCGCGGACGTTACGGGCCTCGAAGGTCTGCGTGAGGCCGTTCGCCGAGACGGACATCCGGTTCGCGTTGATGGCGAAGCGCAGCGTGCGGTCCGTCACGATCCTGAGCTGGACCAACGGGCTGACGGGCGTGACGAACGGGTCACCGTGGTTCGGTCGGCTGAAGGGCGTCTCGCGGCTGACCCACGGGATCCAGCGATAGGCATCGACGATGCCATTGACCTTCGTGAACAGCCAGTTCGAGCCGGCGAGGCTCGACCGGAGGGTGGCGTGGTACTTGACACGGACCTTGACCGTCGCCCCGGCGGCCAGGATGCCACCCAGGGGCACGATGATCGTCTGGTCCTTGACGCGGCGAGCGACGTTGACCCCGTCCACCTGGACGTAGCGCAGCGTCATGCCGCCGAGACGGGCGGCGATCGTGTTGAGCTCGATCCGGTCGATCGAAGCACCGGAGGTGTTCGTGATGGTCGCGGTCGAATCGACCGAGAACGCCCGCGACCCGTAGCGCAGCGCGAGCGTGACGGCGTACGAGGCGTTCAGGTTGACGCTCGTTCGGTTGACGCTCCCGGGGGTGACGGCGCTTGGGCCGACGACGGTCGCGGGCGACGCGAGTGACGGCGGCGCGGCTTCCGGGTGAGCCGCAACGGCGGGGCGCGTGGAGCCCGGCGCCAGCGTGAACAGGCTCGCGACGATGACGGCCGCGAGCGTGATGGGCAGGCTTCGTGGACCCTGGGGACGCTCGGTCATCTGGGGACATCGTACGCGCGCTGGTCCAATCGGCCCACGGGCCGATGGTCCGCCTACACTCACCGCCATGGCCACGGGCACCGTCACCGAACCGTTCCTCGACACCGTCCGAGCCCGCATCCCCGGCCTGCGCGTGCTGACCGATGCGACCGATCGCGAGGCGTACCGACGCGACGAGACCGAATACCTGCCGACCGGTCTGCCCGGCGCCGTCGCGTTGCCGACGACGACCGCCGAAGTCGCCGAGCTCGTGAAGGTCTGTGCCGAGCACGACATCCCGATCGTGCCGCGTGGCGCGGGCTCCGGGCTGAGCGGGGGCGCCACCGGGCTCGAGGGCGCGCTGACGATCGCGTTCACCGCGATGGACCGGATCCTCGAGATCGACGTGGAGAACCTGTGCGTCGTCACCCAGCCCGGGGTCATCAACGCGACGCTCAAGGCCGCGGTCGCGGAGCACGGGCTGTTCTATGCGCCAGATCCCGCGAGCTTCGAGATGTGCTCGATCGGCGGCAATCTGGGGACGAACGCCGGTGGCCTGTGCTGCGTCAAGTACGGCCAGACCCGCGACGCTGTGCTCTCGCTCGAGGTCGTGATGGCTGACGGCGCCGTCATCCGGACCGGCGGCAAGAACATCAAGGACGTGGCCGGCTACTCGCTGACGCACCTGATCGTCGGGTCACAGGGCACGCTCGCGTTGATCACGGAGGCCACCCTCCGGCTCCGACCCGCGCCCGCACCGCGCGCCACGCTGCTCGCATTCTTCCCGACGCTCGAGTCGGCCGGCGAGGGCGTGGCGGCGATCGCGGCGGCAGGGCTGTCCCCGGTCACCCTGGAGCTCATGGATCGGTTCACGATCCGGGCCGTCGACGACATGCACAGCCTGGGCCTCGACCGCGATGCGGCGGCAATGCTGATGATCGAGTCCGACATGCCTGGCGCGGCCGCCGACGACGAGCTTGCCCGAGGAGAGGCGGCGTGCACGGCCGCCGGCGCCACGACCACCGTCCGCTCGCGCGACGTCGCCGAGGCTGACCTGCTCCGCCAGGCGCGCCGGGCCGCGCACTGGGCGCTCGAGAAGCTCGGCGACGTGAAGATGGAGGACGTCGGGGTCCCGCGATCGCGGGTCCCGGACATGCTGCGCGAGATCGAGCGGATCGCGGCCAAGCACGACGTCCGGATCGGGACGTTCGGGCACGCCGGCGATGGGAACCTCCACCCCGATCTCGTCCTGGAGCGCGGCGATCCCAGAGGCGCCGCGATCACCAAGGCCGTCCAGGCGGACCTGTACCAAGCCGCCATCGATCTCGGTGGCACGGTGACCGGGGAGCACGGCATCGGCTCGGCCCGGGTCGCGTGGCTGGAGGCGCAGCGCGGCCCGGACGCGGTTCGGGTGATGCGGGCGATCAAGGCTGCGCTGGACCCTCAGGGTCTGCTGAACCCGGGTCGCGTGCTCGGCTGAGGGTCGTCCGGATGACCGTCGAGTCATCCGACAGCATCGGTTTCCCGTACCCGTGACCATGATGCTGTGGACGCCGCGTGGTATCGCGCCCTGGTCGAGCCGCCTTGCCGCCCTGCTCTCGGGCGTGTTGTTGATCGCGGCGTGTGGTGGTTCGGCACCATCCATCGCCGGCGGAGCCGCCGGGACCGGGAGCTCGCCGCGGCCGGCGACGCCCATGCCGACGCCCGCGTCCACGCCTGTGGCTCCGCCCACAGCACCGCCAACCGTGCCGCCGACCCAGGGCCTCATCGAGTTCTTCGCCGCGCGCGTAGCCGAGGACCCCGATGACGGGGAGGCGCAGCTCCAGCTGGGCCTCGCGCTGGTGCAACGGATCCGCGAGACGGCAGACCCGTCGCTCTATCCGGCTGCGGGATCCGCGCTGCAGGCGGCCCGTCGGCTCCGCCCCGACGACGCGTTGCCGCTGGTCGGGCTCGGCGGGATCGCGCTCGGCAAGCACGAGTTCGCGGAGGCGCTCGAGATCGGCGAGTCGGCGACCGCGATCGACCCGTCGTCATCGGGCGCGCGCGCCGTCGTCGTCGACGCCCTCATCGAGCTCGGACGGTACGAGGACGCATCCGATGCGGTCGATCGCCTGGTCGAGCAGTCGGCGGATCTCACGAGCCTCGCCCGACTGTCGTACGTCCGCGAGCTGCACGGTGACCTGCCGGGTGCGCTCGAGGCGATGCAACGAGCAGCCGCGTCACCAGGTCTCGCGCCGGAGAACACGGCATTCGCGCTGGCCCTGGTCGGCCAGCTCCAGCAGCAGCGCGGCGACCAGGCCGCCGCTCGTGACGCCTACGAGGAAGCCCTGCGGCTGGTCCCGCAGCACGCGCCCTCCCTCGCCGGCCTGGGTCGGCTCGCCGTCGCTGCCGGCGACCTCATCGCGGCACAAGCCCTGTTCGAGCGCGCCGTCGAGATCCTGCCGCTGCCGGAATACGTCATCGCGCTCGGCGAGACCCTGGAAGCGGCGGGGAACCCAGCGGATGCCCGGAAGCAGTACGGCCTGGCCCGGGCACAGATCGCGTTGCTGGGGGCCGGCGGCGTCGTCGTCGACCTTGACCTCGCCGTGTTCGAGGCCGACCACGGCGACGCGACCACAGCCCTGATGCTGGCCGACGCGGCGTATGCGGCCGCCCCGACCGTCCGTGCCGCGGATGCCCTCGGATGGGCACTGCATCGCGACGGCCAGGACGACGAGGCGTGGGAGCGGGTCCAGGAGGCCTTGCGCCTTGGCTCGCGGGATCCGCGGTTCGCCTATCACGCCGGGGCCATCGCGCTGGCCCGCGGCGACGAGGTCGCGGCTCGCCGCCACCTCGAGGGGGCGCTTCAGACGGACCCTGGCTTCTCCGCGACCGATGTCATCGAGGCGCGCCGGCTTCTCGACCAGATCGAGCCCTGAGCGTCAGCGGGCACCCGATTCATCCGACCGGGCGCCACCCGCGAACCACCGCTGGACGGTAAACGGTGAAGTCGCGACCGCCGAGTCCCGTCAGTCCCCAAGCCGCGATCCGATGGGGAGGATCGCATCACCCCAGTCACATCGGGAGAGATTTGTCGTGTCCAGACGTTCCAAGGTCGTCGCCCTCGGCGGCGCCCTGCTCATCGCGGCATCGTCCGTCTCGGGCGTGTTCGCGTCCAGCCATCGGGAGGCCCCGTTGATCAGCGGCGATCCGTCCGCCGACAACACCGACCTCTACGCGTTCGTCAGCCCTAACGATCCGACCAAGCTGACGATCGTGGCCAACTACATCCCCCTCCAGCAGCCGGGTGGCGGCCCGAACTTCCACCCATTCGACCAGAGCGTCCGCTAC
>JARDZW010000031.1 GCA_029240655.1 Chloroflexota bacterium
GACGCCGACCGGATGATCGACGAGCTGCTCAGCGACGAACAGCTGGGGGTCAATCGGATCGCCAGGATCGCCTCGGGTGGCACATTCCTCGTCCGACGCGGCCGGCACGCCGACGCCGCGGCTCTGCTCAAGGACGGGAAGGCGCTGGTCGATCCACTCCAGGAGGCGCAGTTCACCGGGCCCATCTATCTCGGCCTGGCCGAGCTCGCCCTGACCGAGCACGATCCGATCTCCGCCGCGGCGACCGCGACCGGGGGATTGGAACGGCTGTCGCGTACGCAGGACCGCTTCTATGCCCTCGAGCTCGCGGCCGTCGCCGTCCGCGCCGAGGCCGATGCCGCAGGGCTGGCCCGCGCGCATCGTGACGAGGCCGCCGCTGCGGCCGCTGCGGAGCGAGGCCGGGTCCCGCTTGCCTTCCTCCAGGAGGTGAGTCAGGCAGCTCCGGGAACCGCGGCCTTCGGTGGCCGGGTCGCGAGCATGACCGCCTTGGCGACGGCGGAGACCGTGCGCGCCACCGGCGTGCCGGATCCCGATGCCTGGCGCGCGGCCGTCGCGGCAGCGGACCAGGCAGGGATCGCCTGGCCGCGGGCCTACACGCGCTTTCGACTCGCGGAAGCCCTGCTCGAGGCGCGTGCTCCTCGACCGGATTCGGTCGTGGCCGTGGCAGAAGCACACGCGGCCGCCCAACGGCTTGGCGCGGCACCACTCCGCGACTGGGTCGATGGACTCGCGCGTCGGGCACGGGTCCCGATCGAGGAGATCGTCGCGACCGTGACGCGGGGGACCACCGGAACCGGAGGGGAGGCGGTCGGTCCCGTGCCGGGACCGGAGGCCACCGCGGCGGTGGCGCTCGACGGCCTGGGGCTGACCCGGCGCGAGCGGGAGGTGCTTCCGCTGATCGCTGCCGGCCACACGAACAAGCGCATCGCCGAGCTCCTGTTCATCAGCGAGAACACGGCTGGCGTCCACGTGTCGAACATCCTCGGCAAGCTCGGCGTCGCCAGCCGGACCGAGGCTGCGGCCATCGCCGCGCGACTTGGGCTCTGACGAGCTGCCCTGACCGAGGTCATCAGTGCTGGCGCGGCGAGCGGTACTCCAGCAGAACGACGTCCCGCCAGCGCCCACCAGGGTCGCGCCCCAAGGCCCGCTGGACCCCGACCCGCCGGAAGCCGACGGCTTCGTGGAGCCGAAGACTGGCCGTGTTCTCGGCCATGACGCCGGCCAGGAGCGTCCAGAAGCCCGCCTGCTCCGCGGCCGGGATGACCGCCTCGAGCAGCGCCCGGCCCACGCCCCGGCCACGAGCTTCGGCCGCGACGTACACGCTCTCCCACGCGACGCCGCTGTACACGCGGCGCGATGAGTACGCTGTCAGCGCGACCCAGCCCAGGACCGGCGAGCGCGACGACTCGCGCGCCACCAGCCGGCAATCCGGCCGGTGGGATCGATCGAAGTGGTCCCAGTCGGGCGCCTCGCGCTCCAGCGTGGCGTCGCCGGTCGCGATGCCTTCCGCATAGATCCGGCGGACGGTCGGCCAGTCGGCCGGCGTCATGGGCTCGATCTGGAATGCGTGCACCGCCGCCACGGCGGCATCATCACATGTCGGCGGCCGGCTCAGCCGGGGCGCTCGATGACCGGCGTCACAAGCGCCCCGAGGCGCTCGACTTCGAGCGTGACCTCATCGCCGGGCTGCAGGTAGCGCCCCAGCGTTGCTTCCCGCGCTTCAAGCAGACAGCCCGTGCCGACCGTTCCCGACCCGATCAGATCGCCTGGTCTGAGCAGCGCGTCTGAGGACGCCCGCGCGGTGATGTCGGTCAGGCCGTGGACCGCATCCGACCATCGGCCGCGCGATGTCTCGACGCCGTTCACCGACGCCGTCATCGCGAGATCGAAGCCACGCTGGGAGCGCGCGTCCTCGACCTCATCGGGCGTGACCAACCACGGGCCGAACGAGCTCGCGAAGTCCTTGCCCTTGGCGGGCCCGAGGCGAACCGTCGTCTCGTCACGCTGGAGGTCGCGTGCCGACCAGTCGTTGAAGATCGTGTAGCCGCCGATCGCTTCTGCGGCGCGCTCGGGTGACAGATCACGGACGGGCGTGTCGATGAGCGCCGCGATCTCCAGCTCGTAATCCAGCTCCTCGGATCCGCGCGGCGCCCACACTGGATCGCCCGGCCCGCGAATCTCGGAGACGTTGGAGAAATAGAAGACGGCCAGGCGGTACCAGGCCTCGGGGACCTCGCCGCCGCGCCGCTCCCACATCGTGCGCACGTGACCCTCGAAGCCATAGCCGTCTCGGACCGATGGCGGGGCCAGCAGCGGTGAGCCAAAGACGAGATCCGCTCCGCGTCCGACCGCCTCGTCATCGTCGCCGCGGGCCTGGAACCCGTCGGTCAGGTCGGCGAGGGCCGCGACGCGCAGGCCGCGCGCGAGGTGATCGTCGAGCGTCGTGACCGGCTGGCGGAACATGACGGCGTCGTGGGCGCGTTCCGGTCTCGCGGCGACGATCCTGCGGCGCGCGGCCTCCAGGTCGAGCCAGCGGGTCGGCGGGTCGTCCAGTGCCGCCGCCAGCCGCCACCGGGCACCGGCCGGGGCGTGACGTTCACGCACGTGGGCCAGGCGCACGAGTCGGTCAGGCCGGCGTGAAGGTCATCTTGGCAACGCCCTCGAGGGTGAGGAACAAGGCCTGGATCGACCAGGTCTTCGCGCCGGCCAGGCCTGCCAGGAATGCGGTTTCTACGGCCGTGTCCGCGACAGGACAGGCCATCTTCGTCGTCGCAAGCGGCCCGAAGCTGATCGACGACCCGTCCACGGTGTAGGTGCCGTTGAATGTATTGCAACCCGCCGACCCCGACACGGTGCCATCGGTCCCGAACTCGATCGTCGGCACTCCCGTGCCGAGCTCGGCCCCGGAGATGCCCTGGAGGACCCAGGACGTACCGGGCAACTCGGTGGGTGGGCCGGCCGCCGAAGGGGCCGCGGAGGCCGCGGGCTGCGAACAGCCGACCAGGGTGAGCGCTGCGACGACGAGGACGACGACTGCAGTTCGCACGATGGATCTCCTGGAGGTACGCGGCACTCGGTCAGCCGAGCTTCTGGATCATCCGCGCAGGGGCAACAGTAGACCGTTCGTCCACCTTCGGTCGCCTGTCTTCGGCTGGCGAGATCACCGCTGATGGCCTAGTCCGAGCCCATGGCGCCCGGCGGCCCCTCGGCCAGCCCGGGCTGCGCGACGATCTCCCCGGCCCCTTCGAGCACCAGGTTCCCGTCCTGGGCCTGCCGCCACGTCGTCGCACCCTGTAACCCGGCCAGGAACGCCGTCTCCTGCCGCCCGCGCTCATCCTCGCAACCCATAAGCGTGGACGACACCGGGCCGATGGTGATCCGGTCGCCGTCGGTGTGGAAGCTGCCGGAGTACTGGTTGCAGCCGCCGCTCCCGCTCACGGCTCCTTCGGGGGTGAAGGCCATCGTCGGACGCGCATCGGGGATCGTGGGCTGCCCGGCGATCGAGACCACGGTCCAGGACGTATCGCCGAGTCCGCCATTCGCTGTGTCGCCGCCGATCAGCGAACACCCGGCGAGCGTGGCCGCCAGACCGATGAGCAAGATGACTCGATGACGCATGGAGATGCTCCGGGGCTGATCGACACCGACGATGGCCGGCCTCAACCGGGCTTGATGACCATCAGCCAGACGAGCAGAACCAGCCCGACGGTTCCCACCAGGGCCAAGATCTCGGGTCGCCGCGTATCGAGCATCACCGCGAGAGCGGCAGGTTCCATGGTGGGACGGCCATCCGGTCCGCGTTCCTCGAGCGCCTTGCGCAAACCCATGTAGTACGGCGAGGCAACGGCCCACATCACGACGAGCACCACGACGAGGACAACCATCGACGCGATGATCCAGGGCTGTCCCCAAAGGTTGGCTCCGGCGGCAGCCCCCAGGCCACCGACGACCAGGAGCAGCAGACCGATGTACATCGGTCCGACCGCGATCCCGCCGACCTTCAGGAGCGCGTCCACGACGACCGGGTCTCGCTCGTTCCGGACCCGGAACGACATGAACGCCGATGCGCCGTGGCTGATCGCGAACACGACGAGCCCGACGAGGTGGGCGACGACGAACCAGGAGTAGAACGCTTCCATCGAACCCTCCGGTTGCTGGGCGGACCGGCCGAGGATAGCGCCACCGGTGACCCGGGCGGAAGGCTAGAGGTTGCCGCGCTTCTCCTGCTCGCGCTCGATCGCCTCGAAGAGGGCCTTGAAGTTGCCGACCCCGAAGCCGCGCGAGCCGTGGCGCTCGATGATCTCGAAGAAGAACGTCGGGCGATCCTGGACCGGTCGCGTGAAGATCTGGAGTAGGTAGCCCTCTTCGTCGCGGTCGGCCTCGATCCCGAGCTCCTCGAGCGTGTCGATGGGCACGCCGACGTCGCCGACGCGATCCGCCAGCGTCGCGTAGTACTCGTGTGGCAGGCCGAGGAACTCGACCCCGTTCTCGCGCAGCTGCCGGACCGTGCCGACGATGTCCTCGGTGCGCAGCGCGATGTGCTGGCAGCCGGGCGATCGATACCAGTCGAGGTACTCCTGGATCTGGCTCTTCTTCTTGCCGGAGGCGGGCTCGTTGATAGGGAACTTGATCCGGCCGTTGCCATTGGTCATGACCTTGGACATCAGCGCGCTGTAGTCGGTGTGGATGACCTTGTCGTCGTAGTGGATCAACTGGGCGAAGCCCAGCACGTCCCGGTAGTAGTCGACGAACTTGTCCATCTCCCCCAGGCCGACGTTACCGACGCAGTGATCGACCTCGAGCAGGCTCAGCCCGCCCGCCGCGCGCGCCGGCTTCGCCACCTTCCGGAAACCAGGCGCGAAGATGCCGTGATAGTCACGCCGGTCTACGAACGAATGGAGCGTCTCCCCATACGTCCGGATGGACGCGCGGCGGAGGATCCCGTCCTCCCCGCCATCGATCTCGGTCGGCTTCATGGCCGAGGCCGCGCCGCGCGTCGTGGTCTCGCGCCATGCCGACTCGACGTCCGCGACGGCGAACGCGATGTCGTGGACGCCATCGCCATGCTCGCGGACATGCTCGGCGATCTCGCCATCCGGGGTCAGGGGCGCCGTGAACACGAATCGGATCCCGTTCTGGACCATCACGTAGCTCGCCCGGTCGCGCACCTTCGTCTCGAGGCCGCTGAACGCAACGGGCGTGAAGCCCCACAACGCCCGGTAGTAGGCCGCCGCCTGCCTGGCGTTCCCGACCCAGAATTCCACGTGGTCGATGCCGTCGATCGGCAGGAAATCGGCGGCCTTGGCATACGCATCGGCATCCACGCGGGCGCCCGCCTGGTTGGCGGCCCCGCGCGGCAGCGTCTCGGTCATCGCACATCTCCGCTGCAGGCGGTTCCGGCCCGGGGCCTCGCGTCCGACGACCGTGGCCAGCCCGGGCGTGGATCAGTGACGTCATCGTACGCCCCACGTGCGACACTGGCGACCATGACGACCGCCGATCTGCCCTCCGACCTGGATCGACTCGCCGATACCCGCGCCGCGTACGCGGCCCTGGCTTCGCGTGTCGCCGCCGGTGAGCCTTGGCCGCTGGCCGAACACTTCGGCACGGAACCCGAGGCGTCGTGGGGTCCGCGCGAGGTCCTTGCCCATGTCGCCGAGATGCTCCCCTTCTGGCTCGGCGAGCTGGAGCGGGTCGTGGACGGCGAGGGCGGGGCTCCGGTGCCATTCGGCCGGATCGCGGATGACGCCTCGCGCATCGGGTTGATCGCCCGCGACCGATCGCTGCCGTTGCGGGTGCTGTTCGCGCGGATCGACGCTGGGCTGCATGGGTGGATGGAACGATTGCCGACCCTCACCGAGACGGACGCAGCCAGGATCGGCCAGCACCCGCGCCTGGGCGAGATGCCCGTCGGGGCCATCGCGGAGCGGTTCGTCATCGGGCACGGCGAGGAGCACATCGTCCAGCTGGAGGGGATCCTGGCGGCGGCCGGCCGCTAGCACTCCGGCCGTGTTCATCCTCTACGCCATCCCGATCGGGATCATCGCCGGCTACCTGCTCGGTGGCCGCCTCCAGGGGCTCGCGGACATCCCCTTCCGCTGGGGCTGGCTCGCGCTCGCGGGCCTCCTCGTCCAGGTGCTGCTCTTCGCCGAGCCCGTGGCCGCGACGATCGGCGCAGCCGGAACGCCGATCTACCTGGCCTCGACGGCAGCGGTGCTCATCGCGGTCCTCCGAAACCTCCGCATCCCGGGAATCCCCCTCGTCGCGCTCGGGGCCGCCAGCAACCTCCTGGCCATCCTGGTCAACGGCGGAGTGATGCCGGCCTCACCCGAGGCGGTGGCGGCTCTGGAGCCGGAAGCCGCCGGGTTTTCCAACAGCGCGGTCATGTCGGACCCGGTACTTCGGCCGTTGACGGACATCTTCACGTTGCCCCCGTGGGTCCCGTTCGCGAACGTCTTCAGCATCGGTGACGTGCTCATCGGTCTCGGCGTGGTCGTGGTCATCGCCTTGGGGATGCGCCAAAGGCCTACCCAAACCGGCTAGTCGTACCAGTACCGATGGCCTATGGCCTATCGACCCGGTCGGCCGTAGGTTTCTGGTACGGGGGCACGCAGAGCGCACTCCCAAGTGAGCCCAAGGGGACGCCACCCATGAACACATTCAAGAACCAGACCTTCCGGATCGTCATGTTCCTGTCCGTCCTGGCCAGCTCGAGCCTCGTGCTGATGGCCGGCCGGCGCTGGGGACCCTGACACCCGATCGAATACCAAGGACCCGCTGGGGCGGGTCCCGCCAGCCTCTTGAGCGGTCGTCTGCCCAGACGGCCGCTCTTGGATTCCCCGGGCATGCGACGGTGCAGCGCCGACCCCGGGGCGGAGCGATTAGATTCGCTGCGATGCCATCGCTTCCGGAGATCGGCTCCAGTCTTCCCGAGGTGGTGCTGCGGACCGCCATCGTCTATGTCTTCGTCGTGTTGGCCCTGCGCGTGTCCGGCAAGCGCGAGGTCGGCCAGATGTCCGTCCTCGAGCTGGTGGTCATCCTCGTCATCAGCGACGCGGTCCAGAACTCGATGGTCGGCGAGAACACGACGCTGTGGGGCGGCCTCATCGCGGTCGTGACGCTGCTGGCCATGGACTTCGGCCTCAAAGCCGTGGCCAAGCGATCCAAGACCCTGAGCAAGGCGATCGAAGGCGAGCCGCGTCTGCTCGTGCGCGACGGGCGACTGCTGGCCAGGGCGATCAAGGAGGAGGGCCTCGAGACCGAGGAGGTTCGTGCGGCGATCCGGTCGCACGGCCTCGTCGGGCCTGAGGATGTCAGGCTGGCCGTGCTCGAGACCGACGGGTCGATCAGCGTCATCCCGCGAGACGATGCGGGATCGGGATCGAACCGACCGCCGAGCGATGAACGCACGGGCTGATGCGGGCGGGCACGATCGCGATCCTGGTGCTGATGCTCGCGATGCTCGCCGTCGGTGGGTGCAGCCCACGTCCCGTCCGGACCGTGAGCATCGGGGGCGAGCCGTGGACCGTCTACGAGGGCAGTGGCGACGGGATGCGCGGCCTGCCGGGTTTCGGCGATGTCGACGGGATGCTGTTCGACCCGGACCAGGACGTCAGCCTCGGCGGGGCGGCCTTCACGATGGAAGGAGTGCCGTATCCCATCGACATCGCGTGGTTCGACGCGACCGGTGCCCTCGTGAGCCTCGCGGCGATGGCGCCGTGCATGACGCCGCCGTGCCCGCTGTACCGCGCCGAGGGATCGTATCGGTGGGCGATCGAGGCACCACCCGGCGCATTCGCGGACCTGGGTCCGGGGGACCGGCTCGTCGTGGACTAGGACGCCTCGATCGTCCAGGTGCCCCCGCGGCAGACCAGGTACAGCTCGTCGAGCTCGGCGCCTTGCTGGTCGTTGGCCACGAGCCGGCCCGTGCGACAAAGTCCGTCCCGTCCGGCAAAGATCTGGTCGATCACGATCTGCTGGCCGGACGCGAGCTCGGTGAGCGACTCCGATCCGCCGTCTGGGCTCTCGTAGAGGATGCGCACCGTGACGTCCGTCGCGTTGTCGACCGTGATGCCGTTGGCGGGATCGCCGGTTCTAACGGGGTCTGCGCCGGGCGAGCCGCAAGCCACACCGGCGAAGGACAGCACCAGAGCGAGCAACGCGGGGGCCACGCCGCGCGACCGCCGGCTCGAGCTCACTTCGTGTCGTCGGTCTCGGTCGGCGGCTCCCCGAGGACGTGTGTCCGCAGGAACCGGACGATCCGCTCGAAGGCGTCGCGTCGGTTTTCGCGGCGCTCCCAGCCGTGGCCCTCGTCGTCATACCAGTGGACCTCGTGGGTCTTGCCCTCGATCTCGAGCGCCTCGACCATCCGCTCGGTCATCAGCGGGACGACGCGCTTGTCCTTGCGGCCGTGCAGGAGCAACAGAGGCGCCTCGATCCGCTCGGCTCGGTAGACCGGGGAGCCGCGCCGGAAGAGCTCCGTCAGTGCCGGGTCGTCGGGGGTGCCCATCATCTTGAGCAGGTCCAGGCGTCCCGGCCGGTCGCCATGGCGGAAGCTCTCCGCGATCTCGGAATCGCCATACAGGTCGATGCCCGCCGCGAACATCTCGGGCTCCTCGACGAGCGCGCACAGGACCATGTAGCCACCGTACGATCCGCCAAAGATCGCGAGGCGACCGTCGGACCAGGGCTGTCCCTGCGCCCAGCGGCCGGCGTCGATGAGGTCGTGGACGTCGGCGTGGCCCCACTCGCCGTGATTGGCCTGCCGGAACGCGCGGCCATAGCCCGTGGATCCGCGGAAGTCGACGTCCAGGAAGGCGAAGCCCTCGCGTGCCAGCAGCAGCTTGAACGGCTGGAAGCTGCGGTACGCCTGCCAGGTCGGTCCGCCGTGCGGGTAGATGACGGTCGGGACCCGCTTGCCGCTGCGCTTCCCCGTCGCGGCGCTCGGCCGCCACAGGGTGCCTTCGATGCGCAGGCCATCGCGGGCCTTGATCGCGATCCGCTCGCCAGCGGGTACGCGGCCCGCGGTCAGGCTGGACGCGAGGACGGCGGGCCTCGAGTCGGTCACCTGGCGCGGGCGTGCGCCGTCGGGGGCCACGCCCGGGACGGGCAGCAGCCACAGGTCCTGCGGCCGGGTCTCGCTCTCGCCGATCGCCGCGACCCAGGCGCCGTCGGGCAGCCAGCCGACGGCCCGCCAGACACCGTCCCACGGCGAGATCCGCTCTGCCTTCGTGGCCGCAGCCACGGTCCGCGGGGTCTTGGGCGGCCGCCCGCGGCCACGCCTGGCCTGCGCGGTCTCGCCCAGACCGCGCACGATCAGGTCGATCAGGCCGTCGTGGACCTCGATGTGGACCACGCGGCTGCCATCCGGGGACGGCAGCGGGACGTACCCGTAGCTTCCCGATGGCTCGCCGTGCTCCCGCTCGCCGTCGGTGAGGATGATGCGGTCACGGCCGTCCGGGGAGCGGCGGACGACCTGGAACCACCCGTCGGCGTCCGACACGTAGACCAGCGACCCGTCCGGCAGCCACTGCGCGCCGGTGTCGTGGCTGCGCTCGCCCGCAACGACCTCGCTCTTGCCGGTCGCGACATCGACGATCGAGATCTGCGAGGTTGTCAGGTCCTCGGGGGCCTGCTGGGCCATGACGGCCATCCGGCTGCCGTCTGGAGACCACGTCATCCGTTCGACGTCGAGGCCGCTGGGCGTGACCGCGACCGCCTGCGGCGGACGCGGGTCGCGCTGGGGGCGCCCACGACGAGGAACGGGCGCATCGATCAGCCAGACCTGCGACCAGCCTCGTCGGCGCGACACGAAGGCGATCCGCCGGCCATCCGGCGACCACTGCGGGTCACGGCCGCCGCCGGGCTTGGGGACCACCTTCGTGAACCGGGACCCGTCGGCCTCGACGATCCAGATCTCCTCGTCCCGGACGAACGCGAGTCGTCGGCCGTCCGGGGACCACTGCGGTTCGCCGATCGCCTTCTCTGACGCGGTGATCTGTGTGGCCGGCGCGCCGGTGCCACGCAGCGAGAGCGTGAACAATTGGCGCGCACCGGCGACCTCGGACGTGTAAGCGACCAGGCGCTCCCGTGGATTGATGCGGAACTCCCGGGGCGGTTCGACGGCGACGATGCCCTCGATCGTGAGACCGGCGGAGCCGGTGGCCGCTCCCGGGCTGCGGTCGGTCGGCATCAGGCTCCGGGCCAGTCGGCCACCACGCACCAGCGCCCCAGCATGGCAAGGTGCTTGCGAACGTGACCATGGAGGCAGTCCTGCGCCCAGCTCCAGCCGTCCGCGGACCGAAGGTCCTCGATCGAGAGGGTCTCGACCGCCGCCAGCATGGCCGCGCTCGCCTCGTCGTATCGCGCCAGGACCGCGTCGGGGCTCTCGCCGCGCGCCGCGACGACGTGGCGCTCATTCCAAGCGTCGATGCCTTCGTCCGGATCGGCCAGCCAGGTGCCGCTGGCGTGGAAGGCCTCGATGGCACGGACGCCTTCCGCGGCCCAGTCCGCGAGGTGGCCCACATGATCCTTGAGCGTCCAGCCCGGGGTGACGTCTTCGCTCCAGCGCGCCGACGGGACCGCCCGCACGAGCGCGTCGAACTGCGCGCCGATCTCCGCCTCCTGCGCACGGAAGCCTTGATGGTCGGGCGCCCGCGGATCGGCGACGAACGGGTCGCCATCGACCTGCCGGAGCCGGAGACTGTCAGTCCACGGCTCGACGACCGCGAGGTGATCGAGGTAATGGCCGTGCAGGACGAAGTACACCCACCCCCAGGCCTCGTGGCCACGGATGGTCTCGGGCGTGAGGTGCTGCGCGGCCGCCAGCACGCGGGGCCTGGCGGCGGTCAGGCGCGCGAGGATGGCCTCGGCCGACAACGTCGTCCAGGGTGCCCGCCGGCGTTCGTTGTAGCGATCGAAGTCGCCACCGTCGTAGTCGTCGTCCGACGGCCAGCGGCCCGTCCCGATCGCCACCGGAATGTAGTCCGCCGCGAGCTCTTGCCAATCGGCGATGTGGCCGATGTGCTCCGCGAGCGACCAGTCGGGCCCGCCCGCATCCGACGGCGCTGCACCGGGCAGGTGCCAGGCCGCGTCGTCGAGACCCGCCCAGGTCGCGATGAGGCGATCCCAGAGGGCGGCCTCGTCCGCCCACAGGTCACGTTCGGCGCCACGCAGATCGAGGGCGCGCGCGTCCGCCAGGGTGGCGCGGCGAAGGTCGGTCGTCGGCGTGGTCGAGGGCGCCGTCATCGGGTGCGCGGACCATCCTTGGCGGGCACGTCGAGGCTGGATTCCAGCTGGTCGCCGAGCTCGACGGTGCGCCGGAACGCCGCCCACACGGCCTCCGACATCACGGTCCGGAGGCGGCCGCTCTCCAGCTCGTGCAACGCCGCGGCCGACGTGCCGCCCGGGCTCGTCACCATGTTTCGCAGCTCGGCCGGGTGCATGCCCGATTGCTTCGCGAAGAGTGTCGAGCCTTCAAGCGTCTCGATGACGAGATCGTGGGCGACGTGGCGCGGGAAGCCCAGGTGCACGGCCGCGTCGATGAGCGCCTCCATGACGAGGAAGACGTAGGTCGGCCCGGTCCCGCTGACCGCCGTGGCCATCGCGACCATCTTCTCGTCGTCGACCTCGAGCTGGAGGCCGAGCGCCCCGAGCAGCGCCGCCGCCTGGGCGCGCTGCTCCTCGGTCGTCTCCGGCGTGGCGTACCAGACGGTCACACCCTTGCCGAGGCGGGCGGGCGTGTTCGGCATGCTCCGGACGACCTGGTCGTGGCCGAGGATCCCGGTCAGGGCCGCGGTCGTGGCACCCGCGAGGACGCTCAGGACGAGCTGACCGCGACGCAGGTGAGGACCGATCTCACGGCCCACCCGGTTGAGCATCTGGGGCTTGATCCCGAGCAGGATCACGTCCGCTTCCCGCACGGCAGCGAGGTTGTCGGCCACGGTCCGGATGCCGTATTCGCGCTCCAGGGCATCGCGTCGCTCGACTCGAGGGTGGCTCGCGACGACGCGACCCGGCTCGACGAGCGCGCCGCGCAGCAGGCCCGCGATCATGGCTTCGGCCATGACGCCAGAACCGACCGTGGCGATCGTCGCGTTCGCGAGGGGGGACATCGGCCGGAGTATAGCGACGCGGTCGCCGGGCTCCCCGAACGTCTCACGGGGCCGCTACGTGACGGTCAGGGGGCGCGAGCGGACACCGTCAGGAAGAAGCGGCCGGTCGTGGTGGCCTCGACATCCTTGAAGCCCGCCTGCCCGAGAGCATCGGCCAGCTCGTCGGGCGTGTAGAACACCTTGACGATGGTGAATTCGCGCCCGTCGGCCAGACGGCGCAGCGAGAGGTCGTTCGCGGGCTCCGGATGATCGGCCGCGCTGGACGCGGGGTCCGGCAGCGAATCGATGAAGGCCAGGCGCCCGTCCGGCTTGAGCCAGCGCCGCGCGAGGGCCAGGAACTCGCCGAGTCGCGCGCGCGGGACGTGGCTGAGCCAGAAGCCCAGGAACAGCCCGTCGACCGCGCGGTCGGGCTCCGCCCACGCGTCGCGCACGTGCAGGTGGGCGCGCAGGTCGTGCGCCACCAAGCGCTCGCGCGCGCGATCGAGCGCCGCCGGCGAGGCGTCGTACAGGGACAGCTCCCCGCGCGACGCGAGCAAGGGTGACCACCAGCCTGTCCCGGCGGCCAGCTCCACGATCTCTCCCCGCCAGTTCAACCCATCGAGCCAGCGGCCGGCGCTGTCGAGCTCGGCATGCCAGGCGGCGTCGTGGATCGCGCCGCGGGCGTAGCGGCCGCGGCGCAGGTACCAATCGTCGTACTCCGGGGCGCGGGCTTCGTAGTAGTCGACCATGGAGCGCTCGGCATCGATGGCGGCATTCGGGGAGCCGGCCTCGGCAGGCGGCGACGCGGCCATCGGCTGCCTGGTGGCCGCGCCGAGCGCCGGGGTCGCGAGGGCGTCGACGGCCACAGGCGGCGCCTCCGACTCCACTTCGCCGCTCGTGGCCGCGGCCGACCGCTCGGTCAATGCCTGGCGCAGGCGAAATCGAAGGAACCCGTTGTCACCGGCCTTGCCGACGCAGTCGGGGCACAGCTGCGCCCAGCCCTCCAGATCGTCCGGCGATCGGACCTTGTGAGCGGTGCCGCACCACAGGCACGAGAACGACGCGAGGAAGGGCAATGGTCAGCCGACCGGGACCGGCGTCCAGCCGCCGGGTGGGGCGATGTCCACGAACCCGGCCGGATCCATGATCTCGGCGAGGAGCTCGATCCCGTCGATGACCCGCGGACCCGGCCGCGAGAAGTACGCCGAGCCGTCCACGGCGAAGACCGCGCCGCGCTGGACCGCGGGCAGCTCGGCCAGCCACGGCGGGATCGGGGTGCGGGCCCAGTTGCGGACCGTGTCGGCGAGGTGGAAGCCGCACGGCATCAGGAACAGCATCTCGGGGTCCACCTCGGCGACGGCGTCCCACGTGGTCGGATGCGCCTTCTCGCCGTCCGAACCGAGCAGGTCCCAGCCGCCGGCGCGGCGGATCTGTTCGGGCACCCAATGGCCGACCGCGAACGGTGGGTCGAGCCACTCGAGCCCGACCACCCGCGGTGCGCGGTGACCGGCCTCGCGACGCGTCGCGACCCGTTGCTCGATGGCCCCGAGTCGCTCGCGCAGCGCCTCGACGACGTCGATCGCGGCATCCTCGACCTCGGCCATCGCGCCGACGGTGGTGATCGTGTTGAGGATCCCCTCGATCGAGGTCGGCTCGAGCGATACGACCGTGATCCCAGCATCGATCCGGCGTGCGACCTCGTTCACCTCGCGGTAGCTCACTGCGCACACCCGGCACAGCTCCTGGGTCAGGATCAGGTCCGGCTTGACCGCGGCCAACGCCTCCTCATCGAGCTCGTACAACGACGAGCCACCGTGCATCGACGCGGTCACCCGCGCATGGATGTCGCGCGACGACACGGCCGTGAGGTCCTGCACGCTCCGAGTGACCACGGGCTTGCCGACGACCGACGGCGGCCAGTCGCACTCGTGCGTGACGGCGACGAGCTCGTCCTGCAGCCCGATCGCGCAGACGATCTCCGTGGCCGACGGAAGAAGCGAGACGATCCGCATCTGGTGAGGGACGGGGTGCCGCCACCCTCAACGGGGAGCTGACACACGCTCCCCGAGGTCTGAGGCCGGCGGCCTCAGCCCGAGGGCTTGAGCTCGTCGACCGAGGCGCGCGCCGCCGCCTTGTCCGTGTACCACGTGGCGTCGATGACCGTGTACGGGGCCCATTCGGGTGGCAGCGACTCCTCCGGGAAGATCGCGTTCACCGGGCATTCCGGCTCACAGGCGCCGCAATCGATGCATTCGTTCGGGTCGATGAACAGCTTGCGGTCCACGCCCTCTTCGTAATGGATGCAGTCGACCGGACAGACGGACACGCACGAGATGTCGAGCACATCGATGCACGGCTCGGCGATCACATACGTCATGCAGCGTCCTCCTCGAGGGGTGTCGGAGCGTCTGAAAAGCGCGCCCCGCCGACGCGGGTCCAGAGCGTACCACCGAGCGCGCTCATGAGGCGACCCAGCGCACCGGGACCTGCATCCCGCGCTCCCAGTGACCGGGGATATGGCAGCCAACGATGAATGCTGGCGGTGCTTCGCCCGGCTCGCCCGCGGGGACCGTCCATACGACGTCGACGCGCTCGCCGGATCCGACCACGATGCGGAGGCCCGAGACATCGGGCGGTACGCTGACGACGGGCGTCGGACCGGGCGGCGCACCGGCGACCGCGGCCTCGGCTCGCTCCCAGGCGTCCTGGACCGCCTCAGAGCCGATGATCGCCTCGTGGACGTCGAGCCCGCCGTTGATGACATGCAGCAGCACGGTCTCGCCGGGCACGAGGTCGAGGGTCGCGGGCAGGAACTCGTAGTCCTTGGCGATGAGGTTGACCTCGCGTGGCGCACCGCTCGCGCCGGCCACGATGGGCGGGGTCACCACGGGCCCCACCTCGCATGCCGTCGCGGCGGCAGCGAGCGCGAGCAGCGCGATCGGGAGCACGCCGCGGCGGTGGCGGCGGTTCGAGCGGCGGGCGGACTCCATCGCTGGAGTCTAGGCGCGGCGACCGCAACGATCGCCGTCGGCGCTTGACACCCTGGATGAGGGCGTCGCATCGTTCGCGCGTCCCACCGGGCTGAGGGGCTCCGTGACCCACGAGGGGGCTGTTTGACACTGTCGATCGATCCACGCGAAGCGCACCCGCCTGCGCGCGGAGGCTCCGCCACGAGCAACGGGGCGGGCACGCCCGGGATCGCGGTCCGGCTCGACGGCGTGGAGAAGCGCTACGGCGACGTCGTCGCGGTCGCCGGCGTCGATCTCGAAGTGCGGGACGGCGAGTTCTTCTCGATGCTCGGGCCGTCTGGATCGGGCAAGACGACGACGTTGCGAATGATCGCGGGCTTCGAGCTCCCTACCCGCGGGCGGGTCGTGCTCCACGGCCGCGACGTGACCGACGTGGCTCCGTTCGACCGGGACGTCAACACCGTCTTCCAGGACTACGCCCTCTTCCCGCACATGACCGTCGGGGACAACGTCGGCTACGGGCTCATGGTGCGCAAGGTCCCCGTCGCGGAGCGGGCGGGACGGGTCGCCGAGGCGCTCCGGATGGTCCGCCTTGACGGCTACGAGCGGCGCCGGCCGTCTCAGCTGTCCGGTGGCCAGCGCCAGCGCGTGGCGCTCGCCCGGGCGCTCGTGAACCGCCCGCGCGTGCTGCTGCTCGACGAGCCGCTCGGCGCGCTGGACCTGAAGCTCCGCGAGGAGATGCAGATCGAGCTCAAGGCCATCCAGCAACAGGTCGGCATCACGTTCATCTACGTCACCCACGACCAGGAGGAGGCGCTCACCATGAGCGACCGGCTGGCCGTCTTCAACGCCGGACGCATCGTGCAGCTGGGCACGCCGGCCGAGGTCTACGAGCGGCCCGGCACGCGGTTCGTGGCGGGCTTCGTCGGGACATCGAACCTCGTCACGGGCGACGTCGCGCGCTCGATCATGGGACGCGACGGCACGTTCACGATCCGTCCCGAGAAGATCCGCCTGGCCGAGCCGGATGCGTCGGTCGGGGCGGACGAGACCGCGGCGGCCGGCACGATCCGGGACGTCGTCTACCTCGGGCCGGACACGCGCTACATCGTGGAACTGGACGCCGGCGCTCGGCTGGTCGTCACCCAGCAGAATCTCGCGACGACCTCGACCGAGGCCCTCGCGCAGCAGGGCCGGGCAGTGCGCCTGGTCTGGAAACGACAGCACGAACTCCCCCTCGTCGAGGGGGAGTCGGACACCCAGGAGGAGGACAAGGGATGAAGCTTCGGAGATCCATGAGCCTGCTTGCGGCGGGCACCCTGGCAGTTGCCGCGTGCAGCCCCGGGGCGGGTGCCTCGCCGGCGCCCAGCACGATCACCGCGGTCGGTGACGGTGAGGGCCAGGTCAAGGTCCTCGCCTGGCCGGGCTACGTCGAGGACGGCACGACGAGCCCAGATGTCGATTGGATCTCCTCGTTCGAGCAGGAGACCGGCTGCCAGGTCACCGTCCAGACCTTCGGCACCTCCGATGAGGCGTTCACGCTGTTCCAGACGAACCCCGAGGAGTACGACGTCATCTCAGCGTCCGGTGACGCGACGCTGCGACTCGTGGCAGGTGGGTTCGTGCAGCCCGTCAACGTCGACCTGATCCCGAGCTACGCCGAGATCTTCCCGGACCTCAAGGACAAGGACTACAACACGGTCGACGGCGTCCATTACGGCGTGCCCCATGGCCGCGGCGCGAACGTCCTTATGTGGCGCACCGACGAGGTCACGACCGCGCCGACCTCGTGGGGCGCGCTGTTCGATCCGGCGTCCGAATTCGCCGGCAAGTTCTCGGTCTACGACGCGCCGATCTACATCGCCGACGCGGCGGTTCTGCTGATGAAGACCAACCCGGAGCTCAACATCAAGCATCCGTACGCGCTCGACGACACGCAGTTCGCCGCTGCGGTCGACCTGCTCAAGAAGCAGAAGCCGGCCGTCGGCGAGTACTGGGGCGACTACACCAAGCAGATCACCTCGTTCCAGAACGGCAACACGGTGCTCGGCACGACCTGGCAGGTCATCGCCAACGTCCTCCAGGGCTCCGATCCGCCGGTCCCGGTCGAGGTCGTCAAGCCGGTCGAGGGCGCGACCGGCTGGTCCGACACGTGGATGATCAATTCGAAGACCAAGAACGTGAACTGCTCGTACAAGTTCGTGAACCACATCACGTCAGCGCCGATCAACATCCAGATCGCCGAGTACTTCGGCGAGGCGCCCGGCAACTCGAAGTCGTGCGCGCTGGCGGTGAACCCCGACCACTGCGACATCTTCCACGCCGAGGACGCCGAATACTGGAAGGACGTCTGGTACTGGACCACGCCGACGGCCAAGTGCCTCGACGACCGGACCGACGTCATCTGCAAGGACTTCGCGGCCTGGGTGGAGGCCTGGACCGGGATCCGCGCCGAGTAGCGTCTCCCAAACACCGAGCGACAAGGCCCCGCGGCGTCACCGCCGCGGGGCCACCACGTCCCAAGGGGATCCGTCCGTTTGTCCAGCACCGCGCGCGATCTCCCAGCTCCACGCCCGTCCGCCTTGAGGCGGCTGGCCGCGTGGCTGCACCGGCGCCCCCGCACGCGCCTGGGGCTGCTCCTGGCCGGCCCGATCGCGTGGCTCGTCGTCATCTACCTCGGGTCGCTCGCGATCCTGTTCCTCAACGCGTTCCTGAGCCGTGACGCGTTCAGCGGCGCGACGGTCTACCAACCCACCCTCGACAACTTCGCGCGGCTCCTGGAGGACCCGTATCCCGGAATCACGATCCGGACGCTGGGGATGGCAGCGGTCGTCACCCTGACCTGTGCCGTGCTGGCATTGCCGATCGCGTTCTTCATGGCCCGGGTCGCCTCGCCGCGTCTGCGGAACACGATGGTCGTGGCGGTCATCGTCCCGCTCTGGGCGAGCTACCTCATCAAGGTCTACTCGTGGCGTCTGATCCTTGCCGAGGAGGGCATCCTCAACGAGGTCCTTGGCGCCGTGGGGCTGCGCGGACCGGGATTCGGTGATGTCGCCGTGTGGCTCGTGTTCACGTACCTGTGGTTGCCGTACATGATCCTTCCCGTCTACGCGGGCCTGGACAGGATCCCCGACTCCCTGCTGGAGGCGTCGGCCGACCTCGGCGGACGGTCCTGGATGACCTTCCGACGGGTGGTCCTGCCGCTGGTGCTGCCAGCCGTCGTCGCCGGCTCGATCTTCACGTTTTCGCTCACGCTCGGCGACTACATCGCGCCGGCCCAGGTCTCGACGACCATCTTCATCGGCAACGCGATCTACGCGCAGTTCGGGGCGGGCAACCTGCCGCTTGCCGCGGCCCTGTCGCTCGTCCCGCTCGGCATCGTCGTCCTGTACCTGCTGGTCGCGCGCCGGCTCGGCGCGTTCGAGGCCCTCTGATGTCCATCGGTCGCCGCACCCGGCTGGCGCTCGGCATCGTCACCGTGGCGATCCTGGTCTTCATCTACCTGCCGATCGGGCTGATCGTCGTTTACTCGTTCAACTCCGGGACGACCCCCGCCTGGCCCCCGGTGGGATTCACTCTCGACTGGTGGGCATTGGCGGTCCGCAACAGTGGCCTCCAGCAGGCATTCCTGACTTCGATCGTGGCTGCGCTGTGCGCGACAGCCATCGCCCTCGTCCTTGGGACCCTGGCATCCATCGCGGTCGCCCGACATCGATTCTTCGGCCGGGAATCGATCTCATTCGTCGTGGTCCTGCCGATCGCGCTGCCCGGCATCGTGACCGGCATGGCGCTCTCCACGACGTTCGCGCAGGTGGGGTTCCCGCTGGGCTTCTTCGCGATCGTCGTGGGTCACGCGACGTTCTGCATCGTCATCGTTTACAACAACGCCATCGCCCGCCTGCGGCGGGTGTCGGGTTCGTTCGAGGAAGCTGCCGCCGATCTGGGTGCGGATCAATGGCTGACGTTTCGGACGATCACGCTCCCGGCGCTGAGATCGGCGATCGTGGCGGGCGCGCTGCTCGCGTTCGCGCTCTCGTTCGACGAGGTCATCGTCACGATCTTCACGGCCGGCGGTGTCAAGACGCTGCCGATCTGGATCTTCCAGAGCTTCCGCCTTGCGAACCAACTCCCACTCGTCAACGTGGCGGGCGTCGTCGCGATCCTCCTGTCTGTCGTGCCGGTGTATCTCGCGACGCGCCTCAGCTCCAGCGTGGTCGGCGCGCGGACCTGATCAGGGATCCCAGCGGCGGCCGAATTCGATCAGGGCCGGAGCAAAGACCACGAGATAGAGGACCAGGAACGAACGCAAGCGCGCCATGGGGCACCTCCGCCGGCCGGGGCCGGCACCGGATCCGCCGGTCGATCCCAACGAGGAGTGCCCGATCGATCCGTGGACCGGCAGTATCGCGATGGGCGCTTAGCTGCGACTTACTTGTCCGGGTCGAGTTGCAGGGCCGCGGAGTTGATGCAGTAGCGCAGGCCGGTCGGATCCGGACCGTCATCGAAGACGTGCCCGAGGTGGCCGCCGCAGCTCGCGCACAGGGCCTCCGTCCGCGTCATGAACAGGGAGCGGTCCTTCTCTGTCGCGACCGCCGCCGCATCGGCCGGCTCGTAGAAGCTCGGCCAGCCGGTGCCCGATTCGAATTTGGTATCGGATCGGAACAGCTCGGCACCGCAGCCCGCACATCGGTAGGTGCCAGACCGGTGCTCGTCCCAGAGAGCGCCGGTGAACGCTCGTTCGGTCCCCTTCTCGCGCAGGACGCGGTACTGCTCGGGGGTAAGCTCAGCGCGCCATTCGGCGTCCGTCTTCATGGTGCTCGGGGTGGGCGCGGTGGTTGGATCGGTGTCACGCATGTCGGCATCGTACGCCGCGATCGTGTCGGGACCGTGACGGAGCACGGACCGACGCCCTCACATCGAGGGCTTGTAGGACGGGTCGAGGTACTTGTCCGGGTCGTCCTGGAACTCGAGCAGGCAGCCCTTGCCACAGAACCAGTAGGTCGTGCCGTCATGCTCGACGGAGAGCAGCGACGTCGTGGTGTCGACGTCCATCCCGCACACGGGAGCGATGGCGGGGGCCATAAGGGGGATCCTCCCTACGGGGTCCTCCGAGGGAGTATATGACGCGCGGCGAGCCGGCCGGGGCAGATGACCTACGGGTCGCAGGCCGCAGCGGCGACGCAGGTCTTCGAGCAGCAGCGCGACCTCGCCCTGCGGGATCGGGCGAGCCAGCAATTGGAGCTCGTCGACGCAGCCCTCGCGCGTCTCGATGCGGGGACGTTCGGCGCGTGCCTGCGCTGCGGCAAGCCGATCGCACCGGCACGGCTCGAGGCCCTTCCGTGGGCCGCCCACTGCATCGCATGCCAGGCGATCGTCGACCGCGGCGGCCGATGATCGACGCCGCGGCTCTCGTCACCATCGAAGCCATCCGTGGCGCCGCCGCCGTCCTTCGCGGCGTGGCCGTCCGAACCCCGCTCGTGCCGTACGGCGCGCCCGAGGACCGGATCCTGCTGAAGGCGGAGAGTCTCCAGCCGATCGGGGCGTTCAAGATCCGGGGCGCCTACGTCGCGATCGCCGGCCTGACGCCGGCCGAGCGTGATCGGGGCGTCATCACGTACTCCTCGGGGAACCACGCCCAGGGAGTGGCTCGCGCGGCGCGTCTGCTCGGCGCGCCCGCGGTCATCGTCATGCCCAGCGACGCCCCCGCGATCAAGCGCGAGCGCGTCGCGGCCGACGGTGCCGAGATCGTCACCGTGGGGACGGCCTCAGAAGAACGCCGGGAACGGGCCGAGGCGATCGCCATGGACCGCGGTCTCGCGATCATCCCGCCCTACGACGACGATCGCGTCATCGCCGGGCAGGGCACGGTCGGGCTCGAGATCGCCGAGGAGCTGGCGGACGTCGCGCTGGTCGTCGTGCCGGTCGGCGGCGGTGGACTCGCGAGTGGCGTCGCCGTGGCGATCAAGGCGCTGGTCCCGGGAGCGCGGGTCATCGGCGTCGAACCCGAGCTCGCCGCGGATGCACGCGAGTCTCTCGAGCGTGGGGAGATCGTCCAGTGGTCCGCGGGCGACGTGTCGCGCACGATCGCCGATGGCACGCGCACACAGGCGCTGGGGCGACGGACCTTCGCGCACCTCCGCGCACATCTGGACGACATCGTCACCGTGAGCGAAGAACAGATCGTCGCCGCGGTCCGGCTAGTGGCGGATCGGTCGCGCCTGGTCGCGGAGCCAAGCGGCGCCCTGGCCCTCGCGGCGATCGCGTTCCGCGGCGCCGAGCTGGGCCTGCCCGCCCTCGACGGACCGGTGGTCGGCGTCATCAGTGGTGGCAACGTCGACCTGGTGCAGTACCGCGCCTACCTGGCGGCGCCGCTCCCCGGTTGACCCTCCTCGCGCTCACGCGCGAGTCGATCGGCCAGCAGGCCCTCGCGGACCCGGATGTCGGCCATCTCGGTCGCCGCCTGGCGGTCCATCCGGACGGTGTCGCGGGCCTCCGCCCGCATCCAGCCGACCACGATGGCCATGACCGCCACGAGGAAGATCGCGTCTCCGACGAGCCACATGATGCCGGCCGCCGCCTGCTGATCGGCGAGGGCCGTTGGCCCCCAGGTCCGCACGAGCGTGGCGTAGTGCGGGTAGAGCGCGGCCTGGGCGCTGAGGAGCACGACCGCGAGGAACGTGTTCTGTGGCATCTGGAGGAACACGTACAGGGCGCGAGCCGGGTGGGGCATCCGCCACGGCGCCGGATCCAGCGCCACTGCCGGCCACCAGAACAACAGGCCCGCCGCGAGGAACAAGGCGTGCTCCAGGTCGTGGACAAGGGGGTCCTCGAGGGCGGCGTCGAAGAGCAGGGAGAAGTGGCTGACCCACATGACAGTCGCGAACACGACCCACGCGACCACGGGGAACGCGAGGATCCTCGTCAGACGCGAATGGAGGACCGGCAAGACCCAGCGACGCCGCGTGGCGGGCGAGACAAGGCGCAGGACCAGCGTGATGGGGGCGGACAAGGCGATCAGGGGCGCGGCCACCATCGCAAGCAGCAGGTGCTGGGCCATGTGCACCGAGAACAGCGCCGTGTCGTACCGGTCGATACCGGACACCAGCGCGAGCGCGAGCGCCGACATCCCGGCGGCGAAGGCCACCGACCGGCGGACCGGCACGCGGTTGGTCGGATGCGCGGCGTTCACGCGCCGAACCGCCCACCACCACCAGACGGCGGCAACCGCGATGCCGATCGTCGGCAAGGGCTCGAACGTCCAGCCGAACAGCAGAGTCGCTGCCGACGGCGGTTCGGCCGGCACGGGGCCGTGGGCTGCCGCGGGAGCTGCGCCCGCGAGCCAGGCGATCGCCCCGAGGCCGACCATCCGATCGAGGCGTGGTGCAAGCGACGCGCGTCTGGACATCGCCCGCATCCTCGCACGAACCCCCAGCCGGCGAGCGCGCGAGACGCCCACGCTCCGGGTATCATGGCGCCGGTCCGACCCTCGGGCGGTTCGGCCGCGATCTCTTGACCGGTGAGGCACTCCCAGCTCGGTGCTCGCCGTCGCTACCGCTGAGGATCTGTATGGCGAGTCCCCCCCGAAACGGTCGTCTCGCGCTCCAGGCTCTCGTCATCGGGGCCATCGCACTCGGGATGGTCGCGATCGCGATCGTCGCCGGAGTCGACCTCATCGCGACGAGCGAGCGCATCGTGACCGGCCTCTATCCACCAGAGGCCGTGACCGTCCAGGGCGAGCAGATCCGCGACCTGTATACGATCGTGTTCCTGATCGCGGTCGCCATCTTCTTCCTCGTCGAGGGCCTGATCCTGTGGACCGTCCTGCGCTACCGCCGGCGGCCCGAGGACGTCACCTTGCCAGCGCAGACCCACGGCAACGCCATCGCCGAGGTCGTCTGGACGGTGGTCCCGACCCTGATCGTCGCGTTCCTGTTCGTGATCTCGTGGCAGACGCTGAACACCGTCGAGGTCGTGTCGGCCGATCCCCAGACCCGGGTCAAGGCCGTGGCCGGCCAGTTCCAGTGGACCTTCGAGTATCTCGACGCAAGCGGCGAGAACACCGTCTACACCCAGCTCCTCCCAGCCGGTGAGGACGGCGGCCTGGTGCTCCCGGCGGGCCGCACGGTCCAGCTGAGCCTGGAGAGCCCGGACGTCATCCATGCCTTCTACGTCCCGCAGTTCCTGTTCAAGCGTGACGTGGTGCCGGGCCGGATCAATGTGTTCGAGATCACGATCAACGAGGAGGACGCCGGCCAGACATTCCGCGGCCAATGCGCGGAGCTGTGCGGGGCCGGCCATCGCCTGATGCTGTTCGACGTCCACGCGTACGCTCCGGCCGACTACGACGCGTGGCTCGATCAGAAGATCGCCGAGGCCAACGCGAGCCCGCCCCCAGCGCCGTCCGGCGCCCCGTCCGGCGCCCCGTCGGGTGGCCCGTCCGGTCCCCCGGCCGGACCCGCGCTGGCGGTGACGGCGTTGAGCCTTGCCTTCCAGCCGATCGCCCTCCAGGCGCCCGCCGACGCGCCGTTCAAGATCGACTTCGACAACCAGGACCCGACGATCCCGCACAACGTCGCTATCCACGAGGGCAGCCCCACGGGACCCGAAGTCTTCAAGGGCGAGATCTTCCCGGGCCCGGCCAAGAAGACCTACGACGTGCCGCCGCTTCCGGCTGGCGCCTATGCCTTCATCTGCACGGTCCACCCCAGCATGACCGGCACCCTCACGGTCAACTAGGAGCATCGCGTGGCGACCACCGTCCTGCACCCCGCC
>JARDZW010000140.1 GCA_029240655.1 Chloroflexota bacterium
TCCGATCTTGGGGGCCTCAGTCGGAGCTTCGGTCGGGGCTTCCGTGGGGGCCTCGGTCGGAGCTTCTGTCGGGGCTTCCGTCGGCGGGTTGGTCGGAGCCTCGGTCGGCGGGTTGGTCGGAGCCTCGGTCGGCGCGTCCGTCGGCTCCGGAGTGTTACCGCAGAACGACAGGTGGCTGATCCCCTGCTGGCCATCGCCGCGGGTGAGATCCTCGTCGCCGAAGACTGCGGGGTCGTAGGAGTAGAGACTGTGGTTGTCGGTGCCGGCCTTGACCAGGACCGCTGAGACCGCGAGGGTCGATGTCCAACTGAATGTCTGGCCGTCCTCCGAGAGGTCGGTGATCGTGATGGACTGGCCGTCCCAGTCGGAGACGACGGGGTTGCCCTCATCCCACTCGTAGGTGCGCTCCTCGAGATCGCCGGTGTCGATCTTGAAGGTCAGCGTATAGCCCAGATCCTCACAATCCGGATTTCCGGTGGGATGGGTGATGACGGTCGCCGCGAACGCCGACGGGGCGAAGGAAGCGGCCACCAATCCGGCGACGGCGAACCATCCGAGCCGACGAGCCAGCCAGGTGCGTTGACGCGATACAGGATTCATTCGATAAGTCCCCACACAATGAGGCGGTATGCCTCGATCCGATTGTTAATGCCGACCGGCCGGTCCCCGAGGATCAACGGGTCGAGTTGGCGGATGGTGGCACGCCGGGAGGCGGCCGTCTAGTACCTATCTCCTATCAAAACCACCCCAAGGTCATCCATCAGTCCTATTTCGTTGCGAACCCGCACCGACGGGCCGCTTCGGTCGTGCACGACCGGTCATGGCGATGACCACGATGAGGTCAATCCGCGGACATCGCGCCTTGGGTCGTGAACGATCAGCAACGAACGACCGCCAGGCCCTTTCGTACCGACGGTCGTCGGTGTTCGGGAACTGCGAGTGCGCTCGCAGTGCACCTCGAGGGTCAGTCGCGCTCGTCGTTCCGGCGGGCTACGACCGTTGCCGGGGTCACCAGGAGTGCGGCGGCCATCAAACCGGCCATGGCCAGGAAGATGAGGCGCCAGCCGTCGCCGGCGAGGCCCTCTGGTCCACCGGTCAGCGTGTCGGTAGGCGGAAGGGTGACCCCGGCCCCCGGGGTACCCGTCGCGCCACCCACGCCACCGGTTGGCGGCGCGTCAGTCGCAGAGAGTGGCGTGTTGTCCACAAGGACGATCGTCCAGCTCAGCTCGTCGACGTTGCCTTCGTTGTCCTCGCACTCGATCAGGCCGTGCGAGTCCCAGACGCAGGTGATGGATGGATCGGTGTTGAGCTCGACGAGGATCGGGTCGCTGCCGCTGTAGCCCTCGGGCACCACGACTTCGACGATCCAGTACCAGCCTGCCTGGAGCAGGTCGGTGTCCAGCATGCCTTCGGAAGTCGCCGCGGCGCCGAACACGAGCTCGTCACCGTCGTCGAATGCCGCGTCGCCGTCGTCGAGGTAGACCTCGAAGGAAGCGCCGTCCAGGAGGACGTCGTCCTCGGGCGTATCCGTGCCACGGCTGTCGAGCTTGGCGATCAGGATGCTGGCCTCGTTCGGAGCCTCAGTCGGGGCCTCGGTCGGGGCTTCAGTCGGAGCCTCGGTGGGGGCTTCCGTCGGCGCTTCAGTCGGAGCCTCGGTGGGGGCTTCGGTCGGCGCTTCAGTCGGCGCCTCGGTGGGGGCTTCCGTCGGCGCTTCAGTCGGAGCCTCTGTGGGAGCTTCCGTGGGAGCCTCGGTCGGAGCTTCCGTCGGCGCCTCGGTCGGAGCCTCGGTCGGGGCTTCTGTGGGGGCTTCCGTCGGTGCCTCGGTCGGAGCCTCGGTGGGCTGCGGGTTCGAGCTGTCGTAGCAGAAGCTCACGTGGCTCGTGCCCTGCTGGCCCGGGCCATGGGTCAGGTTCGTGTCGCTGAACCACTCGGCAGACCCTGCGGTGGGTGCATAGACGTAGAGCGCGTGATTGTCGCTGCCGGCCTTGACCAGGACCGCGTCGACGCCGACGGTCGAGCTCCAGCTGAAGGTCTGGCCCGCGACACCGGAGATGGTGATCTCACCGTACGTCCCGTTAGCCGGCATCCCGTTGATCTTCTTGAGCTCGACCCAGGTCTGGGTGCCGCCGTAAAGACCATCGAGATCCGCGCAGGTCGGGTTGCTGTCATTCCTGCCGTCGCCGTCGATATCGGCGGGCAGGTAGATCGGCGCTACCGAAGCGGCCGACACGGAAAGCGTGCCGGGCGCGAACAATGCCACGGATGTAAGCGATGCGATGACAAGCCACGACAGTCGTCGGGCAAGGCGATGGCGCGTGCGGGATCGCGAGTACAGCATGTGTGGGTCCCCGAACAGAGGCGCTTGGCCTCGGATGAATGAGTGCTGCCTTCCCGGTGGCTTTTCCTGAACGTCCGTTCACCGGAATGACGTGCCCCGATAGTTGCACGGCAGGTACCCCTTGGTCTAGTACGGTCGGATGGGGCGTGACTCCACCGGACCGTCGGCCTCCGCCCAGCGCGGCCGGAAACTGGTGCATGTGCGCACCATCAGGGTCCCGGAACCCCCGGTACTCCAGGCACGGGGCTGCGCCGGTACGATTGGGGCACCTATCCCGACATCGGAGGACACGCCCCCTTGACTCCCGCTCCGCTGCGCAGCCAGGTCCGCGCCGCGTTGGAGCGCGCGTGGGCCGCCGCCATCGAGTCAGGCGCCCTGTCGCCTCTGCCCGAAGATGCGCCCAGACCGTCGATCGAAGTGGAGCGTCCGGCCAACCCGGAGCACGGCGACCTCGCCAGCAACCTGGCCATGAAGCTCGCGCGCCCGTATCAACGCTCGCCGCTCGAGCTCGCCACGCTCCTCGCTGCGAAGCTCGTTCGTGACGCCGCGGAGACGGGCTCCGACTCCCCCGTCGAAGCGGTCGAGGTCGCCAAGCCGGGCTTCATGAACATCCGGCTGCGGCCCGACGCCCTGGCGGCCATGGTCGATGGCATCCTCGATACGCCCGATGCCTGGGGGCGAGTGAGCCCGACCGGGCCGCGTAAGGTGAATGTGGAGTTCGTCTCGGCCAACCCGACCGGGCCACTGACGATCGGGAACGCGCGCGGGGCCTTCATCGGCGACCTCCTGAGTCGCGTCCTCGAGGCCGGGGGCCAGGACGTCACGCGCGAGTACTACTTCAACGACTCCGGCGCCCAGATCGACAATCTCGGCGCATCGGTGGCGGCGATGAAGCGCGGCGAGCCCGTGCCCGAGGAGGGATACCAGGGGGATTACGTCAGCGACCTCGCGGCCGCCGTGCCGGACGACCTGTGGGCCGCAGCGACGGTCGACGGGGCCGACACGGCCGCTGTCCTCGGGCGGTGGGCATCGGGGCGTGTCCGAGAGGGGATCGAGTCCAGCATGGAACGGCTCGGCGTCCATTTCGACGTGTGGACCAGCGAGGGACGACTGCACGAAGATGGCTGGGTCGGGCGCGCGGTCGAGCGCCTCAGGGAAAACGGTCACGTGTTCGAAGCGAATGGCGCCCTGTGGTTCCGCTCGACGGCCTTCGGAGACGACAAGGATCGCGTCATCTACCGCTCCGACGGGCGGCCGACGTATTTCGCGGCCGACATCGGCTACGTCACCGAGAAGTTCAGTCGCGGCTTCGAGCACCTGATCTACGTCTGGGGGGCCGACCACCATGGCACGGTCGCTCGCGTTCGCAACGCTGCGGCGGCGATGGGCTACGACGAGGGCGCAGTCCAGGTCCTTCTCTACTCATGGGTCCGCTTCGTGCGTGACGGCGAAGACGTGTCGATGTCGAAGCGAGCCGGCACGTTCATCACGCTCGACGAACTCCTGGCCGAGGTCGGGGTGGATGCCGCGCGCTGGTTCTTCGCCTCGCGCGCCGCGACGACCAGCATCGACTTCGATATCGAGCAGATGCGCGGCCTGCGCGAAGCCCTGGAGCGAGGTGACCACGAAGAGGCCAGCAAGTTGCCGGTCTACTACGTGCAATACGCCCACGCCCGGATCGCCTCGATCCTGCGCAAGGCTTCAGAGTCGGGCCTGGCACCGGCCGGATCCGTCGCCGGCACGCTCGGGAGTGGGCCGGAGGCCGCCCTCGCGCGCGCGATCGTTCGCTTTCCCGAGGTCGTGGAGGATGCCGTCCTGGGGGAGGAGACCCAGGGCGTCACCGCCTACGCCATCGAGCTCGCGACCGCCTTCCATGCGTTCTATCGCGACGCGCGCGTCGTCGATCCCGACGAGCCGGAGCGCTCCGCGGCGCGACTCGCGCTCGTCCGCGCCGCCCAGGTCACGCTTGCGCGGACCCTTGGGCTCCTGGGGATCTCCGCGCCCGAGTCGATGTAGGCGGCGACCCAACGCCGCGTTGTTCGGCTAGTAGCCAGCCGCCGCGACCGCCCGGTCGAGGACGTCGTCGGCCGACGCGAAGACGACGGTGATATCTCGGCCGTCGGCGATGACCGTGCCGGGGTGGGTCACGCTCGTGACGGCGTCGCCGGCCGCTTGTCGGAAGGCCGTTGCGTCCTCGTCCGTGTCCCATGTCGAGTGCATCACCACCGCCCAGTCCTCGCCGGGACCATCGAGCACCGCGAGGCGATCGCCACCCCAACCGGCGGCCGCAGCGGATGCATCCTTGGCCGTGATCCCCGCTTGGCGCAGCCACACGCCGATCTGGAATTCCCCGAACGTGTCCTGCATCGACTCGGTCCAGCCGTCGCCCATCTCCGTCCCAAGTGTGGCGGGCAGCTTGACCTCGACGGGCTCCTCCCCGGCTCGGTACTTGTCGGGGTGGAGGATCTGCTCGGTCGAGCGGGGCAGGTCGTCGTAGAGAGCGTTCACGGCGTCCCAGCCACCGGTCGTCTGGACCGGCAGGACGAAGGCCTGGCCGGCGGTGTACGGGAAGAGCAGGCTTTCGACGAGGATCGCGGGCGTTCGGCCGAGGACCGCCACCGACTCGGGATCGGCCCCGGCCGCCTGGACATCCGCGAACTCGTCTGGGGTCAGGTTGGCTCCTGCCCACAGCACCATGAGCAACGTCGCGTCGCCCTCGTAGACGGCCGCGCGGGCAAGAGCACGATCGGTCTCGTCGAGCAGTTCGTCCTGGTTCGCGAATACCGTGAAGTTCGCGTCCTGTAGCGCATGGTCGTATTCATGGGCGAATGTGATCTTGTCGGCGCCGTTAATGAAGCCGGTTCTCGAGGCGACATACAGGGTCTTGTCGTCGGGTCGATAGAAGCCGGCCACCTGACTGTCGAGGAGGTCGAGGTAGAGCTGCCTGCGCGACGCGTCGTGCGGCAGCAAGCCGAATGCCTTGTATAGGAGCTCGGTGGCGGCGTTGTATTCGGGCGTGTTCTCCTCATCGAAGTTCTCGATGTTGAACGCCTTGAGCGCCTCGCGGTCGATGGTCTTGCGCTGGACCTCCGTAGGTGGCAGTCCACGCATATCCAAGACCTGGCTCTCGATGGCGTCGTAGATGGCGTCGGTGGCGGCGCTGGGGACAGGGCTCGATGGCGCTCCCGACGCATGCGCCGACGGGCCGGTCGGCGGGGGGACGCTGGGCGTGGCCGTGTCGCAGGCCGCGAAGAACAGGGCGGCCGCCGCGACGAGCGCGAGCGGACGCAGCGTGGCGTGAGGGGTCATGGCCGGGATTGTGGCACGCGCTCGGTGGAGGTCAGATCCGGGGGTCGATGTCGCTTTCTTAATCGCTTGGCGGCTCGACCGTGAATCACGGGCCCGTAGCGTAGGCAACGGACAGAACCGAGAGGTTCCATCCTCCCTCCCTCCGACCGGGGGCGCCGATTGGGCAGGCGCCTCCGGTCTTTCCATGTCCGCCGGAACTCTGGGCGCGGCGCCTCAGACTTGCTTGCCGCGCGCTTCTAGGAGGACCGTCGTCGTCTCGACCGGGAGACTGGAGGAGGTGACCGACAGCTTGGGCTGGGTCACGGGCTCGGCGCCCATCTCATGGAAGAACCTGGCGAGGACCTCGGCGCAGTCCGCCTCGTTGTCGCACAGGGGCATCGGCACGACGATCCGCGGGTCCAGCTGGGCGACGAGCGCGGCGGCGCTGACCGGGCTGAGCTCCCCGCCGAGCGGCACGCAGGCGATGTCGACCGACCCGATGTCGCCGAGCTTCTCTTCGGACAGCAGGTGGCCGATGTCACCGAGATGGATGGTGTGTACGCCGTCGATCTCGACCGCGAAGGAGACGCTCTTCCCCTTCGTCGTCCCGCGGACGTCGTCACGGTACGTGCGGATGCCGGTCATGAGGACCTGCTTGACTTCGTACTCCCCGGGCCCGTCGAGGACGAAGGCGTCGTCCAGGCTGGATGGCAACCGCGTCTTGCCGTCGCGCGAGGTCTTGCCCTTCGCCTTGGCGAGCGGGGTATCGTCGGGGTGGCTGAAGGTCACGATGTCGCCGGTGATGCCCCGTCCGGTCGGGCC
>JARDZW010000032.1 GCA_029240655.1 Chloroflexota bacterium
GGACGTCGAGGCGGTGGTCGCCGAGGTGCTCGGCTCGTTGCGACCCCTGCTCGGACGCCACCACGTCGACGCCCACGGCGCGCCGCGGCTGCACGCGCTGGCCGACCCGCCTCGCCTCCGCCAGATCATCGAGCACCTCGTCGAGAACGCCGTCAAGTACGCGCCGTCCGAGACGACGATCACGATCGACTGGGCGCTCGTCGAGGGCGTCATCCACCTCGGGATCAGCGACGAGGGGCCCGGCATCCCCGATGAATGGCGCGAGCGGATCTTCGAGCCGTACGCGCGACGCGACACGCACACGGCGCGCGGCTCGGGCATCGGGCTGTACGCCGCGAAACGACTTGGCGAATCGATGGGCGCGCACCTGTGGTGCGAGCCGGCCAAGCCGCATGGCGCGCGATTCGTCGTCGCGATGCCGGCCGCGGTCGCCATCTGACGGCTTGAGAGGACCATGATCAACATGACCAGTCGCGCTCTCCGCATCCTGGTCGTGGACGACGACCCCGCGATGGTCGGGGCCATCACCGCGCTCGTCGGGACCGAGGGCCACCAAGTCATCACGGCGTACGATGGGCTGACCGCCGTGAAGCGTTTCCGAGACGAGCACCCGGACCTCGTCCTGCTCGACCTCGCGATGCCCGGACCCGACGGGTTCAGCGTGGCCGGCCAGATGCGGGCCGTCGGACAGGCGCCGATCCTCGTGGTGTCCGGTGAGAGCGGCGAGGCGGCCAAGGTTCGAGCGCTCGGGATCGGGGCGGACGACTACCTGACGAAGCCGTTCGGCAAGGCCGAGCTGCTGGCACGGATCGCGGCGGTCATGCGGCGGGTGGACCGACCGGGCGCCGGCGGCGGTCCCGCCGGGCCGTTGGAGGCCGGCTCGCTGGTGCTGGAGCCCGGACGTCACGAAGCGCATGTCGGCGACGTCGCGCTGGCCCTCACCCCGACCGAATTCCGGTTGCTCGAGGCGCTGGTTCGCGCGAACGGCGACATCGTCCCGCACCTGCAGCTGGCCCGGGCGGGTTGGCCCGCGGAAAGCGATCCGGACCTGCTCTGGTTGAAGCCGCATCTTGCCCGGTTGCGGGCCAAGGTTGAAGCCGCGGGCGGGCCGCACGTCGTCGCGGTCCGCGGCGTGGGTTATCGGCTCGTCGTGGAAGGGGTCGCGGGGGGCTGACCGGCCGCCGGTCGGCGGATCGGCGTCAGACGTTCACCGAGATCGCGCGGCCGCTCGCGTCGTGGGCGGCATCCGCGCATGCGACCCGGCACCCGCGGGCGTCGCGTCCGCCGAGCGGATTGAAGTGGAACCACGTGTCACCGGTCGCGGCCAGTCGACAGCCACACGCAGCGCAGGTGACGGGGGCCGCCTGTCCGGCTCGCACGGCGAGCGGGTGGCGAAGCTCGGGCTCGGACGGATGGATCATGGCGATCACCTTGTCGTGCTGCGGGCGGTCGGATGGCGGGACGGAGAGGGTCGCCGACGCGGACGGGTGACGCTTCCCCAACATGACGTGAGCGTAGGTTCTACCTCGGTCCGTGTCGGCGGCGGCAGGGCTGCGGCACGGTTGCGGCTCGGTGGCGAGGCTCGTCGTGACTTCCGTCCGGCCGCGTCGCGCGTACATGCCATGTCCTGGCATATATGACGGCGATGATGACGGCATCAACTCGCGTTGTCGAGCTTCTGGCCTCATCGAATCGACCACTCGTGGGCCTATCGATGAGACCAGATATCGCCCACCATGGCGGTAACGACATCGCCCAGGAGGCTGAAATGGAAACGCTGTTCGTCTGGATCGTCGTCATCGTCGCGCTTATCGCGCTGGATGCAGGGGCCTTGCTGTGGGGCACCGACTCGCGCGACCCCTTGCCCGACGACCACCACCGCTGATCATCGCGACTGACCGCGAACGGAGTCACGACCATGCATCTCCTCTATCACGACCTCGTCATGGATCTCGAGCGCGAGCGCTCGAGCAAGCATGGAGACGCCCGATACGCGGCCCTGGCCGCCATGCAGAACCCTGACGGTTCATCCGTCCGGCGCCGGCTGGCCGTGGTTCTCGCGGGCGTGAGCCGCGCCAGCGCGGCGGGCGTGCGACGCCTGGACGCCTGCCTCGCGGATGACCTCGTCGCCCGAGTCGCGGCCAACCGGTGAACGTGCCCGCAGGACTCGCCACACCGCCGATCGATCCGGTCGCCTCGCCGGACGCGTACCGGCGCGAGCTCCTCAGGTGGCTCGGAGGGGACGACCCCGCCGTGGTCCAGGGAGCCACCGCCGCGCGAGTGCGCGAGATCGTCCGGGACGCGGGCGACCGGCTCCGCGAGCGACCGGAGCCGCGCGAGTGGTCCGTGATCGAATGCGTCGGGCATCTCCTCGATTCGGAGCTCGTTGCGAGCGCCCGGATGCGCTGGATACTGGCGGAGGACGAGCCGGACATCGTCGGCTACGACCAGGACCGCTGGGTCGACGGGCTCCGACATCGCGACGACGATCCGCACGACCTCATCGCCCTGTTCGAGGCCCTGCGCGGCGCGAACCTGCGGCTCTGGGCGGCGACCCCCGCGGCTGACCGCCAGCGCTTCGGGCGCCACCGCGAACGAGGACCGGAAAGCTACGGGCTCATGGTCCAGCTCGCGGCCGGCCACGACCGATTCCACATCGCCCAGGCCGAGCGGGCGCTCGCAGCGGTCCGCAGGGGCTAGTTCAGAGGACGGGCTGGCTGGGGTCTGGCGCTGCGCGTGACGCGCTCAGCGAGGCGACTGCTGCAGGGCTGAGGGCCACGCCCGGCTGCTCTGGTTCGACGACTGCCGCGACGACGGGGGCGACCGGCTCGACCACCCAGAACACCGAGGTCAGGTCGTCCAGCTCCAGGATCTGCCGTCCCAGGGCCGAGCCGGCGGAGGCGTGGTCCTCGAGCAGCCCGCGCAGCTCGACCAGCCGCTCCGGGCCATCGTGTCGATCGGCGACGATGCCCGACAGCCGCGCGGCCGCAACGCTGTCCGCGTGCAGCGCCGCGACGTGGCGGCCACTCGGGTCGTACAGGTACGCCCGCCCACCAGTCATCCCGGCCCCGAAGTTCGCACCGACCGGGCCGAGCACGGCGACGGTGCCGCCCGTCATGTACTCGCAGCCGTGCGGGCCGATCCCCTCGACGACCGCCTCGGCACCGCTGTTGCGAACCGCGAACCGCATACCGGCCCGCCCGACGAGGTGCAGCCGACCAGCGGTCGCGCCGTACAGGACCGTATTGCCGGCGATCGCCTCACCGGCCGCCGCGACCGGCAGCTCGGGCTCCGGCGCGATCGTGATCCGACCGCCGGACAGGCCTTTGCCCACGTAGTCGTTCGCCTGGCCGACGAGCCGCAGCTCGATGCCCGGACCCGAAAAGGCTCCGAACGACTGGCCCGCAGCGCCGCGCAGCTCCAGGCGGACCGGCCCGCGTAGTTCGCCGCGCTCGAGCGCGCCGGTGAGCCCGGCCCCGAACGAGCGGTCCGCCGTCGTCAGTCGCAGTCCGCCGACCGTGACCGGGCCCTGGTCGCGGAACGCCGCCGCGATGCGGGTCTCGAGCGGTGAGGCGGGTGCATGGCGCGCAAGACGCGTCGGAAGGCCTGGATGTGCCCGACGCCCCGCATCAGCGCTCCACGACGATGCGCCGATCACCGGGATGAGCTCCGCTCGGGCGCCCGGCACTGGTCGGAGCAGCCGCCGGCTTTCGCCGATGACCTCGCCGACAGACCGGGCACCGACCGCCGCCAACTCCCGCCGGAGGTCCTCCGCAACGGCCAGGAAGAACCGCTCGACCATCTCGGGCGTGCCGGTGAACTTCGCGCGCAGATCCTCGCGCTGGGTCGCGATACCGGTCGGGCATGTGTCGAGATGGCACTGGCGGGCCATGTCGCATCCGACGGCGACGAGCGCGGCGGTCCCGAACGCGAATTCCTCGGCGCCGAGCAGCGCCGCAACGAGCAGGTCACGACCCGTCTGCAGGCCGCCGTCCGTGCGCAGGGCGACCCGGTCTCGCAGGTCGTTGCGCAGCAGGACCTGGTGGACCTCCGCGAGACCCAGCTCCCACGGGGCGCCGACGTGCTTGATCGAGCTGAGTGGCGATGCCCCCGTCCCGCCCGCATGACCCGAGAGGTGGATGTACGTGGCGCCGGCCTTGGCCACGCCCGCGGCGACCGTGCCGACCCCCCGGTTGGCCACGAGCTTGACGCCGACGCGCGCCGTCGGGTTGATCGCGCGCAGGTCGGCGATGAGCTGGGCGAGGTCCTCGATCGAGTAGATGTCGTGGTGGGGCGGCGGACTGATGTAGCTCTGGCCAGCCTGGCCACGCCGAAGGGCCGCGATGTAGGCCGTCGCTTTGCGCCCGGGGAGCTGGCCGCCCTCTCCTGGCTTGGACCCCTGCGAGATCTTGATCTCGAGCTGGTCCGCGCGAGCCAGGTACGTCGCGGTCACGCCGAATCGCGCCGAGGCGACCTGCTTGATGCGCGCGTCGTGGCGCCGCCCATCCGCTCCCGGCAGGTACCAGGCCGGATCCTCGCCACCCTCGCCGGTGTTTGCAGCCCCACCGGCGCGCTGGATCCCGATCGTCAGCGCCTGGTGCGCCTCCGGGCTGAGGGCGCCCACGCTCATCGCCGACACGACGAAGCGGCGGGCGATCGCGCGCGCGTCCTCGACAGCATCGAGCTCGAGCGGCTTGGACGTCCGTCGCAGGCGGAGCTCGTCGCGCGGCACCGCCGGCGCGCCGGCGCCGCGGCCCACGGCGGTCCGATATCGCGCGAGCGCGGCCCCGACCGAAGCCCCGGCGGCCTCGCCGTCGATCGACCCGGACAGGACCTGGATCTCCTTGGCGATGCCGGGTGAGAACAGATGCGCCTCGCCATCGGCCCGGAAGCGCGCCCAGCCTGGGTCCGGCAGACGCGGCTCGCGGCCAGGGGGTGTCGCGGGCAGGGCCACGGCCGCCGCTCGACGACGCAAGGCGCGGTCGCCAAGGTCGGTCAGCGTTGTCCGGCCGGGCCACGCCGCCGCGTTCGGGAAGCAGCGCGCGATGAGATCGGGCGCCAGGTCGACGGTGTCGATGAGCGTCCCACCAATGTAGCTCGCGACCGCGCTGATGCCCATCCGCGCGAGGGTCTTGCGCAGGCCTGCTTCGAAGGCCGCGACGAGGTTCCCGATCGCCGCAGCGCGAGTCACGGTCTCGGCACCGCGCGTCCCCGCCAGCTCCGCCGCGAGCTCCAGGGCGAGTCGCGGGTGAGCGGCCGTGGCACCGACCGCGAGGACCATCGCCATCGAATGCACATCGAGGATGTCTGCGGCGTCCACGACGATGTCCGTGCGCCCGCGCAGACCGGCGTCGGTCAGCGCAGTGTGGATCGCGCCCGCGGCCAGGATCGACGGGACCGGCAGCCGATCGACCGAGAGCGCGGCGTCGCTGACGACGATGATCTCCACGCCCGACTCCGCGGCGCGCACCGCGGCCGTGGCCAGTGCCTCGAGCGCGCCTGCCAGGCGCGCCGCTCCGGCCGAGGCAGGCCACGTCGCGTCGAGCGTGCGGACGCGCGTCCCGCGAGCGCGAAGCGCCGCCGACAGCCCCGCAAGGTCGGCGACGATCGGCCGTTCCAGGCGGAGCGTCCGCGGCCCGCGCGGTGGACCACCGAGCAGGGCCGGTCGGCGACCCAGCTCGACGCGAAGGTCCATGACGACCCGCTCGCGCTCGGGGTCGATCGCCGGGTTGGTGACCTGGGCGAAGGCCTGGCGCAGGTGGTCGGCGATCGGCCGGTCCAAGCGGCCGCGCCCGGCCGTCGGCGTGTCGTCGCCCATGCTCCACAGCGGCTCGTGAGCCTCGAGCACCATCGTCTTGATGTCGAGCCGCGCTCGCTCGGCGTCGAGCCCGGCGAGGTAGCGCCCGGCGTGATCGAGCCTGGGACGCTGCTCGATGGCGTGGGCCGCCGCCTCCGGCGTGTCGTCGTGGAGTGCCCGGGGTTGGTCGTGGATCGGGAGGTGGCGCAGGACCCAGGCCTTGGCGTCGGTGTCCTCGAGGATCGTCCGACGGCCGGGCTCCACCAACAGCAGCTCTCCAGGCCCGAGTCGCCCGCGGCGGATGGTCTCGGACGCAGCGAACGGCACGGCCCCGGCCTCCGACGCCACGGCCACCAGCCGGTCGCGGTTCACGGCAAACGCCGCCGGACGAAGGCCGTTGCGGTCGATGAGCGCGCCGACGCGCTTGCCGTCGCCGAAGACGATCGCAGCTGGGCCGTCCCATGGCGCCAGCATCCCGGCGGTCCGGCGACGCAGCGTGGCGACATGGGGGTGAGGCGCACGTCGGAGGGCGAGCGCCTCGGGGATGGCCGCCAGCAGGGCCGGCGTGAGGCCCCAGCCGGTCGTCGTGAGCAGCTCCAGGCCCTCGTCGAGCGAGAGTGAATCGGAGCCGTCCGGCGAAAGCAGCGGTCCTGCGGCGGTGAGCTCGGCGGCGATCGCCCGTGATCCGTGGTCGCGCGTGCGTCCACGAACCTGCTCGCGGTTCCCGCGGACGGTATTGATCTCGCCGTTGTGGGCGATCGAGCGGAACGGCTGGGCCAGACGCCAGACCGGATGGGTGTTCGTCGCGTAGCGCTGGTGGAAGATCGCGTAACCGAGGTCGACCGGGGCCTGCAGGTCCGGATACAGCTCGGCCAGGCGGCCACCGGCGACGAGACCCTTGTAGACGATCGTCCGGCACGATGCTGACGGCACCGACAGCTCGGCCACCGCCCCGCCGGCGTCCCGGGCGGCGGTCTCGAGGCGGCGTCGGGCGACGACGAGCCGGCGCTCGAAAGCATCGTCGGTGATGGGCCGCCGGTCGGCGGCGCTCCGAGCGGGGCGCGCGATGAACGCCTGCGCGACGGTTGGACGGGATGCGGCAGCGGCGGCGCCCAGTGCCTCCGGCTCCGTCGGGACGATGCGCCAGGCCGCGATCGGGAGCTCCGCTTCGGCGAATAGGCGCTCGACGAGCCCGCGCGCGACCCGTCCCGAGGTCCGGCCCCGTGGCAAGAACAGCATGACCACGGCTGGGCGCTCCCCGGCGGACGCCGGAGCGAGCGCCGCGAGGAGCGATGGGTCCAGCGGCAGCGAGATGCCGGCACCGTCGCTCGATTCGCCGTCCGCCCCGAAGGCCCCACGATGGGCGAGCGCCGCGAGCCCGGCGAGTGCGAGCGGGAGGACCCGCGCCCGCGATCGGCCGCCCGCATCCGCCACGAAGCCGACACCGCAAGCGTCGTGCTCGAACCGTTGGTCGTAGAGCGGGGCGGCGGACCGTGGTCGGTGCGGTGGCATCGGCTGCCTCCGATGGGTCGGTTGCGACGGGGACGGTGCTACGGCCGATCGGGATCAGGAGGGCGATCCCGATCGGCCGGATGCCCCGGCGTCAGGATTGGTAGGCGGCCTCTCCGTGCGTCGCGAGGTCGATGCCCATCTCCTCGTCCGTCGCCGAGACGCGGATCCCGAGGATCACGTCGACGACCTTGACGATGACGAAGGTGGAGACGACCGCGAACGCGACCGTGGCCCCCACGGCGATGAGCTGAGTGACGAGCTGCTGGCCATTGCCCTCGAGCAGGCCGGTGTACGCCTCCTGGACGGCGGCCGTCGCGAAGACGCCGGTCGCGACCGCACCGAACATGCCGCCCACGCCGTGGACTGCGAACACATCGAGCGCGTCGTCGATCTTGAGACGCGAGCGCAGCAGCGTGGCGCTGTAGCACAGCCCGCCCACGACGAGACCGATGAAGAGCGCACCCCCGACACCGACGAAGCCCGAGGCAGGCGTGATCGCAACGAGGCCGGCGACGGCACCGCAGGCGGCGCCGACGACGCTGACCTTGCCCTTGTGGAAGTAGCTCGCGAGGACCCAGGTGATCGTCGCGGCCGCGGCAGCCGTATTGGTCACCATGAAGGCATTCGCGGCGATGCCGTTTGCCGCCGTGGCGGATCCGGCGTTGAAGCCGAACCATCCGAACCACAGGAGGCCGGCACCCAGGACCGTCATCGGCACGTCGTGCGGCTCCATCGGCTCACCGTTCACAGCGCGACGGCCGATCAGGAGCGCGACGACGAGAGCCGAGACGCCCGAGCTGATGTGGACCACCGTCCCGCCGGCGAAGTCGAGCGCGCCGAGCTTGAAGAGCCAGCCGTCGGGCGACCAGACCCAATGGGCCAGCGGCGAGTACACGAAGATCGACCACAGGAGCGTGAAGAGCACGAACGCGCTGAACCGCTTGCGCTCGGCGAAAGCACCGGTGATGAGAGCCGGGGTGATCGCCGCGAACATGAGCTGGAACGCGCCGAACAGCACGAACGGCACGGTCGTGGCGTACGTCTCGGAGGGCTCGAGGCCGACGTTGTTGAAGAACGCGAAGTCGAGCCCGCCGATCAGGCCGAGGCCGCCGACGTCAGGCCCGAACGCCAGGCTGAATCCGATGATGACCCAGACCACGCTGACCAGGGCCAGGCCGAAGAAGCTGTGCATGATCGTCGAGAGGACGTTCTTGCGACGAACGAGACCGCCGTAGAACAGGGCCAGGCCCGGCAGCATGATCATGACCAGGGCCGTGGACATCAAGAGCCACGCGGTATCTCCGGTATCCATCGATCGCACGTTCCTTCCAGCGCTGCAGCCACCCATGAGGAGCTCGTGCAGGGAAGGCTAGGGTGCGAGGCGGTCGTGGTCGGGGGCCCCGGCAGGGCTGACAAGGTGTCGGTTGGGGGCCGAACCGGGTTGCAACGGCCCGATTCGTTGCGAACCGGGTGCGGAGCGAGCGTGGCGCGTCCGGTAGCCGGACGCAACCCGAACGTCAGCCGGGTTCGCTCGGTCGGCGTAGTGCCGTGGCGACGAGCAGGATGCCCAGGCCGACGAGGACGAGTGGCCAGAACCAGTCGAAGTCGATCTGGGGCAGGAACTCGCGGGCCAGGAAGAAGGCCCCGAGGATGATCAGGAAGCCGCCGAGGATGACGGATGCGGGGAAGGTGCTGCGATTGCCGCCGGACGCCCGTCGAGCTGCGGCTCGTTCCTCGCGGGCGGCCTGCCGGGCTGCCCCCGGGTCGGTGGGAGGGGTCCAGTCCGGTCCGGCGCCCGGCGGAGGCGTCGCAACGAGGGCCTGTGCCTCAGCCTCGACAACGGGCTCCTCCGGGACCACCAGGGCCATCACGATGTACACGAGCAGCGCGATGCCGCCCGTGAAGATGACGAGCAGCGCCCAGATGACGCGCACGAGCGACGGGTCGGCACCCCACATCTCGGCCAGGCCGCCGGCCACCCCGGCCAGCATCCGGTCATCCCGCGAGCGATACAGACGGTCCATCGGTCTCCTGCGCGTCCGGGTGGTCGCCCCGCGACCCTCGTTCGGAGGATAACAGGGCGGTCGCGGCATCTCGTGCTCGGGGAGGCGACAACGCAAGCGGGTTGCAACGGCTCGGAGCCGGTCGGATGCGGGGCGCGGGGGCCGCGGGCCCGATACTGGGTCGATGCTGACCCAGACCTTGCGTTTGCTCCTGCTGCGCTACCTCCCGCGGCGGATCCTGCCGATCCTGACGGCGATCGAAATCTTCCTCCTGATCCAGCGCCTGCGTCGGCGCGGCCCCGAGCCCGTTGCTCCCCGTCGGATCGTCACGGCCGACCCTCCCGACCGGACGACGTAGCCTCCATCCGTCGGCCCGTATGAGCTCGGGCTCAGGCGGTCGTGACCGGCTGTCGAAGGTCGGCGCTCCCGTCGCCCTCGCCCGTCCACCAGTCCGCATGCTCGGCGTCGAGCCGGATCAGCGTGACGTTCGGATCTTCGGGGCCGTTCGGGAACCAGCGCTCGAGCTCCGGCAGCCAATACTGGCGCTTCAGCTCCTGGTCGGTCTCGAGGGTCGCACGTCCGCTGATCGAGATGAAGTCGTACGACTCCTCGGCCCGATAGGCAGCAACGGCCTGAGGATCGGCGTTCAGCTCAGCCACCAGCCGGCCATCGCTCGGGGCGAAGAACCAGGAACTCCCCTCCCACTCGACCTGGCCGTTGTTCGACATCGGCCGAGCGTGGAGCTCGCCGTCCTCACCGCGCGTGCTGAAGAGACAGATGTCGATGGCGCTGATCATCGCGGCGATCTGGGGGATGGCCTCGCGGCCTGATGCGTCGGTCATGGCGGTGTCCTCGGATCCGGATGGGTAGGACACCGACTCTGGGACAAGAGCAGACCCATCGAAACACGACGTAACGCCCTGAATCGCTGCAGGACCGTGTCATCCCCCGTTGCGGTCATGGCGAGCCGGGTGGGATTCGAACCCACGACACAGGGATTAAAAGTCCCCTGCTCTGCCGCTGAGCTACCGGCCCGCGCGAAGCGTACCGCGCTAGGCCCGCTCGTACGCCTCGAGTAGCCAGCCGCGGACCTCGTCATCCAGCTCTTGCGGTCCCGCTAGCCGGACCCGGTGAGTGCACATGCCGGTCGAGGCGTCGAGCCGCCCCTTCGGCTCGACGCCCGTGAGGTTGAGGCCGATGTGCCTGTTCGCGCCCCCATCAGGCCGGCGGCGGTACCTGGGTCGGAAGTGGCTCGCCGCGCACGCCGGCCAGCAGGTTCGCCGCCGCCATCGCGGCCATCTTGCCGCGGGTCGCAGGCGACGCCGACGCGATATGCGGGACGATGAGGCAGTTGTCGAGGCCCACCAGCGGGTCGTCCATGGGGATCGGCTCCGGGTCGGTGACGTCGAGGCCGGCCGCCCAGATCACGCCGTTGCGCAAGGCGTCGGCGAGTGCCCGCTGGTCCACGACCGGACCGCGCGATGTGTTGACGAGCACGGCCGTTGGCTTCATCCAGGACAGCGTCTCGGCGTTGATCAGGTGGCGGGTGACCTCGGACAGGTTCACGTGGAGCGAGACGAAGTCGCTCCGCGCCAGCAAGTCCTCGAGCGGCAGGAACGTCGCCCCGAACGGCTCCGTGACGTCACGCGGCAGCTCCTGCACGTCGTGGTACAGGATCTCCATCCCGAAGCCCTGCGCCCGTCGTGCCACCGCCTGGCCGATCCGACCGAACCCGACGATGCCGATCGTCGCCCCATGGACGTCTGGGCCGAGCAGGAGCAGCGGTCCCCACGTCTTCCAGTTGCCGGCGCGCACGTATCGGTCGCCCTCCGGCAGCCGCCGGGCGGCGGCCATCAGCAAGGCCCAGGCGAGGTCCGCGGTCGTATCGGTCAGCACGCCCGGCGTGTTGCCGACCGGGATGCCGCGACGAGCGCATGCCGCGACATCGATGTTGTCGAAACCCACGGCGTAGTTCGAGACGACCCGAAGCTTCTTCCCGGCGGCGTCGAGAAACTCGTCGTCGACTCGGTCGGTCAGCAGCGTGAGAACGCCATCGCAGCCGGCGACCCGGCGCAGGAGCTCGTCGCGCGGCGGCGGCAGGTCGCGTTCCCAGAGGTCCATCTCGCACACCTCGCGGATGGCCTCCAGGCCGTCGTCGGGGATGACGCGCGAGACGAAGACGCGCGGTCTGTCAGCCATGTCCAATGGCCTCGACGAAGCGGCCGATCCGGCCGAGCGCCTCGGTCAGGTTCTCGCGCGAATTCGCATATGAGACCCGGATGTGCTCCGTCCCGACGCTCCCGAACGCCGTCCCGGCGAGGACGCAGACATCGGCCTCGTGCAGCAGGCGCGCCGCGAACTCCGCGCCGGAGAGGCCCGTGCCCGCGATGGATGGGAAGGCATAGAAGGCCCCGAGAGGGGTCGCGCAGCGGATGCCCGGGATCTCGTTGAGGCCCGCGACGATGAGGTCACGGCGAGCCCTGAACTCCACGACCATCGCGTCGACGTCGTCCTGCGGCCCGACGAGCGCTTCGACGGCACCGACCTGGGCGAACGTGGGTGCGCAGGAGATCGTGTTGATGATCAGCTGGGCGTAGGTCGGGATCAACGACGTCGGCACGACCGCGTACCCGAGCCGCCAGCCGGTCATCGCGAACGTCTTCGAGAAACCGTCGAGGATGATCGTGCGTTCCGCCATCCCGGGGAGTGCCGCGATCGAGACGTGCTCCGCGCCGTCATACAGGATCCGCCCGTAGATCTCGTCGGCCACGACCCACAGGTCGTGCTCGATGGCGAGCTCCGAGATGCGCGTCAGGTCGTCGCGATTGAGGACGCCGCCGGTCGGGTTGGCGGGCGAGTTGATGAACAGGACGCGCGTCCGGGGCGTGATGAGCGCCGCCAGCTCGTCGACGTCGAGCCGGAACTCGTTCTCCATCCGGATCGGGATCGGCACCGGGGTCGCCCCGACGAACCGGGTGAGCGATTCGTAGATCGGGTAGCCGGGGTCGGGGACGATGACCTCGTCGCCCGGATCAACGAGCCCCAGGATCGCGTAGAGCATCACGCCCTTGCCACCGACCGTGACGAAGACCTGCGACGGATCGGCGTCGACGCCCTTGCGCTTCGCCACGTCCGCCGCGATCGCATCACGCAACGCCGGGATGCCGGGGAACGGCGCGTAATGCGTCTCGCCATCGTCCAGCGCGCGCTTGGCCGCCGCGCGGACGTTGGCCGGCGTGTCGAAATCGGGCTCGCCGATCTGGAGGTAGATCATCGGCCGGCCTTGCGCCGCGAGCGCGCGGGCACGGGCACTGACCTCGAAAGCGCTTTCTGTGCCGAGGTTGCCCATGCGGGCCGCGATGCGCCGAGCCTGGGTGACGGACATGACGGGCCTCCTTGCCTACGGCAACAGCGAGCGGAGCGCGAAGGTCACGTTGGCCGGCCGCTCGGCGAGCCGGCGCATGTACCAGGGATACCAGGCATCACCGTAGGCGATGAGCGTCTGGACCCGATAGCCCTCTCGGGCCAGCCGGAACTGCTCCCCGGTCCGGATCCCGTAGAGCATCTCGATCTCGAACCCGTCGCGCCCGATGCCCTCCGCGGCGACGCGCATTGCGATCTGTTCGATGAGCGCGACATCGTGCGTACCGAGGCCCAGGCGGATGGGCCGGCCACGGCCTTCGGTCAGGAACGCGGCGGCCAGCTCGAGGTAGCTGGCATCCACCTCGCGCTTGCCGCGGAAGGCGATCCTGGCCGGCTCGTCGTAGGCGCCCTTGACCAGGCGGATCGCCGGGTCCAGCGGCCGCAGCCGCTCGATATCGACGGCCGTTCGACGGAGGTAGGCCTGCAGGCAGATGCCGGTGCGCGGCTGGACGGCGCGGACCCGCTCGTACAACCGCAACGTGGCGTCGGTGTACGCGCTGCCCTCCATGTCGATCCAGACGTAGGAGTCGGTCGTGGCCGCATGGGCCGCGAGTCGCGTGAGATGGGCCAGCGCGCGGTCTTCGTCGATGTCCAGCCCGAGCTGCGTGGGCTTGACCGAGATCTCCCCGGCAAGACCGCGCGCCTCGATGGCATCGAGCACGGCGATGTAGTGGTCGGCCACCGCGTCGGCCTCGGCGAGACTCTCGAGGTTCTCGCCGAGCTTCGTGTACATCGTCCCGATCCCGGCGGCCTGCAGGGGAGCGGCGGCATCGAGCGCGGATTCCATGGTCTCGCCCGGCATGAACCGCCGCACCGCACGGCGCATGAAGCGCATGCGCGGCAGGTGGTCCCGGAGCCAGGCGTTACGGGCGGCCCACAGGAATATCCGGCGCATCAGGGCAGGGCCCGCACGAGGCCGCCATCGACCTGGACGATCGCCCCGGTCACGTAGGAGGCGGCCGGCGACAGCAGGAAGGCTCCGAGCCGACCTACCTCGACTGGGTCGCCGTAGCGACCGAGCGGGATCTGGCCGATCATGGCGGCCGTCACCGCTTCGGGAGAGGCGCCGGTGCGGGCCGCGGTCGCCGCGTCGAGCTCCTTGATGCGATCGGTGGCGACGCGGCCGGGGGCGATCCCGTTGATGCGGATCGGGGCGATCTCGGCGGTCAGGGTCTTGATCAGCCCCGCGATACCGGGGCGAAGGACGTTCGACGTCGTCAGGCCCGCGACGGGTGCGCGCGCCGTGGACGACAGGATGATGAGGATGGCCGGTCGCTCGCTCCCGCGCAGGTGGGGCAGCGCCGCGCGGATCAGGCGCAGGGCGCTACGCAGGGTGCCATCGATGGCGCGCGTCCAGGCGTCCTCGTCAAGGTCCTCGAAGTCCCCGGGCGGCGGCCCGCCGGAGTTCACGAGCAAGAGGTCAAGGCCGCCGAGCGCGGAGACTGCCCGATCCACGGCACTGCCCGGGCCGTCCGGGGTCGACAGGTCGGTGTCGACGGCCACGGCGCCGGCCAGACGTCCGACGGCGGCATCGAGCCGATCCGACGGTCGCGCCGCAAGCGCGACGCGCGCTCCCTCACCGGTCAGGGTCGCCGCGATGGCGCCGCCCAGCCCGCCCGAGCCACCGCCGATCAACGCCCGTGCGCCGTCGAGACCCAGGTCCATGTGTCGTGCTCCTCCACGTTTCGGACTCGATGGTACGCGCGACCGTCGCGAATTGGCGCCTTCGCGCGCAGGGCGGGCTAGAATCACCCGACGATGACCCGCTTCTTCGATATCGACGCCGCCAACGAGGCCTTGATCGAGGTCGGCCCATTGCTCGCCACGCTGTCCGACCAGCGCGCTGAGCTGATCCGCCTGCGCGATCGGGCGCTCGCGGCGCATTCCGCGGCGTCGGGCGGCGGGACCGCCCCGGACGACCGGGAGGAGACCCAGACCATCCGCCTCCGGATGCAGGGGATCATCGACCAGATGGCCGCGGCCGTCGCCCGGATCGACGCGCTCGGTATCACGCTGCGCGACATCGAACAGGGCTTGATCGATTTTCCCGCACTCACCGGTGGCCGCCAGGTGTGGCTGTGCTGGCAGCTGGGCGAGTCGGACGTGGCGTTCTGGCACGAGCTCGAGACCGGATTCGGCTCGCGGCGCCCGCTGATCGAGCTCCTGTGACCACGCCGGGGTCTGCCGCGACTCGCAAAGAGCGCCGGACCGTGGTCGACGCCGATGGCCGCGCGAAGGCCTACCGGCCGCTGGCCGTCGCCGATCGCACCGCGGCCGTCATCGCCGGCATGCAGGCCTACGACGCCGGCGACTTCTTCGAGGCCCACGAGCTGATGGAGCCCGCCTGGATGGGCACCGACGATCCGGCCGAACGCGAGCTCATCCAGGGCCTGATCAAGTTGGCCGCGGCCGACGTCCACGGCGTGCGCGACAATCCCCGTGGCGTGGCGCGGAACCTCGAGGGCGCCCGCGATCGGCTCCGGCGCGTGCCGGATGGCGACGCGGTCGCCGGCCTCCGGTTTGACCTTCCGGGGGTGCTCGATGCCATCGAACGGCGCCTCGCCGCGCTGGCCGTGGACCGCGCCACCGACCCGATCCCCGTCAGCTGGACCCGCCGATGAACCCCGCTCCCGCGATCCCGACCATCGACGTCGCGGAAGCCGAGCGTCGACTCCGTGAGGATCCGGACGGCCCGATCCTGCTCGACGTCCGCGAGGTCAACGAGTTCGAGGCGGTCCGGGCGCCCGGGGCGGTGCTCATGCCCATGTCGGCCTTTGCGGCACGGGCCGGAGAACTGCCGGCGGACCGGCCCCTCATGGTCGTCTGCCACCTCGGCGGGCGGTCCGCGGCGGCCGCCGGGTTCCTGATCCGATCCGGGCGCAGTGACGTCGTCAATGTCGCCGGCGGCATGGACGCGTGGGAACGCGCCGGCTTGCCGGTCGCGCACGGCGCGCCGGCACCGGGCGAGGGCGCGCTCCCGGGCTGACCCGTCCGGTCAGGGCCGGCGGAACACCCGCCGGACGACGCCGCGCGCCTGGTCCTTGTGGGCGAACGCCCAGCCGAGCACCAGCAGGATCACGAAACCGACCGTCCCGGCGCCGGCCGCGTTCAGATAGCCGAGCTGCTGGCCGATCTCACCGTCGATCTTGAGGCCCGGCACGGTCGCACCCACGAGGCCCACCTGGAAGAACGGGCTCTGCGGCGCGGCGTTCGCCCGGAGACTCGTCTGCACCGGACCCTCGGCCCGCTCGCCGGCGATGATGATCGCGTTGGGGCCCGTGACGATCACCGTCCCGCCCGCCAGGCCGTAGGGCAGGTCACTGACATCCAGCCGCTTCCACTCGGGGAGCTCGCCGGCGGTCGTCGGGATGGCCCAGTACGTCTCACGCTGGAGACCCTCGGCGCTCGCTCCACCCACCGCGTATAGCGCTCCGTTTGCGGACCAACCGGTCGCATCGTCGCGGGGGCCCGGCAGGTTCGCAGCAGGGTTCACCGCCCAGACCACGACCTTGCCCTCGTCCGGGTTCTCCGGGAAGCCCTCGGCCGCCTCGAGCCCGAGGTCCCCACGCTGCACTGTCGCCACCGGGCCGTTCGCGTCATGCCCGCCGTACAACCACACGTGGTCGCCGATGATCGCGGCGGTCGCCTCCGCCTGCGGAGCCAGAAGCGGGGCCTCGGGGACCCATTCCTGCAGGATGCCCTGGGCGTTGAAGCTGCTCTTCCACGTCGTCGCCACCGGTCCATCGGGTCCCTCGCCGCCGATGAGCAGCACCCCGTCCGGTGCGGCGACGCCGGCCGCGCCCGCGCGGCCCTCGGGCAACGTGAGCGCCTCGGGCGCGGTCTCCCAATCCGGGAGCTCCCCGGTCTGGGGATCCGGGGTCAGCGTGAAGACCGTCGTGGTCGGCGCCCCGGCGGCGTCTAGACCGCCCATCACGTACACGGTGCCGGACACCTGCACGACGCTCGCATCGGAACGAGGCTCCGGCAGCGGCGGACCCTCAGCCCACTTGTCGAAATTACCGATCCCCGATGTCGGCGCGACGAAGACGGTGGACTGCGCCGCCGTGCCGTCCGTCCCGCCGATGTACAGGATCTTGGTCCCCAGCTGGGTGGCGGAACCACCGGTCCGCGCGGCGGGCAGGTTCAGCTCTGCCGGCGACTCGTGCCAGGGCGTGACGGCGCCGACGGGCGCCGGGCACGGCAGGCTCTCGTTGGTCGGCGGGCAGAGATTGATCGGCGACCACGCGAGGACGCCCAGATCCACCGTCCTGTTGACCGTGAGGTAGTAGGCGCGGTCGGGGATATACCCGAGCAACAGGATGATGATGATCAGCCAGATGACCGCCTTGACCCCGGCCCAGGCCCAGCCGTCCGCGTCGAGCAGGCCGAACAGGGCCCGCTTGCGCGGCACGATCATCCCGGCTCCGAGCGCCCGTTGCGCCATCGTCCTCCCATCCTCATCCGTCGACCGGTCGAGCCGGTCGGCGGTCGATCACTGCGCGGTCAGGGTTCCTGTCATGTTGGGATGCACCGAACAGACGAACGGGTACGTCCCGGCCGCCAGCGCTGGTACGGAGTAGTCGCGCTTCTCGGCGCCTGGGAACACGTCGGTCTTGAACACGACGGCCCCGGCGGCATCCTTGACCTGGACGTCGTGCGGGATACCGGCGTCCTGGTTGTCGAACGACAGCGTGAACGCCGCATCGGCCGGGGCGGTCACCTCGGTCGGGTCGAACGCGATGGCGGCGGCGGTGATCGTCACCACCTCGGCGCTCGGATCGGCCGATGCCGGCGGCGCTGCCGAGCCCGACGGTCCGGGCGACGCACTGCCGCCCGAGGCGAACTCGTCCTTCCAGCAGTCCGGATATGGCGTCGCGCCCGGCGCCGGCAGGTAGTTCGGATCGCGCCAGCCCGTGAACGTCAGGACCTCGCCGGTCTGCGGATCGACCTTCGGATCGAGCAGGTGCTCGTCGCGGACGATGTAGGTCGTGTCATTGGTGGCGAGCAGGAATGCGATGAGCTCCTCGATCTGGCGGTAGTTGAGCGGCCCCGGTGGGTTGCCGGTATCCGACCACGCCGGCATGAGCGACTTCGGATCGCCGCACACGTAGCGCCCGCCCACGGTCAGGACGTTCTTGATGTAATTCTCGTTGAGGTGGGCGAAGAGCTTGTCCTGGCGGTTGAGGACCGGACCGATCCCGCCCTCGCCCTGCTCGCCGTGGCAACGGGCGCAGTTCGCCTCGTAGACGAGGTACCCGCGCTCGACGGCGGTCACCTGCTGCGCGGCGATCTCGGCTTCGAGTCGCGGCTCGGTCAACCCGAGCGGCGCCCCCAGCTCGTAGAACCAGTAGAGCGCCACGAACAGGATGACGATGACCGTGGCAAGAAAGCCGACCCAGCGCGCGTTCGATGACTGGCGGACGACCTGCGCGGCGCGTTCGGGCGAGAGCTCGACGGCCCGGATCGAGGGAGGCGACGTGAATCGCTCGACCGGGGCGACCTCGGCCGGCGGCCGCGTGGCGGGCAGCCGCTGTTCGGACCCGGGCTCCGGGCCCGTGGGCTCGCTGCCGGGCGTGTCGGTCATCGGTCTCCTCGGCCGTTGGTGTCGAACGTCACAGCGTCAGATGCAGCCGGTCGGGGTGCGCGGTGGGATGATGCCGGGCTGACCAAGGGCCACGGGCAGCGGACCCAGCGTGATCTTGCCGGTATCGATCGTGAGCGCCCCCGCGCCATCGACGGAGATCGAGAAACGGTCCATGCTCCGCGGGGCCGGGCCGAACTGCGCGCCGTCGGCCTTGATGCCGAGGCGGTCGTAGCGCGAACCGTGGCAGGGACACTCCAGCCAGAAGTTCTTCACGCACGGGTTCGGCTTGCAGCCGAGGTGCGGGCAGCGTTGGTACAACGCCCGGACGTTGAGGGCCGTGCCGTCGCCCGTGGTGTCCTCGCCGGCGAAGAACCGCTGCTGGGCGGGATCGACGAGGATGACGAACGCGCGCGCGAAGGCGAAGTACGCCGGGAAGCCCTCTTCGATGGGCAGCGCGGAGTTGGCCGTCTTGACCTCCTCGAGCGTCCCGATCGGCAGCTTGCCGCCGAATCCGCTCGCCAGGTTCGGCCAGATGAACCCGATCGTCCCAGCGCTGACCTCGAGGAGCCAGAGGGCGACGCCGGCTCCCAGCGAGCGACGGATCAGTTGTCGGCGCGACAGGCCCTGGACCTGCTGATGGCGCAGGGACTTCAGGGCCTCAGAGGTCAGGGCGGCGGGCTTGTCGACGGCTTCGACGTGGTAGTTGCTCATGCGCGCTCAGCGGTCCTCGGTCACAGGGAGAAGTACATGCCGGGGGCGGTCACGTAGGGGATGACGAAGGTGTAGCCCGGGCCGCGGAAGAAGATCCCCACGAACGTCAGGACCAAGCCCAGGATGCAGAAGAGCGTGAACAGGAGAACCGCGGTCTTCCGCTGCGACGGGCGCGTGACCTGGATGTCGCCACGGTCGATGTACGGGATGAACCCCGCGCCAACGAGGACGAAGGTGGGCACCAGGACACCGGCGACCGTCGGGTGGAAGTAGGCCAGCAGCTCCTGGAGGCCCAGGAAATACCACGGCGCCTTGGCGACGGCCGGAGTGACGTTGCCGTTCGCCAACTCCTCGAGCGGGGCGTTGATGAACAGGCCCATCAGCAGCAGGAAGATGCTCATGACGCCGGCCGCGAGGAACTCGATCGACAGCAGATGCGGCCAGGTCATGACCGTGTCGTCCGGTTCCTTCTGGACACGGACGACGGCATCCTGCTTGACGAGCGCCAGCAACCGATACGGTCGCGCCGACATCGGTACGCGCTGCTTGTCGATCTCCGTCCGCCGCGTGGGGTCGACCGGAAGCACGACCCTCTTGTCGGGAGGGGACTTCACGTCAGACATGGCTCACGTGCCTCGAGTCATAGCGGCCCACTGATCCCACCGTCCTTCCTGATCCTCCAGAAATGGACGGCCAGGAAGATGGCGGCAACGAGGGGCAGGACCATGATGTGGAGCACGTAGAAGCGCAGCAACGTGTTCTGCCCGACCTCCACGCCGCCGAGCAGGATGCGCGACACCGGCGTGTTGAACAGCGGCGCGTAGCCGCCCATGTTCGTACCGATGGTGATGGCCCAGTAGGCGATCTGGTCCCACGGCAGCAGGTAGCCGGTGAAGCTCAGCATGATGGTCAGGAAGAGGAGCACGACGCCGACCACCCAGTTGAACTCGCGCGGCGGCTTGTAGGCGCCGTGGTAGAAGACCCGCATCAT
>JARDZW010000141.1 GCA_029240655.1 Chloroflexota bacterium
GCGGGCGACAGACGTCTACAAGAGTCGCGCCTCCTCGGCGTAGCTCGGCGGCACGAGGCGGAAGATGAACGCCATGATCGCGTCGCGATCGATGACCATGTAGATCGAGAGGATGAACACGATGAGCATCGTCCCGATCGCACCGACGCTGGCGACCGCGATCGACTGGAGCGGGACGATCAGCTGGGCCGCGACGACGTCGAGGTTGTCGAGGATCGCGAGCGCCTGGGCGGCGAGGTCGACCTGCCCGAGCCCGATGCCCGTCAGCCACCCCTGCAGCGGGGCCAGGATCGAGCCGATATCGCCGCGGATCTCCGGAAGCGAGGCAAGGAGCTGCGTGATCGACGTAGACAGCGCCTGTGCGACGAGGAGCACGATGAACACGAGGACCACGACGATCGCGCTGTACACGAGGACGGTGGCCAACACACGCGGCAGGCGCGGGATGACCGCGACGATCCGGGTGACGATCGGGCTGATGATGAAGGCGAGCAACCAGGCCAGGAAGAACGTGAGCATGGTGTCGCCGAAGTAACCGAGGGCCGCAGCCGCCAGGCCGACGGCGGTGAAGAACAGGACGACCGTCGCGAGGACCAGGATGGCGCCGAGGAGTCGGCGTTCCCGAGTGGCGGGTCCCAGGGCGTCGAACATGGCGGGATCGCTACCGAAGCCCCATCTTTTCGCGGACCTCGGCCATCGTCGCCTCGGCGATCGGGCGGGCCCGCTCCGCACCGTCGTCCAGGATCCGCCCGATGCGAACCGGATCGGCCATCAGCTCGGCGTAGCGCTCGCGCGCTTCTGCGTAGTGCCGGATGATCCGTTCAGCGAGGAGCCGCTTCGTGTCCACGCAGCCGGTCCGTGCTGTCCGCTCGCCCTCCCAGATCTCCTCGAAATCGTCCCCGAAGAACCGATGGAGCTGGCACACGTTGCAGACCTCGGGGCGACCCGGGTCGGTCCGCAGGATGCGCTTCGTGTCGGTGACCATGCCCATGACCTGCCTGGTGACCACCTCGGGCGGCGCGAGGATATCGATGGTGTTGGCGAGCGATTTGGACATCTTCCGCACACCGTCCGTGCCAAGGACGATGGGTGACTCCGTGAAGACCGCCTGCGGCTCGGGAAACGTGTCGCCATAGAGCGTGTTGAATCGGCGGACGATCTCCCGCGATAGCTCCAGGTGCGCCGCCTGGTCCTTTCCGACCGGCACCAGAGACGCCTTGTAGAGGACGATGTCGGCTGCCTGCAGCACCGGGTAGCTGAGCAGTCCGTGGTTGACGTCGTCCGGCTGTTGCTGCTTCTTCTCCTTGTAGGTCGGCGTTCGCTCCAGCCAGCTGACCGGTGTGACGGTCATGAGCAGCCAGCCGAGCTCGGTGGCCTCCGGACGGTGGCTCTGGACGAACAGCGTGCAGCGCTCCGGGTCCAGGCCCAATGCGATGAGCGACGCGGCCATCTCGCGCGTCCGGGTCCGGAGCGCGTCGGGGTCGTGGAGGCTCGTGAGCGCGTGGAAGTCGACGATGCAATAGATCGCCTCGTACTCCCACTGCAGCTTCACGTAGTTGCGGATCGCGCCCAGGTCGTTGCCAAGGTGGGGCGCCCCGGATGGCTGGATCCCGGAAAAGATCCGCGGCCGTGGTGAGGGCGAGGCGACCGGCGCGGGGGCAGGGGCGATCTCGGTCGTCATCGGCGAGTCGAGTGTAGCCGACGCCCCTGCCATCGGACGGGCCCTGGGATCAGGCGCGCACGTTCCGTGGCGACGCACGCGTCGGCTACCATTCGCGGGCGATGACCCGCCCATCACCTGCCCCGTCCGTGCGCGCCGAGACGTTGTCGGTCGCCATGCTCGGTGCGGGTACCGTCGGTCGTGCCGTCGCGGAGTGGATGCTCGGCCAGCCCGACCGGCTGGTCAGTGCTGACGGGGGCGGCGTCACCCTCGTCGCGGTCGCCGTCCGCGACCTGGAGCGCGCCAGGGAGGCGGGCATCCGGGGGGACCTGCTGACCGATGCGCCGGCCCACCTCGTCGCCGATCCGGGGACGGATGTCGTCATCGAGGTGATGGGCGGCGACGAGCCTGCCCGGACGCTGATCATGGCCGCGCTGCGCGCCGGCAAGGCGGTCGTGACCGCGAACAAGCACGTGATCGCGCACCACGGTCCGGACCTCGAGGTGGCCGCCCGGCTGACCGGGGCGGCCCTCCGGTTCGAGGCCGCCGTCGCCGGCGGCATCCCGGTGCTCGGTACCCTCGCCGGCGACCTGGCCGCCAACGACATCCAGCGCGTCCGCGGCATCGTGAACGGCACCACGAACTACATCCTTACGGCCATGGCCGAGGATGGCCGGCCGTACGACGAGGTACTCGAGGATGCCCAGGAGCTGGGCTACGCCGAAGCGGACCCGACGGGCGACGTCGAGGGCGACGACGCGGTCAACAAGCTCGTGATCCTCGCCCGGCTCGCGTTCGGGCTGTGGCTGGCTCCCGCGACGGTCGGGCGACGGCCGCCGACCGCGCGCGGCGACGGCACGCCCGGCATCACCGGCGTTACCGACCAGGAGCTCGAGGGAGCCGCGGCTCTGGGGCTGACGATCAAGCTGCTCGCCACCGCAACGCGACGCGACGGGGTCATCGAGGCATCCGTCATCCCCACCGCGGTGCCGGCCGACAGTCCCTTCGGTTGGACTGACGGCGTCACGAACCGAATCGAGATCGACGCCGAGCCGCTCGGCACGCTCGGCCTGTCGGGACCGGGTGCGGGCGGGCCCGCGACCAGCAGCGCCATCCTCGGCGATCTCCTGGCGATCGCCCGCGGCTTCGGTTCGACCTGGGCCGGTCTTCCGGAGGCCACCGGCCCCGCCGTCGCGGCCGCCGATCCTTTCGACGGTCGGCGCCACTGGTTCGCCTTCCTGCCTGCGGTCAGGCCGGGGCCGCTTCCTGACGCGCTCGACGAGGCCGCCGCGGTGGGGTTCGAGGACGGAACGGCCATCCGGAGCGAAGTGGTGACCCTGGCGGAGGCGAAGGCGGCCTTCGCGGCCATCCTGCCGGACGGCGTCGACGTCACGCTCTACCCCGTCGATGACTGACTCGGTGACGGCCGGCGCGATCGCCCGGCCGCGGCTGATGGAGCGGTACCGAAGGTTCCTGCCGATCACCGAAGCCACCCCGGCCCTGACCCTGGGCGAGGGGTCGACGCCGCTCGTGCACGCCGGGCGTCTCGGGACGACCATCGGGGCCCCGAACCTGTACCTCAAGGTCGAGGGCCAGAACCCGACCGGTTCGTTCAAGGACCGCGGGATGGTCGTGGCGGTGGCCAAGGCGGTCGAGGCCGGGGCGCGGGCCGTCGTCTGCGCGTCGACGGGCAACACGTCCGCGTCCGCAGCCGCGTACGGTGCCCACGCCGGACTGGAGGTCATCGTGATCCTGCCCAAGGGCCACATCGCCCTGGGCAAGCTCGTGGCCGCGCTCATCGCCGGCGCCCGCGTCGTCGCGATCGACGGCAACTTCGATCAAGCGCTCCACATCGTGCGCGGGCTGGCCGAGCAGGACGACCATCCCGTCACGCTGGTCAACTCGGTCAACCCGTTCCGGCTCGAAGGCCAGAAGACCGCCGCGTTCGAGATCTGCGACGACCTCGGGCGCGCCCCCGATGTCCTGGCGATCCCGGTCGGGAATGCCGGCAATATCAGCGCCTACTGGGCGGGGTTCCGCGAGTATGCCGATGCCGGGCATGCGACCTCGACCCCCGCGATGTGGGGCTTCCAGGCTGCCGGCGCCGCCCCGCTCGTGCTTGGTCGACGCGTCGAGCGGCCCGAGACCATCGCGACCGCCATCCGGATCGGCGATCCGGCTTCGTGGGATAAGGCCGTGGCCGCCCGCGACGAGAGCGGCGGTCGCATCGAGGCGGTCACGGATGACGAGATCCTGGCGGCGTACCGCGACCTCGCACAGATCGAGGGCGTGTTCTGCGAGCCCGCCTCGGCCGCAAGCGTCGCCGGCATTCGCAAGATGGCAGGCGCCGGGCGCCTAGACCCCGATGCCACGGTCGTCGCGGTCCTGACCGGCCATGGCCTCAAGGACCCAGGCACCGCCGAACGCCAGGCGTCGGGCGTACTCGAGGCCGGCCCGACCCTGGGTGCCGTGGCCGTCGCCCTCGGTTGGAGCTAGCGCCATGGGCGGGCACTGGCTGGCCGAGCTCGACGGGCGCCGGGTCGTGGTGGAGGTTCCCGCTTCCTCGGCCAATCTCGGGGCCGGCTACGACTGTCTCGGGGTCGCGTTGGACCTGACGAACCGCGTGGAGCTCGAGGTCCGCGGCTGGAGCCGCGGTGAGATCGAGCTGACCGTGGACGGTGAGGGCACCGGTGAGCTGAGCGACGACCGCGAGAACCGATTCGTGCGCGCGCTCGAGGCGGCCCTCGTCGAGGGGCGCGGGGAGCTTCCGGACGGGGTGGGCTGGCGGGTCTCGATGCACAACAAGATCCCGCTCGCGCGCGGGCTTGGTTCGTCGGCCGCCGCGACCGTCGCCGGCGTCGTGGCGGCGAACGCGCTCATGGGCGGGCCGCTGGACCGTGACGCCCAGCTGCGCATCGCGACCGCGGTAGAGGGCCACCCGGACAACGCTGCCGCGGCATTGCTTGGTGGGTTCGTCGTATCGGCCTCGACGCCGGACGGCGTGGAGGCGATCCGCTTCGATGTCCCGCGCGAGCTGCGCGCGGTCCTGTTCATCCCGGACCTGCGGCTGTCGACGGCAGCGATGCGTCGGGCGCTGCCGAAGAACGTGCCGCTGACGGACGCCGTCGCGAATCTCGGGGCCGTGGGCGTCGGCGTGGCTGGCCTGGCCGCCGGCCGGACGGATCTGCTGGCGCGCATGACGGTCGATCGCCTCCACGAGCCGTACCGGGCGAAGGTCTATCCACAGCTGCCGCGACTTGTCGAGGCGGCCCGTGAAGCCGGCGCCCTCGGGGCATGCTTGTCAGGCGCCGGCTCCACGATCCTCGCATTCGTGGACTCCATGACCGGCATCTCGAGGGTCGAGGGCGCCTTCGCGGCGGCCGCCGCAGACACCGATCTCGAGGGCCGCATCCTCGTCGTCCAGCCTCGCAACGCTGGGGCCAGGGTGGTGTCGACCGGCTGATGTCCGCTGTCGTGCGGGGCGGTCCGGGTCGGTCGGCGATGGTCCGCGACGGTTGACGTCACCGGCACACTCGAACGCATGGACGGCTTGGTCGGGGCGGTCGGAAACGGCATCACCGGGCTCGTCGCCGGGGCGATGGACGCGATCGGCGGCGCGCTGCGCGGCATCGTCAACGCCGGCAACCAGGCGCTGCCGGGTGGCCTGTTCTGGGCCGTGATCTTCGTGGTCCTGATCGTCGGCGGCTGGACGCTGGCGAAGCGCTGACACCCGTGCCGCCGGCACCGATGGCGCACGAAGGGGAAGATTTCGGGTACGACCACCGCGGCCGGAGATCCGGCCGGAACGATCAGACGTATCGATTGGACGCCGGGGAAGTAGCCGTCGCGGACGGCTGGCATCAGGAGGAGTCAGCGATGCGAAGACTAGCTCTCGTGATCGGCCTGATCGGAGTACTCGCACTACCAGCGAGCGTGTCGGCCCATCCCTCAGAAAACCGGAACGACCAGGGGTTCGGCGGCGGTCCGCACTGCCACTTCATCCTGGCGGCGCCGGAAGGCACGCGCGCCTATCCCTCGCACACGGCCCATTCCAACCAGCTGCAGCGTGGTCCGGCCGGAGCGGTCTTCGCCGCTACCGTCTGCGACTGATCGTCTCCGCCGCGGGACAACCGCGCCAAGTTGCGAGGCCGGCGGAGCGATCCGCCGGCCTCTTCACGACTGGGTGATCTGGCGTCCCAAACGCCGCCACTTACCTGTCGCCCATCGGGACGGGGCGGGGCGTTGTCTCACGATCCATCCTCCTCCAGCGGCGCCGGCCGGTTCGCGAGGTCAGGCAGCCCCCAGCGCCGGTGCGAGCGGTCCAGGCGCACGTGTCGGACGAATCTAGCCCCCCGCGTCAACGCGGTTCCTTCCCGGATGACGATCGCAACATGACTTACCGTTGCGACCTGGCACCACGTAGCGCAGGCCCGGCGGGTGACCGTCGGCCTCTTGTCATGTCCGGGGCGTTGCCCAGGTCGCGGCGCGCCAGATGTCCGGCGGCGGTGGAACCGGTGCGCGCCCGCACCGGCATCGGTGCGACATGCGGCGGGGCGTTTGCCGCAATAGGGGATCCATTGCACAATCCCGGCTCAACCATTGGCCGGGGTCGGGGGCGACGGCGCCAAGGAGGAGGCCTCATGCGGCAACGCCTGTTCGCGCTGCTCACGTCAGCGCTCATGATCGCGACGTTCGGAACGACGGTTTC
>JARDZW010000033.1 GCA_029240655.1 Chloroflexota bacterium
GACATCATCCCGACGAGGGCCGTCCACATCGCGTCGTCGGGCGCGATGCGGTTCGAGACGAGGCCCAGGTACTCCTTGAGCCGGTCCGTGCCGAGCATCTTGGGGACCGACCGCCACTCCCCGCTGTCGCCACGCACGAAGTACGTGATCGAGGAGCAGTCGGGATGCGAGCACGGCAGCGCGATGAAGTCGTCCGGCCCGACCCGTTCGGCCGTCTGCTGGCCGAGCCGATTGAGCGTGCCGGTCGTGGTCACACGTCGCATCGGATCGATCGGGTTGGCGCGCCCGGAACCGAAGACCGGCTGGTACGCCACGCCGGCGATGTAGTCGGTGTCGAGCGCAAAGTCGGCGATCGCGCCGACCTCGTGGTCGTTGACGCCATCGGCCACGGCGACGGCCAGCGTCGTGAACACGCGCTCCGCGGCAAGCCGGCGCAGGACATCGGTCTTGATATCGCGCAGGTCTTCGCCCCGGTGGAAGAGGTGCGAATCGAGCTCGAAGCCGTCGAACTGCAGATAGACCTCGACGCGGCCACGCAGCCGCCCCAGGGCCGACACGAACCGATCGTCCTTGGCGATCCGGACGCCATTCGTGTTGAGGATGACCCGGGTGACGTTGCGTTCGGTGGCTGCCTCGATGATCTCGAGGACCTCGGGATGGACGGTCGGCTCGCCGCCGGAGAGCATCAGGACGTCGACCCGGCCGCCTTCGCGCTCGATCGCCGCATCGAGCGACCGCAGGAGGTGTGGAAGCCTGGCGAATCGCCCGATGCCGGGGGCGGCCGCCGCGAAGCAGGTCGGGCACTCCAGGTTGCAGTTCTCGGTGATGTCCAGCAGCAGGACGCAGGAGTGCTGGGTCTGGAGATCGCCGAGGCCGTCGGCATACGCCATGGGGATGGGCGCGGCGTTGCCCTGCGTGTCCGGGATGATCTCGCGGGTCGGGGTGCGCCACTGCTGGAGGTACTCCCAGCGGCCGTGGTCCTCCTCGTAGAGGCTCACGACCTCGCCGTGCCCGCGCCGGCAGATCCGGCGCAGGTAGACCGCCCCGTCCATCGCGACGAGGTTGCCCTGCAGGATGTCGGTCTCGTAGTCGATCTCCCGGTCCGGGTCGTCGCCGAAGCAGTGGCCGCAGACGGTCAGGACCATCCGCAGCGGCATGTACGGGCGGAGTGCCAGCATGTCAGTCCTCTCCTCTACTGGAACCCCTGGCGGAACCCCACGAGCAACACGACGCAGATCCCCAGCCCTACGAGCGCCAGGATCAGGGGCAACACGACCAGGACGATGACCGCGATCCGGAACGCCTCGGCCAGCGGCGGGTTCGAATCCCGGAGCGTGAGCCAGGCGAAGATCGCGCCCAGCAGCCCGACCCCGATCGCCGGCAGCCCGAGGATGCTCGTCTCGGGACTCGCGGACAGGATCGATGCCACCACGAACACGCCGACGAAGTAGCCGATGACCATGACGATCGCCTTCGCGTTCGACCCGCGCCCGCGGACCGGCTCGGCCGATACCGCCCAGGCGGCGGAGATCTCGCGTGCGTCGTAGCCGGCGTCGGCCGCCGCCATCAGAAGGGTCGCGTGGTCGCGATGCACAGGCCGGCCACGGACACCAGGAGCACCAGCGGCAACGACAGCATCGTGAGCATCGCGCCCTGTAGCTGCTCAGCGGATGGACGCCGGCCGCCGACCCACTGGATCGAGATCAGAAGCGCCACGCCGAGGACGACCGTCAGGACGATGAGCGAGATCGTTGCGGCCCCATAGCGGTCGTCGGATCCAAGCAATGCCACGAAGAACACGGCGTATACCAGCCCGTAGGCCGCCAGGACGGCCCACCGCGCGCGTCGCCGGAGCGGCCGTGCCACCTCCTCGTCGTGCTGGCGCTTGGTTGCCCGACCGTATGCCTCCTCGATCTCGTCCGCGCTGAAGCCGGCTTCGCTCGCCGCCCCCCGCAGTGCCTCCGGCGTGTAGCGCTCGGCGCCGGCGAGGAAGTACTCGCTCAACGACGCAACCCGATCGCTCGTTGCCCCGATCCAGGTCGCGGGATCCTTCGGCTTCCGCTCCTCCGGCGGTTCGGTCACGGCGCGGTCCTCCCTGCTGCGCGGCCATCGATGCGAACGGCGTTCGCGACGAGGTCCGGTGCCCCGGGCGGGACCGGGACCCTCCACGCATCCCGCGACCACTGGCGGACGAAATGGGCGACCAGCAACCCGATGAGCGGGATCAGCACCCACTGCGGGCCGGTCAGTCCCAGGGCCTGCGGCTCGTTGCCTCGGACGAACTCGACGACGAACCGGAAGACGGCGGCGCCCAGCAGGTACAGCTTCAGGGTGTCCCCGATGACTGGCACGCGATCGCGGAAGCGGACGATCAGCGCGACGGCGACGAGATTGAACGCGATCTCGTACAGCATCGATGGGTGCATCGGCAGCTCGCACCCGGGACAGCGCGCGAACGCTGCCGCCGCCTCCGCCGACACCGACACTCCCCATGGCAGCGTCGTGGGCGTCCCGAGCGGCAGCTCCGATAGGAAGCAGCCGATGCGCCCGATCGCGGTGGCAACGGCGATCGCCAGCACGTAACAGTCGCCGGTCGAGCGGGTGTACCCGAACGCCCGTTTCGCGAGCACCGTGCCCAGATAGCCACCGGCCAGCGCGCCGATCAGGCTCTTGCCACTGTTCTCGATCGCGACGCTCAGCGGCACGCCCTCGAGGGCCGTGTAGTACTCGAGGTGTTCCCAGGCTGTGATCGCGCGAGCGCCGATCGCCCCGCCGATGAGGGCCGCGAGCGAGATCCAGACGATCCGGGTTTCGAGCCAGCCGCGCCGAGCCAGCTCGCGGTAGTACAGCGACAGCCCCACGATGAGCGCCAGGACGGTGAATGCGTCGTGGGTCAGGATCGTGACGGGGCCGACCTGCCCCAGGACCGGATACATCCGCCAGCCAACCTCCGGGAGTCGACCTCAGCGCCGGGCGCGATGGGAGGATGGTAGCCGGATGGCGTGCTGCGCTGTCATGCGATGCCACCCCTCGGCGTCGTCGTAGCATTCGACGACCCGCCTGAGGACCGCCATCCATGCCGACCCTGATCGACCTGCTCGAGCGCGCGGTGACCCGCTTCGGCGAGCGGCAGGCGCTTGGCCTGCGGTCTGAGGATGGCTCGGGCGCGCACTGGTCCTACCGCGACCTCGATCGCCGCGCGAGGCTCGCCGCCTGGCGGCTGCGGGCGCTCGACCTCGAGCCCGGCGATCGGATCCTGACCTGGAGCCCATCGAGCCCGGAGCTGCCGGCCGCCTATTTCGGGGCGATGCACGCCCGCCTCGTGATCGTGCCGCTCGACCTGCGGATGTCGATGGACGCGGTCGCGACCATCGTCCGTGCGTCGGGGGCTCGTCACCTCATCCTGGGCACCGGCCGTGACGCGCCCGATCCGGCCGCAGCCGGCCTCGCCGATTTTCCGACGACGACGGTCGAAGCGCTGTCCGTTGAGCCGGCCGAGGATGACCCGCTCTTTCCGCCTGACTGGGAGGCGCGCCAGGCCGCCTGGAAGCGCCCCGAACCCGACGAGGTGTTCCAGCTCATCTTCACGAGCGGCACCACGGGGACGCCGAAGGGCGTGATGCTCGCCCACGACAACGTCGCGGCATCGATCGAGTCGTTCCACCACATCATCCCGCCGATGGAGCACCGGCTGGTCTCGCTCCTGCCGCTGTCCCACCTGCTCGAGCAGGCGGTCGGGCTGTACTACGCGCTCGACGTCGGGGCGGACATCCTCTACGTCCGGAGCCGGAACCCGCGCGTCATCTTCGATGCCCTGCGTGAGCATCGGGTGACCTCGATGGTGGTCGTGCCGCAGGTCCTGGACCTCTTCTGGAGCGCCATCGAGCGCGAGATCGACAAGCGCGGCCGCCGGGCGACGGTCGATCGACTGCGGGGCGTCGCCCGCCACCTGCCCTTCGCGGTGCGCCGGCTGCTGTTCCGGAGTGTCCACGCGCAGCTGGGCGGGCACTTCCGCCTGTTCCTCTCGTCGGGGGCGTTCCTGCCACCATCGCTGCAGCAAGCGTGGGAGGATCTCGGCGTGACGGTCCTGCAGGGCTACGGCACCACCGAGACCGGGACCGGCGCCTGCACGACCCTCGACGACCACGGCCAGGGGACCGTCGGCCGCACGCCCGAGGGTATCCAGATGCGGATCGTGGAGGGCGGCGAGATCCAGTTCCGTGGCCGGTCCATCTTCAAGGGCTACTGGGATGCACCCGAGCTCACCGCCCAGGCCTTTACGGATGACGGCTGGTACCGCACGGGCGACCTCGGCCATTTCGACGCGGCCGGCCGGCTGATCCTCAGCGGTCGGATCAAGGACATGATCGTGCTGCCCAATGGATTCAACGTGTATCCGGAGGACATCGAGAACGCGCTCCGGATCGCCGGCATCCGCGACGCGGTGGTCGTTGAGACGGAACCCGGTCGCATCGAGGCGGTCGTGCTCGCGCTCGAGGGCGAGAGCGTTGATGCGATCGGCGCGCGCGTTGGCGCCGCGGTCAAGGCGGCGAACGCCAGCCTCGGCCCCAACCAGCGGATCGCCGGCTGGCGCCTGTGGCCGGACGAGGACTTCCCGCGGACCCACACCCTCAAGGTCAAGCGCGACCCGGTCCGCCGCTGGGCGGGGCCGGCCTCCTAGGACGGGATCGGCACCCCGGTGCCCAGGGTTTCCAGGGCCGGCTGGATGTTCGGCTGCTGCGCGTCCGAAGCACCTTCGGGCACCCACGAGTAGAGAACGACCGTCGATCCCACGAGCCGCATGACGTGCCTGGATCCGAACGCCGACTGGACGCGAGCCGGGCCAGTCGCGAGATACGCGGCCTGGTCGGCCGCCGCCTCGGCTGCGGTAGTCGCGTCCGCGAACTCGTATACGACGATGAAGCCCTCGGTCGGGGCGTTCGGCAGCACGACCTGATAGACCGCGCGCGGTGTCGTCGTGAAGGTCACGTCCTCTGGCGGGCGGAACGGGGCATCGGTGTCGCGGAGGACCAGGTTCCGCTCGCCGAGCACGCGAACGAGCTCCATCCGCGTCTGGGCTGCCAGCTGGCCGGCCGTGCGCTCCGGCCCGAGGCTGCCGGCAGGGAAGGTGGCGAGGATCGGGCCGTCGCCGGGCGCGCAAGCTGAGACCACACTGGCGAAGACCACCGCCGCGGCGGCAAGTACGGCCGCGCGCGTCCGTCCGCCACTCATCCGGGCGGCCATTCGAAGGCCCGCCCGCCCATGAGGTGGATGTGCAGGTGATCGACCGACTGGCCGCCCCAACGGCCCACGTTCGAGACCAGCCGAAAGCCGTCGTCGGCGATCCCCTCCGAGCGCGCGAGATCCGCGGCCACCGCGAACATGCGACCGAGCAGCGGCCCGTCCGCGTCCGTCAGCTCGAGCGCCGAGGTGATATGCCGGCGCGAGATCAGCAGGATGTGGGTCGGGGCCCGCGGCGCGATGTCCCGGATCGCCAGGACCTCGTCGTCCTCGTACAGTCGGGTTGCCGGCACATCCTTGGCCACGATCCCGCAGAACAGGCAAGGCGCGGTGGACATCTGGAACTCCTTCGTGGCCTCAGAACGAGGGCTTCGTGCTCATGAGGAAGCCGATCACCCCCACGAGCGCCGCCATCAGGTACGACACGTACCGCTGCCGTCGGGCGCGAGCCTTCCAGACGGCATCGTCGGACGCGGCCTTGATCCCGACGAGCCGGCGCAGGTTCGGCCGCTGGATGAAGAACGCGATGGCGAGGTTGGCCGCGTAGATGACGAGCGCGACGACCAGCCACGGCTGTCCGAGCATCTGGGGCCCCAGGATCGAGATGAGCGCCAGGCCCGACAGCGCGAGTCCGGCCCCGATCACGACCGTCCCATGCGACTGCGCCCACAGGAGCGTGCGAACGACACCGCTCTCCGAATCGACGGTCGCGCGCCGGCTCCGCAGCGTGAACGGCAGCAGGATCGACGGCAGGAACAGGCTGATCGCCAGGCCGATGTGCACGGCGAGGACGATCGGGAAGAGGGTCGCGGGCATCGGACTGGGATTGTAGGGTCGGCGCGGGCGAAGAGCTGTTCAGCCCGGCCGGATGGCCGTGAGGGCGACCCAGTCGCCTTCCGAGGAGCGCGCCTGGATCACCAGCCCGGCCGCCTCGAACGCGGACAGCACTTCGGCCTCCCGATCGACGAAGATCCCGGACGCCACGAGCGTCCCATCGGGGCGCAGCTCGGTACCCAGGGAATCGGCCAGCGGTACGAGGACGCCGGCGATCAGGTTGGCGAGGACGACGTCGAACGCAGGCTCGCCGCTCGGGAGGCTGCCGACCCGTGCGTGGATCCGCCGCGCGAGACGGTTCCGGCGGGCATTGGCCACGGTAGATTCGATGGCGATGGGGTCGGTATCGACGCCGAGAGCCTCGGATGCCCCGAGCTTCACGGCTGCGATGGCGAGGATGCCAGAGCCGCAGCCGACATCGAGGACTCGTGCCCTATCCACCCGGCCCTCGTCGGCGATCGATTCGAGCGAGGTCAGGCACAATCGGGTGGTCGGGTGGAGCCCGGTCCCGAAGGCCATGCCCGGGTCGAGGGCGAGGACGACGTCGTCCAGCACGCGCCGATGCCGGCGCCACGTCGGACGGATGACGAGACGCCGCCCGATGCGCATCACCGGGAAGTACGCCTTCCATGCCTCTGCCCAGTCCTCCTCATGAACGGTCCGGGTCCGCAGCTCGCCGATGGTCCGAAGCCCGAACGCCTGGAGGTGGCCGAGCGCTTCGGCGGTCGTCGCCGCGGCAGCCTCGGCCGCGTACGCGTCGCGCGCGGGAACGTACCCGCGGACGATGGCCGGTCGGCCTGGATCGACCCGCGCTCCGAGCCCCTCGTCGACCAGGTCGAACGCGGGCTCGACGGTCGTGCCACCGCTCGATACCCGGCCAAGGATCTCGCTGACGGCCTCGACGGCCTCGATGTCGGCTTCGACCGCGAGCTCCAGCCATGCGCCGGCCTGGGCCTGGTCGGCGGCGGGTCGTTGGCCTCCGCTGGCGTCGCGACGGTTGGTGCCCGCTTCCCCGATCGGCGACACCTACAGGCCGAGCTTCTCGCGGATCCCGCTGCCTCCGACCATCTCGCCGGCATCCTTGGCATAGGCCTCGAGCGACTCGCGTTGCTTCTTGCTGAGCTTCGTCGGGACGACGACATCGACGAGCACGTGGAGATCGCCACGTGAGCCGCTTCGCCGGACGTGGGGGACGCCCTTGCCGCGCAAGCGGATCTCGGTATCGGGCTGGGTGCCGGGCTTGACCTCGACTTCCTCGTCACCGTCCACCGTGGGCACTTTGAGGCGCGTGCCGAGCGCCGCCTGGGCGATCGACACCCGAGCCTGGTAGTACAGCTCGGTGCCGTCGCGCTTGAGCGACGCGTGCGGGCTGACGTGGACCGCGACGTAGAGCGACCCCGCCGGCCCGCCGCGAGCACCGACCTCGCCCTCGTTCGTGAGCCGGATCTGGTGGCCCTCGTCGATGCCGGCAGGGATCGTCACGCGGAGGCTCCGCTTGCGCTCGGTCCGGCCGTCGCCCTTGCACGTCGCGCACGAGGTCTCGACGATCTTGCCCTCACCGCGGCAACGTGGGCAGGCGCTGACGTTGACCATCTGGCCGAGCATGGTCTGGCGGACGCTGCGGACCTCGCCCCGGCCCTCGCACTGCGGGCAGGTCGTCGCCTGAGTGCCGGGCTTGGCGCCGCTGCCGGAGCACGTCTCGCAACGGCCGAGGACGCGGAAGTCGATCTCCTTCTCGGTGCCCTTGACGGCTTCCTCGAACGTGATGCGCAGGTCGTAGCGGAGGTCTGCGCCGGGCTGCGGTCGGCCGCGCCGCGCCGAGCCACCGCCGGCCGCGCCGCCGAAGAAGGCATCGAAGATGTCGCTGAAACCGCCGAACCCCTCGAAGCCGGCGCCCGGGCCACCGGCACCGCCGTCCACGCCCGCCCGCCCGAACATGTCGTAGCGCTGGCGTCGCTCGGGATCCGACAGGATCTGGTATGCCTCGCTGGCCTCCTTGAATCGAGCCTCTGCCTCCGGGTCCTTGTTGACGTCCGGATGCCACTGCTGGGCGAGTTTGCGGAAGGCGCGCTTGATCTCGGCGTCGCTCGCGCCGCGCTCGACCCCGAGCAATTTGTAGAGATCTTGTTCCGTCGTGGCCATCGAGCCGAAGTCTACGAGAGGCGAGTCCGAACTGCGGTGGGTGGCTCACTCGGGCCGTCGGGCCGCAGCCTTCGTGCGGGCAAGCTCCACGGCGCGTGCGATCACCGCGTCGAACATCGTGGCGGTCAACCGGCCCGTGAACGTGTTCTGCTGCGACGGGTGGTACGAGCCGACGAGCACGTACGGCCCGACCCGCGCCTCTGCCCCATGGCCGAAACGCGGCTTGCCACCCGGCCCGGCGACCTGACCCGCGCCGGCCATCGCCCGAAGCGCCGCATCCCACCCGAAGGCCCCGAGCGCCAGCACCACCCGGACAGATGCCAGCAGCGCCATCTCCCGGACCAGGAACGGCGCGCACGTGTCGCGTTCCAGGATCGTCGGCTTGTTGGCCGGCGGTGCGCAGCGGACCGCGGCGGCGATGTACACATCCGTCAGCGCCAGGCCATCGTCTGCCCGCCGTGACACCGGTCGATCCGCCAGTCCGGCGCGATACAGCGCGGGCCACAGGAAATCGCCTGAGGCATCACCCGTGAAGACCCTTCCGGTCCGGTTGCCGCCATGCGCCGCTGGAGCCAGCCCGATGATGAGGATCCGCCCGTCTGCATCGCCGAACCCCGGGAGCGGCCGGCCCCAGTACTCCTCGTCGCGAAAGCGCGCGACCTTCTCGCGGGCGACGAGCTCGCGCCACGCCACGAGACGCGGGCAGCGCCGGCACGCGACGATCTCGGCGGTCAGTGCGAGCAGTGCCGCAGGATCGGTCCCAGCGCCGCCGTCAGGCACCGGACCCTACTGGAGCAGTAGCTTGTCGAGCCGGCGTGACACGACGTACAGCCCCGCGAACCCCATCACCAGCAGATACGCGACGTGGAACAGCAGGATCGGCGAGATCGCCCCGACCGTGAGCGACCGGATGAGGTCCACCCCCTGGTAGAGCGGGGTCAGCTGCACGATCACCTGCAGGGGCTCCGGGTAGGTCTCGAGCGGGTAGAACGTCGCGGAGAACAGGAACAGTGGCAGGATGACCAGCTGGACGAGGTCGAAGTCCTGCCACGTCTTCATGAACGATGTCGCCGCCATCCCGACGGCGCCGAATGCGAACCCCACGAGCAGCGCCGCGGGCACGGCGAAGATGACCCATGGCGACACCACCAGGCCCAGCACGACCATGACCCCCATGAACCCGAGCGCGTACAGCCCGCCGCGGATCAGTGCCCACGTCAGTTCCCCCGTCGCGACATCACCCGGAGACAGCGGCGTCGACAGGATCGACGTGAAGGTCTTGTTGTAGTTCAGCTTGAAGAAGAAGTTGAACGTGCTCTCCATGACCGCCCCGTTCATCGCCGAGCTGGCCAGCAGCGCGGGTGCCACGAAGAGCTGATACGGGATCGGTTGTCCGTTCGGGCCCGGGATCGTCCCGATGAGCGCGCCGAGCCCGAAGCCGATCGAAAGCAGGTAGAAGAGGGGCTCGAAGAACCCCGACAGGAGGACGAGCCAACCGTGCTTGTAGACGAACAGGTTGCGCTCGACCAGTCGCAGCGAACGGCGACTCCCGATGAGGAACGCGCTGGTCAGCGGGAACGCCGTCATCCACGCACCAGTCTTGCGCTGATCAGTCGCACGGCGAAGAACGTCCCGACCACGATGAAGCCGAGGAGGATCGCCAGGTGGACGAGGGCGAGCGGGATCGTCGGCGAGACGCCGATCGTGCCCAGCGAGAGCCCGCGGGCGAGCACGATCCCGTGGTACAGCGGCGTCAGCCATGCCAGCGGCTGAACGATCGCGGGCAGCGATTCGACCGGATAGAACGTCCCCGAGAACAGGAAGAGCGGCGTGATCCCGAACCGGAAGATCGCGGCGAACTTCTCCGGTGTCCGCTGGGTCGCCGCGAAGGCCGCGATCGGCGCCGCGAAGGCCAGCCCGGTCAGCATCGCGACCGGGATGGCCAGCACGATGAGCGGCGATGTCGCCGCCCCGAACAGCACGATCACGATCGCGAAGATGGAGGCGACCAGCAAGAGCCGGAAACCCATCCAGGCGAGGTTGCCAAGCGCGATGTCGCTGCCCCGGATGGGTGTCGCGTACATCGCGTGGTACACCCGGCTCCAGACGAGCCCGGCCATGATCGGGAACGTCGCCTCGAAAGCTGCGACCTGCATGCACGTCGCCACGAGCAAGCCTGGCGCAAGGAATGCCAGGTATGACACACCCCCGAGCGACTGGTTCGCGTCGACATAGGCGCCCAGACCCAACCCCATGGCGGTGAGAAAGAGGATCGGTGTCAGGAACGAACTGAAGATGCTGGCCCGGAACGTCTTGAGATAGAGGACCAGTCGGTGCTCGAAGACGCGGCCGATCCCGCTGTAGGCCGGCGCCAGCGCCATCAGTCGGCCAGCGAGCGCCCGGTCAGGCGCAGGAAGACGTCCTCGAGCGAGGACCGCCGTACGAGCACCGTCTCAGGCTCGAGTCCTCGAGCGTGGGCTGCCGCCACCGCTGCCTCGCCGTCGTCGGCGTAGAGGAGGACCCGGTCTGGCAGGCGCTCGATCCGCTCGGCGAGCCCTTCGAGCTGGCCGTCGAGGGTTTCCTGGACACCCGCGGCGAAGCGCAGCTCCGTGACCTCGCGCGTCGAGTAGCGCTCGATGAGCTCGCGCGGTGAGCCCTCGGCGACGATCTTCGCCTTGTCCATGACGACGAGGCGGTCGCACAGCTGCTCGGCCTCGTCCATGTAATGGGTCGTCAGCACGAGCGTCACGCCGCGCTGCTTGAGCCGGTAGAGGCGGTCCCAGAGCAGGTGCCGGGCCTGCGGGTCGAGGCCGGTCGTCGGCTCGTCGAGCAGCAACAGGTCGGGCTCGTTGATGAGGCTACGTGCGATCGTCAGTCGCCGCTTCATCCCACCCGACATGTGCTCGACCTGGTCGCCGGCACGTTCGGTCAGCTGGGCGAAATCGAGCAGCTCATCGGCGCGCTTCGCGCACTCGGCCCGCGACAGCCCGAAGTACCGGCCGTACAGGAGCAGGTTCTCGCGCACGGTGAGCTCGGTGTCGAGCGTGTCCTGCTGGGGGACGACCCCGAGTCGAGCCCGGATGCGCGGCCCGTCCGCGATCGGGTCCATCCCGAGGACCTGCAAGGTCCCGGCCGACATCGGTGAGACGCAGCCGATCATCCGCATGGCCGAGGTCTTGCCGGCGCCGTTGGGGCCCAGGAACCCGAAGGACTCTCCGGGAGCGACGTCGAAGTCGATGGCATCGACCGCGGTCAACTCGCCGAAGCGCTTGGTCAGGCCGCGGGCGTGGATGAGCGGTCCAGGGGCCGGCGACGCGCCGACCTCGGGCGCACTCGCCGCCGCGAGCGTTTCAGTCATGGGGCCGCATGGTACCGCGCCCGTCCCGAAACGGAACGATTCGCCGGTCGCCCCTCGCCTTCATGGATAGGCCGGTCGGATGGACCGGCGGTATCTGATCCCGAGAAGGAGGGGAGCATGCCCGCATCGTTCGATCGTGTCGCCCGGTCGGTGGTGGTGGCCACCGCGGCAGCGCTCTTGCTGGTCGCGCCCGTCGCGGCGAAGGAGCCCGTCGATCCCGCGACCCTCAACCCGCCGCCCCCGGCGGAGTTCAACCCGGTCTGCGAACGCATGGGGGGCGGCATCGTGTGCGACCTGGCGTTCAGCGATCCACCCGTCGACCAAGCCAGCGAGCTCTTCTGCGATGGGAACCAGATCTTCGAGTCGTGGAATCGGTCGGTCGTCGGCAGGCGGATCTACGACGCGGAGGGCAACCTGCTCAAACGCCATTTCCGCGAGGACTTCGTAGGCACCTTCACGAATCCGTCGAGCGGGGTGTCGGTCGAGTGGGTGACGAATGCCTCGAACATCCACGTTCTCTCGGTCCCGGGCGACCTCGCGAGCGGCGTCTCGTCCGGCGCCGGCCTGTCGATCCGGATCAGCGCACCCGACGGCGGAACAGTGCTGATCGATGCGGGCCGGTTGGTGTTCGATGGAGCGACGGGGGACATCCTCGAATCCCACGGGCCGCACCACTTCGACGATTACTTCGCGCGAGGTGACGTCGAAGCGCTGCAGCCGCTCTGCGACGCCCTCGCCTGACCTCGCGTTCCCGGCCCAGCGGGCCGGATCGTCCACTCGCCCAGCGCCCGGCCTTTTGGGGAGGCCGGGCGCGCTTCTCTTCCTAGAAACCTGCTACACGCAGGTAGCAGATGCGGTATGCTGTGGCCGTTGCAACGCCTCACCCAGGAGCCAGCCATGGCCAGCATGCCCATCCCCGTCGCCGAGCTGCTTGACCGAGCACTCGTCGCGGAGCTCACGGTCATCGACGGCAAGGGCCGCCCGGTCACCTACCCGCTCATCCCGCTGTACGACGGCGAGCGCGTGTACATGACCTCCTCGACCCTGTTCAGCCGCAAGCTCGAGCACATCGATGCCAACACGAAGGTCGCGGTCTCGATCACCGACCCCGTCAGTGTCGGTGGCCGGACGGATCGAGCCACCATCCAGGGCGACGCCCGGGTCATCGCCGACGACCCGCATGGCGGGTGGGAGCGGCTGATGCCGATCTGGTCGGCCAAGGAACCGGCGATCGTCGCGTTCCTCAAGGAGCGCGTGGCCCTGCCATTGTTCTTCGAGCGGGCCCTCATCGAGATCGAGCCGCGGCGCGTCCTGTACTGGTCTGACGGTGATGCCCAGAGTCCACCGGAGATCACGACCTTGGCCGCGGAGGCGGTGTCATGACCGCCATCGCGGAAGGCCGCAATACCCCCGAGCTCGACGCGCGCGCCGGGTTCGAGAAGCTCGCCACCTACCCATACCAGATCGTCACATGGGTCGACGACTCCGGGTACCCGATGAGCGTCGTGGTCGAGGCGGCCGTCGCCCCGGCCGGGTTGACGGCCACGTTCTCGCCACCGGCGGGCCTCACGGTCCCAGCCGATCGCCCGGTCTCGCTGACCGGCTCGCACATCCACCCGCAGCCGGGCTACGGCTACGACGAGCGGCGGCACGTGACGGTGTGGGGCCACGCAACGACAGACGGCGAAGGCATCACCTTGACCGGCAGCAGCGCATGGGGCTGGGACGAGGCCGAGGTCCCGTTCTTCGAGTATTCCGAGCGCTCCCTGGCGCAGTCACGGCGCTACTTCGACGCGTTGTCCGCGGAGCGCGGCACGCCGGTCAAGCCGAAGCTTTCGTTCGGGTTCCTGACCCTGCGCACGACGCGGCTGCCGTTCCTGACCGCGACGATCATCCCGGTCGTCCTCGGCATCCTCATCGCCGCGAGCCACGGCGCCTTCGACCTCGTGGCGGCGGCGCTCACCGTCATCGGCGCGGCGTTCGTCCAGCTCGGGCTCAACGTCGCCAACGACGTGTTCGACACGGTCCAGGGCGCCGACGACGCGAACGTCACCCCGACCAAGTTCAGTGGCGGTTCCCGGGTCATCCAGTACGGACTCGTATCGCTCCGCCAGATGGCCGGCCTCGCGACGGTGTTCTATGTCCTGGCGGGTGCGATCGGCCTGGTGCTGCTCGCGACCCACGGCTCGACGGCGCTGCTCGTCATCGGCGTCGTTGGGATCATCGTGAGCCTGGGGTACACCGCCCCGCCTTTGAAGCTCGTGTATCGCGGACTCGGCGAGATCGCCGTTGCGATCGGGTTCGGTCCGATGATGCTGCTGGGCGCCTACGTGGTCCAGACGGGCGGGACGCTGTCGTGGGAACCGTTCGTGGCGTCGATCCCGGTGGCGCTGCTCGTCGCGCTGATCCTGTATGTCAACGAGATCCCGGACCGGCGCGGGGACGCGCTGGCCGGCAAGCGGACGCTGCCAGTCCGGTTCTCGCGGCAGGTCGTGATCAGCGGCTACAACGTCGCGGTCACCGCGGCCTATGTCGCCCTGGCCGTCGGCGTGGTTGCGGGCATCCTGCCGGTGCCGACCCTGCTGATGCTGCTGACCATCCCGATCGCGCTTCGTGTCTCGCGCGGCCTCGCCCCGAACTACGACAGCCCGTACGGGCTGATGGCGATCATGGGCACGAACGTTCAGCTTCACCTGCGGGCGGGGCTGCTGCTGCTCGCCGCCTATGTGATCGTGATCGTCGCGAGCGTCCTGGCGCCGAGTCTGGACCTGTTTGTGGGCTGAGCCTTCTCAGCGGCCGATGCGCTCGAACTGCTCGTCGCGCCCCAGGAGGATCAGTTCATCGTCTGCGCCAAGGACGACGTCTCGGGTCGGGTTGACCGTCACGTCCTTGCCGCGGCGCAACGCGACGGGGCTGATCTGGAGCGCGCCGAAGTCAAGCTCCTTGAGTGACTTTCCGACCCACGGCTCAGGCGGCCGCAGCTTGACGATGCCAAAGCCCGGTGCGACGTCGAGGTATTCGAGGACGCCGCGGATACTCAAGGAGTGGGCCACTCGCTGGCCCATCTCCGTCTCCGCGTAGATCACCCGGTCCGCGCCGATGCGCTCCAGGATCGCGCCGTGCAGCTTGGTGGCGGCCTTTGCGATGACCTGCGACACGCCAAGGTTCTTGAGCGCCATCGTCGCGAAGATGCTCGCATCGGTGGCGCTGCTGATCGCGACGATCGCGAACTCGAAGTCCCCGGCGCCGACGGATTTCAGCGCGCCTTCGTCGGTCGCGTCGAGCTGTGCTGCGTGGGTGACCTCCGGGGCGACGTCGTTGACGACAGCCTCGTCGCGGTCGAGCGCGAGCACTTCGTGTCCGAGGGCCATGAGCTCGAGCGCGGTGGCCGTCCCGAACCGTCCCAGACCCACGACGAGTACCGATGGCTTCATGGCAGGTATCCCTTCCGTTGGTTGGACGTAACGTGGCTCATCCGATGCGCATCGTCTCGATCGCCGGGCGTGACGGCACCGGCCGTGCCCGCGCGGCGAGCGCAAGGACCAGCGTCAGGGGTCCGAGACGACCCGCGAACATCGCGGGGATCAACAGCGCCCGCGCGAGCGGTGGCAACTCCGGTGTGAGGCCCATCGAAGCGCCCACGGTGCCGAACGCCGAGATCGATTCGAACACTATGGCGATGAAGTCCGTGCCCGCCGACGTGGTGAGCTCCAGGCTCAGGGCGACGATGAAGATGAAGGCGATCGAGAGGAGCGCCACTGACAGGGCTCGGTAGACGACCTCGTGGGGGATGCGACGACCGAGGGCCTCTGCCGATGACCGCCCCCGGACCGTGGAGACGATGGCGATGAGAAGCACGCTGAAGGTATTGACCTTGATGCCACCGGCGGTCGAGCCGGAGGCGCCGCCGATGAACATCATCGCCATGACGACGAACAGGGTCGGGTCGCGCAGCTGCGCCGTCGGGAAGGTGCTGAAACCTGCGGTCCGCAGGGTCGTGGTCTCGAACAGCGCATTGAACGGCCGGGCCGTCTCGGGGAGGGCGCCCAGCGTTGCCGGATTGGACCACTCGAAGACGGCGAACGACGCAGTCCCGACGACCAGGATCGCCACTGTCGTGAGCACGACGACCCGGGTCTCGAGGGCGAGCCGTCGCCATCGTCGCTTGGCGGCGATGTCGCCCACGATCGCGAAGCCAAGGCCGCCCAGCAGGATCAGGATGCCGAGCGTGCCGAGGACGAGCGGTGCGTCCACGAAGTCCGCCAGGCTGCGGTAATCGCCGAACAGGTCCATGCCGCCGTTGTTGAAGGCGGAGATGGCGTGGAACACGCCCCACCACAGCGCCTGGGTCGCGTCGGCGGCATGGTCGCCCGCGAGGAACGCGAGGGTCAGGGTGAGTGCACCGGCGACCTCCGCGATGAGCGTGAACACGGCGACGCGCCGAATGACGCTCGTGACGCTGCCGAGCTCGGGAACTCCCGTGGATGCCTGAGCCTGGATCCGATCACGCAGCGCGGTACGCCGCCCGACGAGGAGGAGCAGCAACAACGTGGAGCCGGTCATGAAGCCGAAGCCACCGAGCTGCATCAGCACCATCAGGACGACCTGACCGAAGGTCGACCAGTACGTGCCTGTGTCGAGGACCGCGAGCCCGGTGACGCAGACGGCAGAGGTCGAGGTGAACAATGCGTCGACCGGTGAGGTCCAGGTCCCCGCCGCGGATGAGATGGGCAGCGTCAGCAGCACGGCCCCGACCGCGATCACGATCGCGAAACCCGAGACGAGGACCGCGGATGGGGAGCGGGGCCGCCGCACCCGCCGCGGCGGCGCGATCTGGAACTCCATGGGCCGGGCTCGCTCCACCCTGACGCGACGGTCGCCGGGCCGGCGGCCCTTGAGCGTCATCGGCAGCAGGGATCAGGTCGGTCGCGGCGCGGCACCCACGCAGTCTAGTGAGCGCGACCGAGCGCCAGCGCCCGAACCGACACGCTCGCGCGCCCGGTCCATGCGATTCGCTGGTCTCATCGGACCCATGCTGGCGCTCCTGCGACTCAGACGGCGACCGGCGTAACCGTCAAGACTCGCCCGACACGGAGAACCGCCCGGGCCGTGTGGCCCGGGCGGTTCAGGTCTGCGACGGACGAGGAGGCCTAGACCTCCTTGAACTCGCCCTCGACGGCCTCTTCGCCTTCGGGCGTGGCCTCGCCGGCCTCGCCGCCGCCTTCGCCGGCCCCGCCGTCGCCGGCACCGTTCGACGACCCGTCGTCGGCGCCGTCGGTGGGTCCGGCTTCTGACGCCGAGGCCTGGTAGGCGGCCGTCGACACGCGCTGGAGCGTCTCCGCCAGCGCGGCCATTCCCGTCCGGACCACCTCGACGTCGGAGCCCTTGAGCGCCTCGCGGATGGACGTCACCTGGTTCTCGACCTCGAGCTTGTCCTCGGACGACACCTTGTCGCCCAGATCCTTGAGCGTTCGCTCGGCCTGGAACGTGAGGGCCTCGGCCTGGTTGCGGGTCTCGACTTCCTCGCGCCGGGTCTTGTCCTCCGCGGCGTGCTCCTGCGCGTCGCGGACCATCTGGTCCACGGCGCTCTTGTCGAGCATCGACGACGCGGTGATCCGGACCTGCTGCTCCTTGCCGGTCGCCCGGTCCTTGGCCTTGACGTCGAGGATGCCGTTCGCATCGATGTCGAACGTGACCTCGATCTGCGGCACGCCGCGCGGAGCCGGCGGGATCCCGTCGAGGATGAACCGGCCCAGGGTCTTGTTGTCCGCCGCGAAGTCGCGCTCGCCCTGGAGGACGTGGATCTCGACCTGCGACTGCGAGTCGCTTGCGGTCGAGAAGACCTGTGACTTCGAGGTCGGGATGGTCGTGTTGCGCTCGATCAGCTTGGTCATCACGCCACCGAGCGTCTCGATGCCGAGCGACAGCGGCGTCACGTCCAGCAACAGGACGTCCTTGACGTCACCGGCCAGGACCCCGGCCTGGATCGCCGCGCCGATGGCCACGACCTCGTCGGGGTTGACGCCCTTGTGGGGCTCCTTGCCGCCGAACATCGCCTTGACCGCCTCCGCGACGGCCGGCATCCGGGTCATGCCGCCGACGAGGATGACCTCGTCGATGTCGCCGGGCTTGAGGCCGGCATCCTTGAGGGCGGCCTTCACCGGGCCCTCGGTCTTCTTGACCAGGTCGTCGACCAGGTCCTCGAGCTTGGCCCGGGTGAGCGTGACCACGAGGTGCTTGGGCCCCGTGGCGTCCGCGGTGACGTAGGGCAGGTTGATCTCGGTGGACGCCGTCGAGGACAGCTCGATCTTGGCCTTCTCGGCCGCTTCCTTCAGGCGCTGGAGGGCCTGCTGGTCCTTGGCCAGGTCGATGCCCTGGTCCTTCTTGAACTCGCCGAGCAGCCAGTCGATGACGCGCTGGTCGAAATCGTCGCCGCCGAGATGCGTATCACCGTTGGTGGCCTTGACCTCGAACACGCCTTCGCCGAGCTCGAGGATCGAGATGTCGAACGTGCCGCCACCAAGGTCGTAGACCGCGATCTTCTCGTCGCCCTTCTTGTCGAGGCCATAGGCCAGGGCGGACGCGGTCGGCTCGTTGATGATCCGCTTGACCTCGAGACCGGCGATCCGGCCGGCGTCCTTGGTCGCCTGCCGCTGTGTGTCATCGAAGTACGCGGGGACCGTGATGACCGCCTCGGTGATCTTTTCGCCGAGGTAGGCCTCTGCGTCCGCCTTGAGCTTCTGCAGGATCATCGCGCTGATCTCGGGCGGCGTATAGCTCTTGCCGTCCGCGAGCTTGACCGCGATGCCGTCGCTGTTCGTGTCCTTCTCGACGGTGTACGGGACGAGCTCCTTGCTGCGCTTGACCTCCGGGTCGTCGAACCGACGGCCCATGAAGCGCTTGATGGAGAAGACGGTGTTGCCGGGATTGGTGACGGCCTGGCGCTTGGCCAGCTGGCCGACCAGACGCTCACCGGTCTTGGTGAAGGCGACGACGCTCGGGATCGTCCGGCCGCCCTCCGCAGACGCGATGACGGTCGGCTCGCCGCCCTCCATGACGGCAACGACGGAGTTCGTCGTGCCAAGGTCGATGCCGATGATCTTGCCCATGGGTGGTGATGCTCCTCGCTCGGTTGGGGTTCGGGATTTCTGAGGGTTAGGAAATGGGTTCGTCGGGGTTGGCGCCGGTCGGAGTGGAGCCTGCGGCGACGGCCACGAGGGCAGGCCGCAGGACCCGGTCTCGCAATCGATAGCCTCGCCGGATCTGTTCCACGATCTCGCCCTCGGGTCGGTCGGTGTCGGGAACGTTGGCGATGGCCTCGTGATCGCGCGGATCGAACGGGGTGCCTGGCGTGGCATCGATGGCGCTCACGCCCTCGCTCTCGAGGAGCTGGCGCAGCTTGCGATCGATCACGCTGACGCCCTCGAACCAGGGGTCCGCGGCGATCGACTCCGGTCGGGCCTCGATCGCCCGGTCGAAATCGTCCGCGAGGTTCAGGACCTTGCGGATGAGGTCCTCGGCGGCGAGCCCGAGATCACGCTGGCGCTCCTCGGCGGTGCGGCGCTTGAAGTTGAGGAACTCCGCGCGCTCGCGCTGCAGCGCGTTGAGATATTCGTCGGCCTGGACGCGGGAGGCGTCGGCCTGTGCGTTGAGCGCCTCGATCTCCGCCAGCAGCCTGGTGGGGCTGATGTCGATCTCGTCGGCGCGCTCCTGGGCGCGGGTGCGATGGCTAGGCATAGAGGTGATCCACCAGTTCGTTCATGAGGCCCGACACGAAACGGACCGTGCCGATGGCCTGGGAGTAGCTCATCCGGGTCGGCCCGAGGACCCCGACCACGCCGATCGCCTGACCCGCGCGGCCGTAGGGGGCCAGCACCAGGGAGACGTCGTGCATCTCGGCCCGTGGGTTCTCCGCTCCGATCAGGATGTGGATGGTGCCCGACCCGGCGACGCTTCCCACGAGCTCGCCCAGGTAGGCTCGGTTCTCGAGCGCGGTGAAGACCTGGCGGAGCTTGTCGCTGTGGGCGAACTCCGGGGCTTCCATGACGTTCAGGAGCCCATCGCTGAAGACCTCTTCGACCGAGGCGGCGTCGTATTCGTTCAGGATGCGCACGATGCGCTCGCCGACGCGTCGCGCCACGCGCTCGACCGGATCGTCCTCCGCCAGGCGGGCCAGGATCGTGGCCGCGCGACTGCCCGTCGCGTCGGTCAGGCGCTCGTTGAGCAGACCCGCGACGCGGTTGAGGGTGGGCTGATCGATGGGCTCGGCCTCGTCCAGGTTCACGACCGCCTGCTTGATGCCGCCCTCACGGAGCACGAGGATCAGGCTCGCCATCCGCTCGTTGACCGCGACCAGGTCGACGCGCCGGATATGCGCGGCGCGGGGCTTGGCCGGGGTTGCCAGGCCCGCGGAGCGCGTCAGCCCGGCCAGCGTCGTCGCCGCAAGGCGGAACCAGTGCTCGCTCGCGAACTCGACCTGGCCGAATTGGTGGCGGATCATCAGCTGTTCGACCGCCGGCAGCGGCACGGTGTCCACGATCGACTCCACGTAGAAGCGGTAGCCGGCGTCCGTGGGCATGCGCCCGGCACTCGTGTGCGGGTGGGTCAGCAGCCCGGCAGTTTCGAGCTCCGCGAGGATGCTTCGAACGGTCGCACTGGACACGCCGAGGCCATAGCGCTCGACGAGCGCCTGGCTGCCGACGGGCTGTGCCGTCGTGACGTATTCCTCGATGACGGCCCGAAGGATCGCTTGAGAGCGGAGGTCCAGGGGGCCGAGTGGGCGACGGTTTCGACGCGCCAAGCTCGTTCTCCCGCTGACGTTAGCACTCGATAGGCGAGAGTGCTAACAGCTGTGCCGGCATCGTAGCAGTGGGCCGGTCCGAGTGTCAACGCGGGCGGCGGCGCAGCACGACGACGCCGAGCGCCGATCGGCCAATCGATCGAGGGAGCCGCGGCGTCTGGTGACGCGGGCACTGGCGGGACCCGGCCCAGGCGAGCGTAGATCGCTCCGATCGTCGTGGACTCGATCCCGTCGAACGGTGGCGGCTCACCCCCGAGCCACGCCACGGCGTTCACGACCTGGGCTGGTGCGAAGTCGTGCCCCTCAAAAGCGATCGCGATTCGATCCCCCGGGCGGGCCACGATGAATCCGCTACAGGGCTGGGTCTGTACGTCCCGGACGTCGATCTCACAGCCCGATCGTCTTCGAGGACTGACCAGCCACGGAGCACGAACTGGCTCGTTCGACCGTCTTCGAAGGCTTCCGCGCCCGGCAGGGTGGCAACGACCTGCCCGATCACGATGCGTCGCGCGCTCGGGGCCGCGTGCTCGAAGGACGGGAACGGCCCGTCGCACTCGCCGAGGGCGATCGGCGGCGCCAGCACGACCGCGCCCGCAACGACGAGGAGGGCGAGGAGGCGTCGGACGAGCCTCAGCGTGAACTGCGGACGGCTGTCCATGTCCCGTCCATCGCGTCACAGTCGGTCGCGAACGTCCCGGAGATCGTCGCGTTCTGCGCGGTGCCCGCGAACCGCATCTGGACGCCGCGCTGGGTGACGACGAATCCGATGTCGCGGCCATCGTAGGCGCCGTCGAGGATCCTGGACTTCCGACACGGTGCTGCGCCCCCGAATCGAGCATCTTCCACGCCCGGACCGGCCCCCGGACACACCGAAACCGGTGCGGGCGTGCACCGCGTCCTAGACGAGACGGGCGAACAGCTCGTTCGACAGCA
>JARDZW010000142.1 GCA_029240655.1 Chloroflexota bacterium
GAAGCCACGATCCGCTCATAGTGTGGGCGCGCCACCCGGTCGCGATAGCCCAGGTGCGAGGCTGACGGGTTGCGTCGGACGGAATGTTGCCAGCTGGCGGAAACGTCGTAACACGGGGTCGATGAGCGCGTCTCAGCGACCGGAGGCCTAGGTGATCCTTCATTCCGCCGTGCGGCTCGCATTTATCGTCTTCCTGGTCGCAGGGTGTGCGAATACGCCATCGCCGGTGCCCGTCGCGAGTTCACCGACGATGCCCGCCGGGATCGCATCCGCGGCGCCCTCTGCATCACCGCAACCGTCATCGCCCGCCTCGAACCCGGTCCCGACCGCCTCGTCGGCGAGCGGGTGGCCCTTCAGTGGCGTCGCCAGCGAGCCGGTTTTTGGGCCTGATGGGACCGTCTACCTCCTGACCGGAGCTGGAGACGGACAGGACGAGGGCGAGCACAGCCTGGTAGCCCTCGACGCCGCCGGGCACGTCCGGGCGGGCTGGCCGATCGACGAACGCGAGGGTACCGACTTCGGGCTACCGGCGATCGGTCCCGGCGGGTCCGTCTACGTAGAGGAGTGCGGGACGGGCAAGTTCGATTGTCGATTGCACCGTTTCCAGAGCGACGGCACAGAGCCCCGCGGCTGGCCGTTCGAGGTCCCAAGATCGATGGCGTGCCCGGTGGGTGACCCATGCGTGTCGCGTCTGGTCATCGGACAAGACACTGCCTATCTGGTCAGCTGGCATGAGGCGAAGCATCAAGCGCAGCTCTTGGCGATCGATGCCACGGGCCGGGTCAAGCCCGGCTGGCCGGTCGCGCTCGACCACTCGTACGGGTGGTTTTCAGCTCCGCAGCTCGGTTCCGATGGAACCATCTTCATCGATACGAAGCCAGGTGCTGACGATGGCCCCTCCGCACTCTGGGCGCTCGCTCCCGACGGGAGCCGACGTCAGGGATGGCCGATATCCATGCCCGGATGGGGGGCTTTCCAACCCGGCCCTAACGGGACCATCGTGACAGTGTCGTACGAACCACTGCTCGACCCCTCGCAGGGAGGACTGTGCAGCGACGCGAGTCGGACCGCCTTCTCGGTCATCGGCCCCGACGGACGGACGGCTCCCGGCTGGCCCCGTGGGTCGAAGGGATATGCCTCGGGGCCGGCCGTCGATTCCGACGGGACCATCTACTACCTTTCCGCAACAGGGAAGGTGTATGCGCACGATCTTGCGGGCGAGGTCAAGCCCGGGTGGCCCGTCGACGCAGGAATCTTGCCGCACTGTGCCTTCAAAGGTCCGTATCGAGGTCCCGACGGGACCGTTTACGTCCTGGGCAGTGAGGTCCTCGCGATGCTTCGAGACGGCACCGAGTGGCGCTACCGTCCAACCGATGAACTGGCTTGGCCCTGCTCCGATCTCGACTGCCCGGCCCAGCCAGTGGCGCCTGCGTTCGGGTCCGATCGTGTTGTCTACATCGCCGTCCATCGCGAAGACTCGGTCGAGATCGTCGCCCTCGATAGCGGGGGGCAACCCATGCACGGGTGGCCGAACCGCCTTCCACGGGATCCAACCGATCCTGCCATGCCCTCGCTGTCCGTCTCGCCCGATGGGCGGTTGTACGTCCGGGTGGGCACCACCGTCGTTGCCCTCGATCGGGACGGTCATGTCTCGGACTAGCAAGGCGACGACCCCTACCCAGTGGGGGTGACAACAGGTTTCAGCCGGGGCTGAGTCATGTGCCGGAGGCGCGCGTAGGGTCCATGCCGCGAGGCCGAAGACATCCGGCGGCACCCGCCACTCGGCGATCGCCGCCCGGTTCCCCCGCCCGGCCCCACTGATCGCCGAGCCGGAGCTTCGCCACCATCGTCTTGCACCACCCCAATACCTTGGCGCAAAGATCGAGGACGGTCACTATCGATCGAGGGCCGCATGTCGCGCACGTCACCAGCTGCGATCCTCACCCTCGTCCAGCCGTCGCGCGTCCGCAGTGCGTCGAAGGTCCCGTCCTTGAGCACGGTCCCACTCGACGTCCGTCGGCCTGCTTCGCGGCGGTGGGGTACCGGACTCGGCGCACGATTGCTCATAATGTCGTTGGAGACTCTGCGAGGGCTGCAGCCCGCAGCCAGGCTGTTGCAATGGCCTGCGCCCGTCGACCATCGCCCAGCTCGTTGTAGGCCTTCGACTTCGCTGGCTCGACCAAGTCCGCAGCCAGCGACGCGATCCGCGCCTCGAACGTTGCAGCATCATCGGGTGCCGTCGGGTCGGCGCCGTCAAGTTCGGCCATCCGAATGGCCATGACCGCCGCCGTCTCGGATTCATGACGCTGCCTGGCCCATGCCCGGCAAGCGGCTGGAAAGTCGGCCGCCACACCATCGAGATAGCGCACCTCGACACGACTTCGAGCGGCCTCGAACGCGTGCAGCTCGGTCACCCTGCCAATGAGCAGGTCGCGGGCCTGGGCAAGGCGAGCAAGCGGCGTAGTTTCCACCGGGGAATGGTGCACGCTGAGCGCGATCGCGACCTGGCTCACCAAGGCGACATAGATGGGAGCCTCCCGATCGAGGAATTCTTGGCTGCGCACGTTGATGCCCAGGACCAATTGTCCGCGGAACATCGTCTCGACTAGCGAACGCCGAACTGCCTTGTCAATGTCTGCTGACGGCCTGCCCCGGCTGCGCGCCATGGCGGTGTCCTTTGCCTCGCGGCAAAGTCGGTCCATGGGGTAGTCGCGAGTGAGTCATGTCGCTCCGATCGCCAAATTGGCGACCACCAGGCGAAGGAGATGGAATGGCCGAGATCCGGCGGTGCATCGGCTCGACCCGGTACGGGATCGAGGCCCACGAGGCGCCTGTCGAGGACTTCCCGGCGCAGCCGAGCCAGAAGGACGGGCTCGGCCGCATGTGCAAGACCCACTGGAACCAGTACACGGCGGGCCTCGCCCGCGACGCCAGGGCGCGCAAGGTGGCCGAAGCTGAGACGGAGCTTCAGGCGGCTGCAGTCCCCGACACGGAGGCGGCGGTGCCGGTTGAATCCAAGCGGCCCCGGAAGCGCAAGGGCGCTAAGGCAACCACTCTGCCCGAGGAGACATCGGAGGCTACGGCCGACGCGGGGTAGACCGTCACTCGCTCCGCCCCCCAGAGGCCCCGGAAATACCTGGGCCTCTTCAGGTCGGGGCCGGGTGGCCCAAGTGGCCACCAACGAGCCGAGCGAGCCAGGTGGGCGCCCTGTCGCGCCCGTGGGCGAAGCTGTGCGGCTTCCTGCCACCCGTGCGAGCGTCACGCGGGCTGCTCGTTCGAGCGCGCCGCTGCCACCCACTCATCGTGCCCCTCGATCGGTATCGTGTAGGTGGTTATCGCGCGTCCAACACCTGTCGGGCGCGCCATTTCCAACCTGGGCAGTGCGATGGCCCGTCCCGTGCGACTGCGCCTCGGCTGTGAGCCTGGCCTGGGCAGGGCGCAGCCGTCCCTTCGCCAAGGCCGCGTTGAATCTTGACCACGGACATCAGGCAGCAGAAGTTCGCGTAGACGCCGACGCGCGGGATCGCCGATCCTGCTGACGATGTGCCCGGTCACCACAAACACGTGCTTGGCGAGCCGACGGATCGTCGCGGGCGTTTCGCGGAGCATCTGCAGGCTTGCCGAGCTCCGGGCTGCCTGAATGCCTACGGCGTGACGATCGGGAACTCCGGGTCGGGGGCGTCGAGCACCGCCATCAGTCGGTCGAGGACCGCCGGGTCGCCCTCGATCGGCACACCGTCCATCTGGCCGCCTAGCAGGCCGACCAGCGCCGCGCGCGGAAGACGCAGTACGACGCCAGCGCCGTCGACTGGCGCCCTGCGGTGCACGAGGACGCCGTTGCGGAGCTCTAGCAGGTAGGTCGTGCCATCGTCGATCAGAGCGATGGCGATGGACAGCTTCTCGCCCCACGCTTTCGGTCCATCAACGCGGATCGCGATGGCGTCGAAGACCTGCTCGGGACTCAGCGCCCGCATCATGTCCGGCGACACGCTCACCGGCGTCCCGAACGATCCGTGCCGCAGCTCGGCCGCCCCGGCGAGGTAGGAGGATCGCCAGGTGCCGTTCTCCGAGCCGTAGCCGAGCTGCTCGAGCGCGTCCGCCTGCAACGCCCTGGCAGCGGCGTTGTCCGGCTCTGCGAAGACCAGGTGGTTCACGAGCTCGGCGACCCAGCGGAAATCTCCTTCGTCGAACGCGTCGCGTGCCAGGGCGAGGACCGCGTTGGCGCCGCCCATCGCGGCTACGTACCGCCTCCCGGCCTCGACTGGGACGTGCCCCCAGAGGTGAGCCGGGTTGCCGTCGTACCAGCCCATGTAGCGCTGGTAGATCGCTTTGACGTTGTGGCTCACCGAGCCGTAGTAGCCGCGGGTGCTCCAGGCGGCCTCGAGCGCCGGCGGCATCGTCATCGCCTCGGCGATCTCCGATCCCGTCATGCCCATGTTCAGCATCCGGAGCGTCTGGTCGTGCAGATACGCGTAGAGATCGCGCTGCTCCGACAGGAACCGGATCGCCCGCTCTCGGCCCCACGTTGGCCAATGGTGGGAGGCGAAGACCACGTTCATCCGGTCGCCGAAAAGGCCGATCGCCTCGGTCAGGTACCGCGCCCAGATCCGCGGGTCGCGGACGACTGCGCCACGGAGCGTGAGGATGTTGTGGAGCGTGTGCGTGGCGTTCTCCGCCATGCACAGCGCTTCGAAACCCGGCAGCAAGACGTTCATCTCCGCGGGCGCCTCCGTGCCCGGGGTCAGCTGGAACTCCATGAGCACGCCGTCCACCTTGCGCGTCTCGCCGGTGTGCGTGATGAGGTCCGTCGGCACGATCACCGACACGGTGCCCGTGGAGGTGGTCTGCGCCAGCCCGGCCCCGACCTGGCCCGCCGGCCCCTTCGCCAGAGCCGCACCGTACATATAGCCCGCCCGCCGCGTCATCGCGGTCCCGGCATAGACGTTCTCGGCGATCGCGTGCTCCATGAAGCCGTCGGGCGCGATGATCGCGCAGCGGCCGGCGTCCGCGTCCTCCTGGCTGGTCACGCCCTTGACACCGCCGAAGTGGTCGACATGGCTGTGCGTATACACCACGGCTACGACCTGGCGGTCGCCGCGGTGCTTCCGATACAGCGCGAGCGCCGCCGCCGCCGTCTCTGACGAGATCAGGGGGTCGATGACGACGACGCCCGTCTGCCCCTCGATGAAGCTGACGTTCGACAGGTCCAAGCCGCGAACTTGGTAGACGCCGGGTACCACCTCGAACAGGCCGTCGATCGTGTTCAGCTGCGACTGGCGCCAAAGACTCGGGTTCACTGTGGCCGGCGCGTCGCCCTGGAGGAAGGCGCGGTAGGGCTCGTTGTCCCAGACGACGCGGCCGTCGGCGGCGTGGACCACGCACGGATCGAGCCGGCCGAGGAACCCGCGCTCGGCGTCTTCAAAGTCCTGCGCGTCCGCGAACGGCAGGTCCGCGCGGACGGCCTCGTTCGCGGCCAGGACACTGTCTGAAACGACGGGTGTACTCATCCGATCCTCCAGTTGGAGCGTCGCGTCCCCCCCGGGACCTTGACGGGACGGAGCACGGCCACGTCCGTGGCCGGCATTATTGCGCCCAGCCAGCGAGTCGGGTCTGCCAAGCCAATCGCGCGGGCTCCGACCGCGACGCTATGCGGGACGGCGGTATGGGGCCGTCCGCCCCGCTCAATCCAGGCCCGTAGCGCCGCCCGAACCGGCATGCGCAGCCGCGCCTCGGCCATTCCGACATCTACGGCCACCTCGACGTCGACCTTCGAAGCCAGGCCGGTGTCCCTCCTCGGCTGCGTCCGCGGCGGTGATCGCCGACGAAGTTCTGAAGTCTTGACCTTTGGTCGCCGCTGTGGTCGAATCTCCCGTGAGAGCGCTCTCACAGAACGGGCTCGAAGTCCCATCCGGCAGCTGGATGCGGTAACGTCGCTCGCATCCATCCCGTGCGGCCTTCGATCGTTCAAGCGCCTGATGCGACTCCTGAGAGCGCTCCCACCTGATTGCGACAAACAGGTGCAGGAGGATGACGGATGGCGCGAACGTTTCGGACTCGCCCTTGGCTCCTCATCGTCAGCGCGCTGCTTGCCATCGCGACGGTCGGGTTCCCGTCCCTGGTCGTTGCGGAGGTGAAGGACGCCAGTGGGCTGTACGTCCCCGATCCGAACCCGGGAGCGCACGATCAGATCGTCGACCTTCATCGGAATGGCCAGCACGCGGACGCGAAGCGCATCGAGACC
>JARDZW010000034.1 GCA_029240655.1 Chloroflexota bacterium
CCGCCCAGGCGCGGATGCGCTTCTCCAGCCCCGCCGGATCGCGGATCTGGCTGCGGTGCTCAGCCAGCGCGGCGAGCTTGCGATCGAGCGTCGTCCCGATATCGACCCACGCGTTGGCGCGGTTCGACCAGAACAGATACAGGCGGCGCACGACGTGCGCGGCCAGGCCCGATCGCGCCAACGCCGGGAAGGCCATCGGGTTGCGAGCGGCCGGGTACACGGCATCGACGGCGGCCATGCCTGCCGCCCGGTGGTCGGTGTGATTCACGCCGCCGTCGCCGTGGAACAGCGTCTCGGGATCGGTTGCGAGCACCGCATCGGGGCGAAACGTCCGGATCTCCCGGACCAGGAGCTCCCGAAGCGCGAGGTCGTTGGCGAGGGCGCCGTCGGGCTGGTGCAGGAAGCTGACGCCCGCGTACCCGGTGATCGCGGCCGCGGCCCGTTGCTCAGTCTCACGGAGGGCGGCGAGCTCGAGCGGATCAGCGTCCGGGTCCTCGCCGCCCTGGTCGCCGCTCGTGCAGCACACCAGCCAGCCCACCGAACCTTCGTCGATCCAGCGGGTAGCCGTGCCGGACGGCCCGAATTCGGCGTCGTCGGGATGCGCGGCGATGACCATGAACCGGTCCGGGCGCCAGAGATGGTCGGTGCGGGCTTGGGCGGTGGTCACCGCGAGCCCCGACCAGAGGCTGCGGATTCTCGTTGCGGTGGCATGACCCCGGGCGTAGTGTTCGAGCCGAGGCTTCGCTCGTCTCCCCCCACGAGCGAAGCCTCACGCCGCGCTTCGGGACGTGGACGGGTCATGCCGCGGGCGTCTGCAGCTCGTCGAGCGCGGTCAGGACCTGGGCGGCGTGGCCTTCTGCCTTGACCTTCGGCCACACCCGTGCGATCCGGCCCTCAGGATCGATCAGGAACGTGGCTCGGGCCGTACCCCAGTACGTCTTCCCATAGTTGTGCTTCTCGACCCAGGTTCCGTACGAGTCCGCGACTGCGTGGTCCTCGTCCGCGAGCAGCGTGAACGGGAGCCCGAACTTCTCGCTGAACGCGCGTTTGCTGGCCACGCCCTGGGGGCTGACGCCCCACACGTCGGCGCCGCGCTCGGCGATGGTCTCGTTCGCGTCGCGGAACTCGCAGGCCTCGATCGTGCAGCCCGTCGTGTCGTCCGTCGGATAGAAGTAGAGGATGGTCCAGCGCCCACGCTGCTCCGCGAGCTCATGGATGGTGCCCGTGGCATCGGGCAGGGCGAACGGCGGAGCCGCGTCGCCGACCTTTGGTTGCTCCATGCTCAGAGCGTAGCAGGGGTCTCGATGACGAGGAGCTGGCCTCGCCGCAGGACGACGGCCGCGTCGGGCTGGTCGCGGATGTTCGAGAGGCCGCGCGTCCGGCCCGCCAGGAGCGGCTCGTCATCCAGGCGATAGGCGAGGCCGTGCGTCGTGATCCCTTCGGCATCCGCCCAGAGTGGCAGGAGCGACACGAGATCGCCCACGCGACCGGTCAGATCAAGGCGGACTGGGCCGCCGTCGGGATCCGGTGCGACCAACCGCCGGACGCTTGCGTCGACCGCCAGGAGCCGCACGCCGAGTGACTCCAGCTCGGGCATGGACAGCAGCCCGAGGTTGGCCAGCGCGTGATCCACCCGCGGGCCTCCCAGTGCGCCCAGGACGGTGAGCTGGGACGCGCCCATGGCGCGCGCGGCAAGCACGGCAAGCTCGGTGTCGGATTCGTCCTTGTCCGGTCGCGCCCGCTCGACCGGGATGCCGGCCGCTGCCAGCGCTTCGATGCCGGCCTCGCCGAGCGAATCCCCGTCACCGACCCAGCGGTGGACGGAGAGTTCGAGTGGCCCGGCATGACGCGCGCCCCCGTCCGCCGCGACGACGAGCGCTCCGGGCTCCAGCCAGCCCGGCCAGGCCGCGTCGAGCGCCGCCCGCGGACCGACCTGCCCATCGGCGAGGACGATGACCTGCATGGCCAGATGCTAACGGCCGGCGGCGCCTGAGCCGATGTAGACTCCGGCCGTGCCCGACCCATCCGACCATCCGGCTGTTCGCCGTGTCCTTGACGCGGCCGATCGCAAGGGGGTGACGCTCGACGTCGTCGCCTTCGATGAGTCCACGCACACCGCCCAGGAGGCCGCCGCAGCGGTCGGTGCGGATCTCGGCCAGATCGTCAAGTCGCTGGTGTTCGTCGCGCCTCGCGAGGATGGGACCCAGGAGCCGGTCGTGTGCCTGGTCTCCGGCCGCAACCGCGTCGACGTCGCGCGCCTGGCGGCCGTCACCGCGGAGCAGGAGATCCGGCGGGCCACGGCGCGCGAAGCGTACGAGCTGACCGGCTTCAGCATCGGCGGCATCCCGCCGATCGGCTTCGAAGGGCCCGTCCGGGTGATCATGGATCCGGACCTCGGGCGATACCCGACGGTCTGGGCCGCCGCCGGCCTTCCGACGGCGGTGTTCGAGGTGCCACCGGCGACGCTGCGGACCCTCTCGAATGCCACGGTGGCGCCGATCACGGAGGTACAGCGCGCCGCCGACGCCGCGCCCGCGACGTCCGGAGCGTGACGGACCCGACACGAACGGTGGCCGAGCCGCGCAACGCGACCGTCACCTATCCCGGTGGCCTGCGCGCCCGGTGGCGGTGGGGCGGCAGCGGCCAGGGACCGGCGGTCTTCGCGCTGAGCGAGGCCGGCGGGACGCTCGTCGACCTCGGGCCGCGAGTCAGCGCGGACCCCGACGCCTTGTGCCGGGCCGAGCTTCGGCTCGAAGGGCCGCGCGGAGCCTGGACCGCGCGCTTCGCCTCGACGATCCACGACGAGCCCCGCGGGCTGTACTGGGACAGTGCGGGGCTCCTGGTCGTCGCCTACGGATTCCACACATTCGGGCTGGAAGCCGCCTCGGGCGACGCACGCTGGGACCACCGTTCGGCGACCCCGATCGTGGCCCTCCTCGGTTCGCCCCGCCTGGCTCACGTGATCGTCCAGGCCGAGATCGAGACCTTCGCCGTGGAGGACGACGGCGAAGTCGCCTGGCGCGTCGCCCACAGCGACGTCGTGACCGCGGCTGAGCTCATCGGGGGGCGGCTCGTCCTGACCGGTTTCGACGGCCAGCTCAACGCCCTGGATCCCGTGACCGGCCGGTCGGCCGGCTAGGTCGCCGGCGCGGTCGGGCGGAGCGCCACGGTCCCGCAGCGAGGTCGATGTGGACGACCGGTGGATAAGTCCGGCCTCGCGGGTCCACATTGGTGGACGGGCCCCGTTGACCTCGCCGGGTCGCGGCCCGTAGCGTACCCATCAGCCCGGAGGGGCCGAACGATACTAACGGCGGCGATCGCATCAACGCCCACGTGTCGTGGAGGTTCCTACGGGCCCTTCTGTGTCCGGCGCGTATCATCGCCGCCGTGGGTCCCCTCCTCCTCATCGTCCTGGGCGTTGCCGCGCTCGGGGTCGGGACGTTGGTGCTGCGCAGTTTCGGCCCGCGCTTCCGCGTGGGGCGCCTCCTGGCGGCGACCCCATCCGTCACGGTCGCCGAGGCTATCGATCTGGCGAGCGGCCCGGCTCGCTACGTCGCCATCCGGGGTCGGATCGACGCGGAGGACGAGTTCGAGGACGACGCGCACCGGCCGCTCGTACTCCGGCGGGCGAGGATCCAGCTTCGCACCGGCTCGGATTGGGTGACGGTCGACGCGCACACGACGGCCGTGGCGTTCGACGTGCGCGAAGGTCTCGACGCGATCGCCATCGATCACAACGCGCTGGATGCCGGGCTGGTCGTCGTCCCGCGCGAGTCCGTCGGAACCGCTGCGGACGCGCCGGACCGGGTCCCGCCCGGGACGTCCCCCGAAGTCCCGATGCGCCTGGTCGTGGAGCAGGTCTCCTCCGTGGAGCATGCCGTCGTGCTGGGGGTGCCGGTGCTCGGCTCGGGCGACCTGCCCACCCGGATGACCGCCGGACTCGGCCGGCCGCTGATCCTGACGACCCTGGAGCCCGCAGAAGCGATGCGCATCCTCGCCGCCGGCGGCCCGCGCCGGCCGCTCGTCGCCGCCATGGCCCTGGGCATAGGTCTCGTTTCACTGACCATCGGGATCGTGTGGGCTGTCCTCAGCATCACGACCCTGACGGCCATCGCCGCGTCGCCGGCCGCGAGTGCCGCCGGCGGGGATCCGCGCTCCAGCGGACAGGGTCCGGGGCTCGTCGGTGAACCGCTCGCGGCGGTGGCGCTCGTCGTGGCGATCGGACTGGTTGCCGCTGTCGCGACCTTCGGCTACGTCCGTCTCACCGGCGGTCGCCGCCAATGACTGCCGAGGACGCTTCTTGAGGAGGTCGTCCGTCGAGAGTCTGACGGGGGCCGTGCTGGCGACCGGCGCCTGGGTCGCGGTCAAGGACTTCCTGGCCGATCATCGGGACCGTAACAGCTAGCTCGCGACCCTTCGCTTCGCTTGGGACCATCGGGCTATTGGAAAGAACTGTGAGGTTGGTAGCCTGCGCTCGTGGACTCCACAGTTCTTACAGGTCCTCGATGATGGCGCAGCTCCCTCCCAGGCCCACAGACGCGACGCTGTCGGTCACCAAGGCCGCGCGGCTTCTGGGCGTCCACCCGAACACGGTCCGGACATGGAGCGACGCAGGTCGCCTGCGCTACTACCGGATCAACGCTCGGGGCGACCGTCGCTATCGGCTCGGAGATCTCCAGCGGTTCCTGGCGGCCGCCGAGAGTGTCGCGACCGACGGCCCCGGTGGCAGCGCGGCCGCACGCCGGCATCACGATCAAGGTGCCCCCGGACATAGCGGTGGGCGTTTCGCCCGGACAACAGTGGCGAGCTTCGGCGGCCCGACCGATGGCGCCGACCCCCTGGGCGCGGAGCGCCACCGACGCGACCTGGCCCTGCTCGACCACATCGCGCGCCTGACGGTCGTCGGCAGCGACCTCGATGACGACCTGATGCGGATCGCGCAGGACATCCGCGCCGCGACCGAGCTGGCGCTCGTCGCCCTCTGGGAGCTGCGTGGCGACCGCCTGACCCCGCGAGCTGCAGCCGTGCCTCCCGGAGCGGTCACGCCCCGCCTGCTGGATCTACCGCGGACCTTCGGCGTCCTCGGACGCGCACTGGAATCGGTCCCGACCTCGCGGGCCAGGACCGACGATGAGCCCTTGCCCGGTGCCGTGGCCGTGCTCGGCTCGGGCCTGGACCGGGTGACGTCGACGATCTTGCCCGGAGCCTTCAGCGAGCTCGCGGTGGCCATCCCCGGCCCCAACGGCACGTGGGGTGTCCTGTTGATGGTTGCCGACGGCACGGCTGGCGGAGACGGGCTGGGCGCCACCGATCCGGAGCTGGCCGCGGCCCTCGCCGATGCGATCGGGACCGTCGTCCGGGTCTCGCGTCGCGAGGAGGAGGTCGCGCATCTTCTGCATCGGGCCGAGGCCCTTCGCCGGGTCGCCGGCGACATCGGGAGCCGGCTCGACCTCGATCGGATCCTCACCGGCCTCGTCGATCACGCCATGGTCCTGTTCGAGGCCGACCGCGCAGCGGTCTTCATGCGCCGCCCGGACGGAACAGACGTCGCCGAGGTGAGCCGCAACCTCTCGAGCGGCTACCTGAACGTGATGCGGGCGGCCCAGAGCCGCTCGCTGCCGGTCGCGGCCATCGCGGCACGCCGACCCCTGTTCTCGGTGAACTATCGCGATGACCCACGTGGTGCGGATGCGCGCGCCGCGGTCGTACAGGAGGGCTACGACACCCTCTGCACGGCGCCCCTCATGGACGGCACCGACCTGCTCGGTTTGCTGAACGTGTACCACGACACGCCGCACGTCTGGACGCCCGACGAGCTTGAGACCATCGCCTCCCTCGCGACGCAAGCAAGCGTCGCCATCCGGACCGCCCAGAACTTCCAGCAGATGGCGACCTGGACTGCGCAGCTCCAGTCGATCCAGCAACTCGGAGCGCGCCTCAACCACCTCTCGAACGTCCATCACATCGGCATCGCCATCGCCACCGAACTACGCCAGCTCATCGACTTCCACAACGTCCGCGTGTACCGGGTCGAGGGCACCGACCTCGTGCCGGTCGCGATGCAGGGGCAGGTCGGCGAGTACGTCGATGAGACGCCCGACCAGCTCCGCGTCGCGATCGGGGAGGGAATCACCGGTTGGGTCGCCGAGAAGGGGGTGGCCCAGTACCTCCCGGACGCGGCGGCGGACCCGCGCGCGAACACGATCCCCGGCACCGAGGACGACCTCGACGAATCGATGCTGCTCGCACCGATGCTCTTCGATGACCAGGTGCTCGGCGTGCTGGTGCTCTCAAAGCTCGGGCTGCACCAGTTCAGCGACGACGACCTGCGCCTGCTCGTCATCTACGCGAGCTTCGCCGCGCAGGCGATGGCCAACGCCGACACCACGCAGCGATTGCGTGAACAGTCGACGACGCTCGAACGCCAGCTGCGCAGTCAGCGCGAGCTGCTGCAGATCACGGAGGCGATCCTCACGACGCTCGACCGCCGTGCTGTGCTCGAAGGCATCACCGATCGCCTCGGCGGCCTGATCGCCTACGACAACGTCGCGATCGAAGTCGTGGACCCATCGACGGGGATGCTCACGCCGCTCACCGCTCGCGGCATCCACGCCGCTGCCTACCTCGAGCCCTGGGAGCCCGGCGAGACCGGCGTCGCGACCTGGGTCGTGGAACACAACGAGCCGGTCTACATCGAGGACGAGACGACCGACCCTCGAGTCAACCATTTCCGCGGCGAGGACGCCGCGGCCGGAAGCCTCATCGTGGTCCCGCTCCGCGGGCGCATGGGCGCGATCGGGGTCATGACGATCGAGCGGCTGGGCACGGGCAACACGTTCGAGCCCGAGGAGTTCGACCTCGTCAAGCTGTTCGCCGGGCAGGTGTCGATCGCGCTCCAGAACGCCGAAGTGTTCCGGGCGGTCGAGATCCGGGCGCAGACCGACGACCTGACGGGCCTGCTCAACCACGGGACGTTCATGGAGTACCTGAACGGGCTGGTCCGCGAGGGATCGCCGTTCGGCCTGATCATGCTCGACCTCGACGACTTCCGCGAGATCAACAACACCGGTGGCCACCAGGCCGGCGACCAGGCCCTGCGCCAGATCGCCGCTTCGCTCGTTCGGGCTGGCCGCGACACGGATCGCGTCTTCCGCTATGGCGGTGACGAGTTCGCCTTCCTCCTGCCCCTCTCCGACCCGGCGGGGGCGCAGCAGGTCGCCGAGCGCGCACGTGCTGCCGTCAAGGGCCTCGGCGGCCACGTCAGCGCGTCGATCGGCGTCGCCAGCTTCCCGGCTGACGGCTCGACCTCAGCCGAGGTCCTGCTCGCGGCCGACCGCGCATGCTTCGTCGCCAAGCGCAACGGTCGCGATCGGGTCGCCACGGCAGCCGAGGGCCTGGCGCTCGCGGTGGAGTTCCGGATGCAGGATCCGACGCCGGTCGACTCCGAGACGGCCGCGGCCAGCTGAGGCTCGGCATCGAGAGCGTCGGCACCCGCCATGGCGCAAGGCGCATCCGGGCGATGTGCGGGACGATGGCCCGGATGAGCGGTCCGCGCCGCGGTCCTGCCGCTCCGGCCATCGCGTTCGCGATCGCGCTGGCGCTCGTCGGCGCGTGCGTCCCACCGCCGGTCGGGCGAGCCTCGGGAAGCCCCGTCGCCAGCAGCAACCCGCCCGCCACCCCGACGCCGACCCCGTCGACCGTGCCAAGCGGGCCCACCCCATCACCATCGTTCGTGCGCCCGACACCCACCCCGGTGCCGACATTCCTTGTGTATGTCGTGCGACCCGGCGACACGCTGACCTCGATCGCCAGGGCGCATGGGACGACGGCGCGCAGCATCGCCTTCTGGAACCGCACGAGCCACCCATCGCTGGACCCGGATTCGCCGGATTACGACCCCGACCGCATCGAGGTCGCCTGGATCCTCCTCCTCGTCCCCGACATCGAGATCGACCAGGACGAGACGTTCCCCGAGTAGCCACGGATCGGCTGTCCGCTCTGTCGGCCGGTCATCCTTGCGCGATGTCGATGAGGAACTGCGGCGTCCATAGCTCGTCGCTCGTACCCAGGAAGCCACCGAGCGTCGCTGCCACGAGCAGCGCCACGAAAAAACCCAGGACGAGCCAGTCCTCGCGGTCGTAGACGAGCAGCCGGAGCCACGTTCGTCGGCCCGTTCCGAATCCCCGCAGGTCCATCGCATCGATCGTGTCCTCCGCGCCGGCGATCGCGTTGACGACGGTCGGCACGATGACCGGCGTCGAGCGGCGAACCCGGGTGAGGAAGCCCGTGGCCCCAGCCGACCAGTCGAACCCCCGGATCCGTTGCGCATCGACCGTCGACTGGAAGTCGGCCGACAGCGACGGGAGGAACCGGAAGGTGAGGTCGATGCCGAAGGCGAACTTCTCAGGAACGCCCAGCCTCCGAAAGGCGACGCCGAAATCGGACGGGGCGATGGCGAAGGCGACGGGAAAACCGATCGTAGCCATCGCGAGGTACCGCAGGAACTGCGTCACCGCGAGGCTGACGGACTGGGCGGAGATCGGCGTCCCGAGCAACGGGAAGTAGAACAGGACGTCCGGCTCCCCTTCCGGCATCGCCTCTACGTTGCCGCCCGCGACCAGCATGTTCACCGTCACGAGCATGCCGATGAACAGGAACACCACGGTCCAGTTGCGCCGGATCTGCGCCCACGGGATCGCCGCGGTGCGGTAGTAGATCACCGAGATGATCAGGAGGCCGAAGACCAGGCGGGCATCCCAGATCTGCAGGACCGTGAAGATGAAGAAGAAGACCACCAGGATGAGGACACGGGGATCGCGGCGAGCGAGCCACGATCCCCGCCCCAGATAGCGCGGGGCGATATTCATGGGTGCCCCGGGACCCCGAGCCTACCTGCCCAGCTGGGCCTTTACCGGCTCCCATGCATAGACGAGGATGGGGACGAGGATGATGGTCCCGATCAGGTCGCCGACGACGACCGGGACGTACAGGGTGCTGAAGATGGTGGCGATGTCGAGGCCCTGCAGGATGTTGTCGGTGAAGACGAACAGGAATCCGATCAGGACCGCGATGACACCGGCGATCGCGCCGCCGATGGCGCGGTCGCGCGTCGAGCCATTGACCCAGCGCTGCAGATACAGCGGCGCGAGGCCGGCGATCAGGCCCACGAGCCCGTTGGCGATGCTCCAGTTCCAGGACGTGAGAGCGCCCCAGCCCGAGATCTGGTCGCCGATCGCGTTACCGACGAATCCGGTGAAGAACCCGACGATCGGACCGAACGCGTAGCCGAAGAACGGCACGATGGCGAACGCCGGTCGGACGGACACCGTACTGCCGGGGATCGGGAGCTGCGCGACGAGCAGGATCCCGTAGAGTGCGGCGCCGATCGCCGCATAGACGATCGTCCGCGACGTCACCTCCCAGAGGTTGTTGCGGCGATCCATGGAAATGGCGGACATGATCAACCCTCCAGAACACTGATGAGACCTACGACCCGCTGGATCAGTGCTCGGTCAACAGTCCACTCCCTCGGCCTCCCTTCCAGGCCCCGAACGCGCAGTCGGCCGCTGGGCGGCGAGCCGGCGCGCCAGGGTGTCGGCATCGAGGAATGGCCCCGCTGCCGGCCCCCACGCTTTGTTGGCCTCCATCAAGGAGGTTGACCGCAGGTTGCACGCAGTCCAACGCGCCGTGTCCGCGATCACCACCTTGGGAGGGCCATCGGCCACCACTCGGCCCTCTCGAAATAGCAGGATACGGTCTGCGTGCGTCAATGCAAGGTCCACGTCGTGCGTGACGAGATAGAGGCTACGGAGCCCCGGGATCGCGAGGACTTCGCGCATGAAGGCCTCGGCCGTGCGGTGATCCTGACCGGCTGAGGGTTCGTCCAGGATGAGCGTCTCCGGGCGGAGGGCCAACGCGATCGCAAGAGCGAGGCGCTTCTGCTGGCCGAAGGACAGCGCCAACGGTGGGCGTGAGCGGATGTCATCGAGCTCGTGGAGGGCGGTCCGGCGGAGGCTGTCCGCGACCAGCTCGTCGAAGGTCGCGGGGTCGCGCCCGAGGTTCCGCGGCCCGAACAGCAGTTCGTCCTCCACGGTCCGGGCGAACAGCATCTGGCTGGGGCTCTGGAACACGTAGCCGAACTCGGTCGCGAGCTCGGCGGTCCGGCGGCCCGCGTGCGAGACACCGTCGACAAGGATCGATCCACCCGTGATGTCGAGCAGCCGCATCGCGGTCCGAAAGAGCGTGGTCTTACCGGAGCCGTTCGGGCCGAGCACGGCGACCACCTCGGCTGGACCCAAACGGGCGTCCACGCCACGCAGGATCTGGGTCCCGCCGATCGCCGCGGTGACGCCCCGGAACTCGAGTCGCGGCGCGGCGTCGGCGGGGGCAGGTCCCTTGACGGCCGGTTCCGCCCCGCGGGAGCTGTCGGGTTCGGCGGGAGCCATCGCGGCCCGCTTCGCAACGACCGCGAACGGCAGCCGCACGGCGGACGGATCGGCGACATCGAGGAAGCCGTCGACTGATCCTAGATAGCGGGTGCGGCCCTCGTCGAGGTACAGCACCCGGTCCGGCGCGAGCGCGAGCGCTTCCTCCACCCGATGCTCGACGATGACGATCGCGGATCCCTCGTCCGCAAGTGCGCGCAGGAGCGTCAGCAGTCGTTCGGCCGTGGCCGGATCCAGGTTCGCGAGCGGCTCATCCACCACGAACAACCGTGGGCGCATCATGAGGATGGCGGCCATCGCCAGGAGTTGCCGCTCCCCGCCCGACAGCGCCGCGGTCTCGCGCCCGAGCAGGGCTTCGATCCCGGCCTGGCTGGCCACCTCGCGGATTCGTTCCGCGATCTCCTCGCGCGGCACGCCGAAGTTCTCCGGGCCAAACGCCAGCTCCGACTCCACCATCGACCCGACGATCTGCTTGGCCGGGTCCTGGAGCACGGTGCCGACGGTCCGGGCGATGTCCCGCAGCTTGAGCTCCGTCGTGAGACGACCTTCGACCAGCACGGCCCCGGCGAGCTCGCCCGAGTAGGCGTGCGGGATCAGGCCATTGATGGCGCGGATGAGCGTGCTCTTGCCGCAGCCCGACGGTCCCGCGACGAGAACCACCTCACCGGGGTGCACGGCGAGGGACACGTCGCGGATCGCCGGCTCCGCGGCGCGCCGGTACCGATACGAAAGATGTTCGACCTCCACGAGTGGGGGCGCGGTCTCCGGCCGTGGCTCACCGGACGCCCCGCTCGCGACGACCACCGGATCAGGCCGGCCGGATCCGGACCGGGCGGTCCCGCGACAGGCCGATTCGGCGGGCCGCATCGCCCTGGTTGTCGGCAAGCGACAGATGCCCTTCCGAATCGGCCATCAACAGCGACGAGCCGACGGGCACGCGGCCGAACGTGCGTTCCCAGACCGTTCGTTCCTCGACCGCCGGCGCGCCTCCGTGCTCGGGGAATTCGAGCACGAGCTCGCGACCGGGCTCGAGCGACCCGACGGCCGCTTCGAGGTCCCTTGGCGTGCCGGCAAACGTCACGTTGCCGTAGATGAGCACGTGGACGATCGTGGAGCTGAGAACGCCATCCTCGATGGTCGGCCGGATGACCGGCAGCCGGACCAGTCCTTCGATGGCGACCGTCGGCCCGACCGAACCGAATTCGACGCCGGCGGCGAGGTGACCGGCGACCGGCGCGAAGATGTCGCGGCCGTGGAAGCTCGACGAGATGACCGGGAGCATCAGGTCGCGGTTCGCGAGCGCTCGGGCCTCGTCGATGCCGCCCAGGGCCTCGGCCGCACCGATCAGCAGGCCGTTGTCCGGCCCGATGAGCACGTCGCCGCGGGCAGTCCGCAATCCCACCGCCAGGCGTTCCGTGCCGACACCCGGGTCCACGACGGCCACGTGGATCCCGACCGGCATGTGCGGCAGCGCGAAGACCAGCGAGGCGGCGCCGTCACGGATCGAGTAGCGCGGCACCTGGTGGTTGATGTCGATGATGTTCGCGTCCGGGCAGATCCGGAACATCACGCCGCGGCAGACGGCCGGCGCGGCCGGGCCGAAGTCGGTGAGGAAGGTGATGACGGGTCGCATCCCGCGGATGGTAGCGAAACCCCGAACGTGCCGAAGCGGCGCCGGGAGGAGGCTCGGCGCCGCTTCGGGAGGCGATTGACCGCTCGGGTGGGAGGAGGGTCCGCCCTCGCGGTCGGTGGAAGCGATGGTCAGTGCGGGCGGGGCGCCTCCCCGTCCGCGGATCCGAACCGGCCCTTGCGGGCGAGTTCGCGAAGGAACAGCAACTGGTTGATCTGGCGGAGCGACCAGTGGACATCCGCGACCGGGATGCCGCACAGGAATGCGGTCAGGTTGGCGGCCTCGTCAGGCGCGAATCCCTTCATGAGCAACTGCCGGTAGGTCGACCCTGTTACAAGATGGTCGACCGTCGTGCGGGCCGGATCCTTCGAGGGTGACGGGGCCGACGCCGTGCCCACGGACCCACGTGCGACCGTGGATGCCGCCGCGTGACGGGGCCGCGGCGAAACGAGGCGAGATGATCGCCCTCGTCCCCGTGAACCTCGTGGTACCGGCCCGGCCATGTTGCACGTGCCCCTCGATGGTGTGACGGTCCGCGCCGGTCGGTCCGGTGCGGTAGGGGTATGTTCATCTCGCGGGACGGCGGGTCGCGATGGCCCACCGGTCCCATGGTCGCTGGTACTTGCGGCACGGCCCCGTCTACTGCATCGGTCAGGCGCGGTGCATCGGTAGACTCACTCAGCATGCGTGCCCGTCGCCTCGAACTCCGGCTGCTCGGAAGCGCCCTCGTCGGGGCGTGGGGTCTGGCCGCGGTCCTGGTGCTGCTCGCCTACCGGCCGGGTGGACCATTCGACATCGCCGTCGGGATCACGATGCTCGTCCCGCTCGCCATCGCCATGAGCGGCGTGGTGTGGCCACCGGTAGCACGCGGACGCGACACGTACCCGATGGTCGTGGCCCTCGGCGTCGGCTCGCTCCTGCTGCTGTTGCCGTCGATCGGCGGCGTGCTCAACCAGCTGCTGGCGCTCGGATCGCAGACGCTGATGCCGTCGCTCGAGGCCGCCTATCCTTGGCTGCTCGCCCTGTCGGGGACGAGCCTCTTTGCGGGTTTCGGCCTCGCCCGCCGGCTGGACGCCGGGACGGCGCTCCGACCGCGGCGGCTGCGGGTCGGGATCGTCTCGGCGGTCGCCTTCACGGCGGTCGCCGGCACCGCGTTCGCGGGCGCCGCGATCGCCAACGAGCTCGCCCTGCGCGACCGGACGACACCACCGGCGGTCTCGCGATTCGGGCCGACCGATGCCGAAACCGAGCTCCCGTCCTGCGACGGAGCCCTGGCCGCCGGTAAGAGCGCCCGGCTCATCGCCCACCTCCGCGGCCGGATCGACGGCGGGGCCATCGGCTCTGTGGACCTGTCCGGCCAGCGCGTCGGCACGAACTTCCGGTGGCTGGCCTACGTGGCGACCGATCGCGAACTTGGCCAATACGGGGCCGCCAGCTTCGGTGGGCGGGCCTGGACTCGAACGCCCGGTGGCGGCTGGGCCGTCGCCGACGCCCAGAGCGTCCGCGAAGAGACACTCGACCTGCAGGCCGTCAGGACCGCCCTCGCCCGCCGCTCGCGCGCGACCGCGGAGGACCGCGGCATCGAGGTGATCGAGGGGGCGCGCACGCGCCGCTGTCGCGTCGCCGTGGATGGCGCCACGTTCCGGGCAGCCTTCCCTCAGATGCGCTGGCTCATCGGGGACGCCGATATCGAGCGCTGGCGCGGCCAGCTGGACTATTGGGTCTTCGCCGACGGTCAGCTCGGACAGGTCGCGGGCAGCGTCAACGGTGAGGCCGGGACGATCCGGTCCGAGGCCATCCAGGCGACCATCGAGGTCTTCCTGACCGCCACGGAACGGGGCGATGGGCTCGTCATCCATCCTCCGGCCCCATGACGCTCGAGGACGAGCCCGAGCGATTCGGCAAGCGCGACCGGCTCGCCCGGATGCTTCGCGTCGTCACCGTCCTGCGCGGTCATCCCGATGGGATCCGCCCGCCGGAGATCGCCCGTCGCGTCGGTGTCGCGACCCGGACCGTCTACCGCGATCTTCGGGCGCTCGAAGAGGAGGTCGGGGTCGCCGTCTGGTCTGAGGGCGGAGTGTGGGGCGTCGTCGGCGAGGAGTTCCTGCCACCGCTCAAGCTGACCCTCGACGAGGCGATGGCGGTCGTCCTGTCCGCCAGATTGATGGTCCGCTACGCCGACAAGTACGACCCGGATCTCGCCGCGGCCTTCGAGAAGCTCGAGGCGGTGCTGCCCCGGCCGCTCGCCGAGCACGTGGAGCGCACCCTCGACGTCCTCGCGCAGCATCCCCGCGATGAGGCATTCAGCGAGCACGTCCATCGACTCACGAGAGCCTGGGCGGAGCGCCGGGTCGTGACGCTGGAGTACGAACCGGCCCAGTACGGCACCGACGCCACGGCTCGCCGGGCCGTCGTCCGCCCGTACCTGATCGAGCCATCACTACAGACGCACGCGCTCTACCTGATCGGCTGGGACGAGACGCGCAACGCCTTGCGGACCTTCAAGATCGAGCGCATCCGCGACGTCGCGCTGACGCCGCGGACGTTCGAGCTGCCGGTGGGCGACGGCGTCGAAGCGACACTGCGGCGGGCGTGGGACATCATCGCCGACCAGCCGCCGACGACGGTCGTCCTGCGTTTCAGCCCCGCGGTCGCGGCCCGCGTCGAGGAGGCCACCTGGCATGCGAGCCAGCGCGTCCAACGCGAGGACGACGGCTCGTTGACGTGGCGCGCGACGGTCGCCGGGACGATCGAGATCCGCCTCTGGATCCTGTCCTGGGGTGATGACGTGGAGGTCCTCGAGCCGACCGAGCTGCGGGCCGACGTGACCGCCACGATGCAGCGCGCACTGGCTCGCTACCGGGGCTGAAGCCGGGTCCGGTCCGCGGACGGATTCGACAGTGGCGGGCTGCGTCGGTTAAGGTAAGTCGCCTACGACGTGCCCCCCACACGCTCGGAGGATGGTCCCTTGAGTTCTCGCCTACCGCGTAGGTTGCTGTCCCACGCCGTGGGCGCGACCCTCATCGCGACGCTCGTCGCGACCGCTTTTGCCGCGCCAGCAAGCGCAGCTACCTCCGCCTCCACCGCCGAGGCGATGATCATCGGATGGGTCAACACCAGTCGGACCAATGCCGGTCTGAGGCCCCTCCGCGGCGACCGCGACCTGGCCTATATCGCCGGTGTGCGCGCCTCCCGGATGGCCAGCAACAACGTCATGAACCACACCATCGGCGGCAATCTCTACAACCAGCTTCAGTACCGCGATGTCCAGTGGTATCGCTACGGCGAGGCCATCGGTTGGTCCGGATCGTCGTGGACCGTCGAGGCAGCTCGCTCGCTCTATCGCATGTGGATGGCGAGCCCGTCCCACCGCGCATTGCTGATGAGCACGCGCTTCAACTACATCGGCCTCGGTCTGGCCTATCGCTCATCCAACCGGCGGACGTTCGGTTCCGCGGTCATGACCGAGTCGCTGGACCACACGCCCGTGATCGCCCGGGTCACTGGAGCCAGCCGTTCGGGTGACGACCTGAGCTGGACGTGGAACGGGTACGACCCGCGCCTCCAGACCCACACGGCCGGACTGCGCGACTTCGACGTCCAGTACCGCGTCGACTCCGCATCGTGGCGGACGATCCGCAACGACACCACCGGGAAGTCGCTCGTCCTGCGCGACCGGCCGCACGGCCACTACTACGCGATCCGCGTGCGAGGGACTGACCGCCGTGGCAATGTGGGGGCGTGGACGGCCCAGTCTCGCATCTGGGTGCCCTGACCGGATCGGTCCGGCGGCACCCATTCGCCGCAGTCAACTTCATCAGCGACCCGATCCACGGGTACATCGAACTCACCAAGCGGCTCGGTCCGGCTGAATCGGCCGCGGCCGGGCTGCCCGCCGAGGACGTCGCCGAGGAGGACCTTCTCGACACGGCGTGGCTGCAGCGGCTGCGTCGCATCAGCCAGCTGCAGAGCGCGCGCTGGGTCTTCCCGACGGCCGAGCACTCGCGCTTCACCCACGGTCTCGGGGTCATGCACGAGGCCGGGCTCTGGGCGCGCTCGCTCTATCCGAGCCTGCGGTCCGCCCTCGCCGGGTCGGGCGACGGCGCGCCGATCCCATCCGAGGGCCTGGTCACCGAGACCCTGCGCATGGCCGGCCTTCTCCACGACGTGGGCCACGGACCGTTCGCCCATTTCTTCGACGACCACGTCCTGGCCGACTTCGAGGCGCCCGCGGATCCGCGCCGTGCGGGTGCCAAGCGGCTCACCCACGAGGACCTGAGCGTCCGGATCGTCATCGAGGAGCTCGGGCCGCTCCTGCGCGGCCTGCGCCGAGCCCCGGGCAACGTCAGCGAGCGGGACGCCTTTGCGGACGGCGAGTCGATCGATCCTGAGTGGGTCGCCTTCCTGATCGCCAAGCCCGCGCTGGCCGATCCGGCGATGCCGCGATGGGTGCGCTGGCTGGCCCCGTTGCTGTCCGGCGTGTTCACCGTCGACAACCTCGACTACGTCCGGCGCGACGCCTACCTGACCGGGGTCGCTGCAGGCCCCATCGATGTCGAACGGTTGCGCCGATACACCTTCATCGGCTCCGACGGCCTGACGCTCTTCGAGCCCGGCCTCGGGGCGCTGGAGATGTTCCTGACGGCGCGACGGTTCATGTACCAGCAGGTCTACTACCACCGGACCGTGCGCGCGATCGACCTCGATCTCGCCGACGTGTTCGGCCCGTCCGTGCGCGCGATCTTCGGCGACGGCTCACCCGCGGAGCGACTCGCCGCGTATGCGGACCTTGACGAGTACGCGCTCCTTCATCAGGCCGCCCGCTGGGCACGAGGCGTCGATATCGCGACAGCAGATGCCGCGCCCGCGATGCCCGGCGACGGTCGGGTGCCGGCCGGCATCGCGGAACGCTGGCGGGCGATCCTGCTGCGCCAGCCGACCTGGCGGGCAGAGGCCGAGGTCCGCGCCGAGTACGAGGCAGGCGAACAGCCTGATGCGCTCATCGCGACCCTCGGCGAGGCGGAGCCAGGGAGCGTGGCGATCGACCTCGCGATCGTCGACGCGCGGCCGGCCGACGCCGACGCGGCCGACCGGCTGCTCGCGCTCGAAGCCCGTGACGGGCGCACGCTGTCCTTGGCGGCAGCGTTGGCGTCGATCCCCGCGTACTGGCTCATCGGGCGACGCTACCGGCGGCGCTGAGGCGACGCCATCGTCGCCTGGATCATCGCGCTACGTGCCGGGACTCGCGCTCGGCGTGGGCTTCGGCGCCTTGGGCCGCTCGCCGATGACCAGCATCGGATCGATGCGCGCGATCTGCCGATCGGGCAGCTTCATGCGCTTGACGACCGACGGCTCGATGCCGAACGTCGCGATCTCGGCCGGGCTGAACAGCCCGTAGTGGAGGTGACAGCCCGAGGCGCGACCGGTCCTGCCCTCATAGCCCAGCAACTGGCCGGCCTTCACGGCCGCGCCCTTCTTGACCACGACCTTGCCGAAATGCGCGTAGACACTTCGGTAGCCGTTGCCGTCGTCGATGACGACGACGATCGGCAGCGTGGACCAGAGGTGCTTCTTCTCGAGCCGGTCCAGATATGGCTGGAGATCGCCGACCCAGCCCATGAACCGGTCGTACTTGCGGCCCGCGGCGAGGACGGTGCCGCCGTGGGCCGCCACAATCCGGTCGCCGCAGAACGTCGCGAGGTCGATCCCGTCGTGGAACAGCTCGCCCTCGACGATGCGTGAGCCCCATGGCGATGGCCCGAACGGCAGGGTCAGCCGGCCGCGTGGAAGCGGCCAGCGGTAGCCGGTGAGGGTCGCCGGGGCTGGCGCCGCCGGCGCCGCGCTCGCACCCGCGGCCACGACCGAGGGGGGTCGGGCGGAGGCGCCGGGTCCCACTGCGACGGCCGCCACCGTCGGCCTGGCACTCGGTGGCGGCGTGCTCTCGACGGCGCCCTGCACCGCCTTGACCGGCGTGAGTGGCCCGCTCGAGACGGACGTCGCGACCGCGACGCCCACCGCGGCGATGACGCCGGCGAGAAGGACCGCGCTCGACCGTCGACTCCGCCATCCCGTGCCCCGACCGCGTTCGCTCAGCGGGCGCGGCAGGTGATCGAGTGGACCGGGGACGCCCGTGGTCACCTGGCGGCCGGGGACGGTTCGACGACCGGCACGTCATCCCGGGCGCGAAGGTGGAAGGCGATGCCATCGATCAGCTCGGTCGAGGGATCGCGGCGTGGCATCGCCGTCAAGCGCCAGTCACGACCATCGCGCACGATCCAGCGGGCGAGCGGCCGACCCCGCTCCAGCACCGCGTCGAACAGCGCGAAGGCCGTATCGGGCAGGTCGACCATCACCTCGCGGGCCGGCATGCCGATGCAGCGTGATCCGAACTGGGCGTGGAATGCCGGGTTGCCGTAGATGAGGACATGACCAGGCCCGGCGCAGATGCCGGCCGGCCGGGTCTGGGGCAGGGTCGGAGGCGGGTCGTGACGGGTCATCGAACGCAAATGATAGTCCGTGGCCATCAGCGCGAAAACCGGCGGCCCGCGCTGCGCCTTTGCACCGGAATTACGACGTTCGGATGATGTGGCGGCGGCTCGCCGGGCGATAGGGTGCGACCTGCATCCCCATTTCGAGGTTCCGACTCCCGTGCTTCATCTCGCGCCTTCGCGCCGGAACCCGGACGACCGTCCGACCGTGCGTCGGTCCACTGCGACCCCACCTCGCCCGCCTTGGGGGGCGGGCGCGCGCACCTGCCGCCGCTGGTAGCGCCCTGATCGCCCGGCCTGGCGGAGGGGATCACTCAAGCCCCGTCGAGTGAGCCGCCCGCCGGGCGATCGGACTTCCCGGGCACCGAGCGGGAACACCGCCGATCCGGCCCCGCTATGCTCCGGGCGCATGGACAAGACCGCCATCCTGGCTCGCCTCCCGATCTTCGCCAAGCTCGATGCGCGCAGCCTGGAAGCGATCGGAGCCCTGGCTCAGATCGAGTCCGTGCCCGCCGGCACGGTACTGATGAGCGAAGGCGAGGCAGCCGAGTCCTTCTACGTCATCGTGACCGGCACCGTCCACGTCGAGCGCAATGGCGCCTTCGTGCGGTCGATGTCCGACGGCGGCTTCCTCGGCGAGATAGCGCTGGTCGAGGAGCGGACCCACACGGCGACCGTGACTTGCACCACGGCTTGTGAGTTCGTGCAACTCGGGCGCCACGAGTTCGGCCGGGTCATGGACCGATTCCCCGACGTTCGCACGCGGGTCGACGCCGCGGTGGCTCGTCGCCCGTTCTAGGCGTCTTGGTGAGCCGCCCGCCCCATCGCGGTATCATCCGGTCCGCATCCGCCCGTAGCTCAGTGGATCAGAGCGACTGACTTCGGATCAGTAGGTCGGGGGTTCGAATCCCTCCGGGCGGGCCACCAGGTCACACGTCACGCGACGCGCCGTCAGCCGTCGTCCGCTTCGGGATCCATGTCGAGGGCCTCGTAGTGCGCGACTCGCAGGTCGATGACGAGCTCTTCCGCGCCCGGCAGCAGGCGTGGCCGCTCGAGGTCGGGGCCTGCCCAGGCGTATAACGACGCTGCGTCCTTCCACTCCTCGAACAAGCAGACTTCCTGCTCGTTGCCGCGGATGCGACGGGCGAGCTTCACGTAGCGCAGCCC
>JARDZW010000035.1 GCA_029240655.1 Chloroflexota bacterium
GTGGAACGTCGGGGCGAGGGCCGGGTAGAGTCCGCGGTACAGCGCGTGCGCCTCGGCATACTTGTCGGCGTCAACGCCTGGCGCGGCAACCGGCGTCGTGCGGACCCAGGCGGCGCCGGTTGCCTCGACCGACGTGAACCAGCCGGCCCCGGCCGCGGCCAGAATCCCGGCGCCATAGGCGGCACCCTCGGTCGTGCTCACCGTCGCGACCTCGGCTCGCAGCACGTCGGCGAGGATCTGACGCCACAGCGGGCTCGCCGTCCCGCCACCTGAGGCCCGGATCTGGTCTGGTGATGGCATGCCGGCCGCGATCATCTGGTCGAGCCCGTCGCGCAGGCCGAACGCGACCCCCTCCAGCACGGCGCGCGTCAGGTGGCGCCGGTCGTGACCGATCGTCAGTCCGACGAACGCGCCGCGGGCGAGCGGGTCCGGGTGCGGGCTCCGCTCACCGGACAGGTAGGGCAGGAAGAGCAGGCCGTCCGCGCCGACCGGGACGGCCTCCGCGGCTGCCGTCAATCGCCCGAAGTCCTCGCCGGGCGCAAGCACGTCCCGGAACCAGCGCAGGCTGCCAGCGGCCGACAACATGACGGTCATCATGTGCCACCGTCCGGGCACCGCATGGCAGAACGCGTGGACTTGGCCGGCCGGGTCGCGCAGCGGCGCCTCCGTCGTTGCGAACACGACGCCCGACGTCCCGAGCGACAACGCGACGACCCCCGGCTCGATCGCGCCGACACCGACGGCGTTCGCCGCTTGATCGCCGCCCCCGGCCACGACCGGCGTGCCGGCGCGAAGACCGGTCGCCCCAGCTGCTGCCTCGGAGACGACCCCCGTGACGACAGGGCCCTCGTAGGTCGGCGGCAGCCACGCGGCATCGATCCGTAGCGCCTCGAGCACCTCGGACGACCAGTCCCGCGCAGCGAGATCGAACAGCAGCGTCCCGGAGCCGTCGGCCTTGTCCATCGCATACTCCCCGGTCAATCGGAATCGAACAAAGTCCTTGGGCAGCAGCAGGTGCCGTACGCGGGCCCAGACCTCCGGCTCCTGGTCGCGGACCCAGACGAGCTTCGGGGCCGTGAACCCGGTGAGCGCGTCGTTGCCGGTGATGGCGATCAGGCGCTCCAGCCCGACCGCCCGGCGGATCTCGTCGCACGCGTCGGCCGTTCGCTGGTCGTTCCACAGGATCGCCGGTCGGAGCACGGCTCCGGCATCATCGAGCAGCACCGCACCGTGCATCTGTCCGGTCAACCCGACGGCGGCCACCTCGTCGCCGCCGATCGCGGCTTCAGCCAGGGCGGATCGGACGGCGGCGACGGTCCCATCCCACCACAGTCCGGGGTCCTGCTCGCTCCAGCGAGGTTGTGGGATCTCGTAGCCGTATTCGGCCGCCCCGGCGGCGACGACCACGCCGGCTTCGTCGATGACGACCGCCTTCGTCGCGGTCGTCGAGATGTCGAGGCCGATGACGAACGCCATCGACGTCAGCGGTCGGCCGACCAGATCGCCCGGTTGACGAGGTTCTCGAGCGCCTCCTGGCTGCCGGAGGTGCGACGTGGCGCGCTGGAGCCTTGCGCGACCCGCGCCTCGAGGTCCGCGAGGCTCAGGGTGCCGCCGAGGATCGCGGACCCCAACTCGCCCTCCCAGCCTGAGTAACGCTGGTCCTTGCGCTCCGCGAGCTCACCGCTCTCGACGAGATCCGCGGCGATGAGGAGAGCCCGGGCCAGCGTGTCGAGGCCGCCGATGTGGGCGTGGAAGAGGTCCGTGCGATCGGTACTCTGGCGGCGCAGCTTCGCGTCGAAGTTGAAGCCGCCCGGCGCGATCCCGCCGGCGCGGAGGATCTCGTAGATCGGCATGACGAGGTCTTCGACCGAGTTCGGGAACTGATCGGTGTCCCAGCCGTTCTGGGGATCGCCACGGTTGGCATCGATGCTGCCGAGGATGTCCAGTGCGGCCGCGAGGGCGACCTCGTGATGGAAGCTGTGCCCGGCGAGCGTCGCGTGGTTCGCCTCGATGTTGGCCTTGTATTCACCGTCCAGGCCGTGGCGGACGAGGAAGCCGTGGACCGTTGCGACATCGTAGTCGTACTGATGCTTGGTGGGCTCCATCGGCTTGGGCTCGATGAGGAGTTGGCCGGCGAAGCCGATCCGATGCTTGTGCTCGGCCACGAGATGAAGGAAGCGAGCGAACTGATCGCCCTCGCGCCGGAGGTCGGTGTTCAACAGCGTGTCGTAGCCTTCGCGGCCACCCCACAGCACGTAGTTCTCCCCGCCAAGCCGCTGGGTGACCTCGAGCATGTGCTTGACCTGTGCCGCGGCGAACGCGAACACCTCGGGGTCGGGGTTCGTGGCCGCGCCAGCCTGGTAGCGCGGGTGGGTGAAGAGGTTCGCCGTCCCCCATAACAGTCGGACGCCGGTGCGTTCCTGGTACTCGGCGGCATCATCGGCCAGGGCATCCAGGTTCGCGCGAAATGACGAGAAGGTGTCGCCCTCAGGCGCCACGTCACGGTCATGGAAGCAGTAGTAGGGCGTGCCGAGCTTCGTGAAGAACTCGAAGGCGACGGCCATCTTCCGACGCGCCGCGTCCATCTCGTCACCCGGGTCGCTGAGCCATGGCCGGTCGAGCGTCCCTACACCGAACATGTCGACCCCAGGCCAGGCGAATGAGTGCCAGAAACAGACGCCGGGCCGGAGGTGATCCTCCATCCGTGTTCCGAGGACGAGGCGGTCGGGTTCGTAGACCTTGTAGGCGAGCGGATTGGTCGATCCGAGTCCCTCGAATGGGATGGGCCCCGTCACGTCGAGGAAGAATGGTTCAGCCACGCCCGATGCCTCCTGCTGCGTCCGTCCGTCGATCCACTCCCGCCCGCCCGGTTCCAGATACGCCTCCCGCAATGTATCACCCGGTATTTGTACGAGCGAAGTACAAACGTCGGGCGGTGTGCGGCGCGGACACCCGTCTCGGGTGCCCGGTGTAGCATCGGCGCCGTGAACGACGAGGATCCGCGACGCGACGAGACCCCCCGAGCTCGCGGGTTCTCGACGCGCGCCATCCGGGCCGCGTCCCGCACACCGCGGGTCGACCAGCGCTCGTCGAGCGTGCCGATCTACCAGTCCGCGACCTTCACGACGGCCGATGCGCGGGAGCTTGGAGACATCACCGCCGATCCGCGCTCGGGATACTCCTACTCGCGGATCGCCAACCCGACGACGTCGGCCCTGGGCGCGGCCTACGCCGAGCTCGCGTCAGGCGAGGCCGGGGTCGGGTTCGCCTCCGGCATGGGCGCCATCCACGCCGCCCTCGCCTCCCAGCTGAAGGCCGGCGACCGGGTCGTGGCGCCGCTGGCCCTCTATGGCTCCACGCGGACGCAGCTCGTCGATACCTTTGCGGGGTTCGGCGTGCGTGTCGATTTCGTCGACATGACCGATAACGCGGCCGCCGCGACCGCGATCGCCGCAGCGCAGACCCGCGTCGTCTATGCCGAGACGATCGCCAACCCGACCACCGTCGTGACCGACCACTCGACGATCGCTCGCTTCGCGCACGAGCACGGCGCGACCTACATCGTCGACAACACGTTCGCCTCGCCGTACGTCTGCCGGCCGCTGGAGCTCGGCGCGGACCTGGTCGTCGAATCGGCGACCAAGTTCCTGTCCGGCCACAGCGACGTGATCGCCGGAGTCGTCGCGGGCCGCGCGGACCTCATGCGACAGGTCCAGAAGGTCCAGATCGACACCGGCGCCACCATCGGCCCCTTCGACGCCTTCCTCGTCCTGCGCGGGATCATGACCCTCGCGGTCCGCGTCGAGCGCCACGCGCGCACGGCGGCGGCACTCGCGGGCTGGCTCGAGCGTCAGGATGGCGTGCAACGTGTCCTGTACCCCGGTCTCCCGAGCCACCCCCAGCACGACGCGGCCATGCGTCAGTTCCGGCCCGGTGTCGCGGGTGGGATGCTCGCGGTCGAGGTGGTAGGCGGGCGCGAGGCCGGTCGCGCGATCATCGATACGCTGACCCTGACCGAGCTGACGGCTTCCCTCGGCAGCGTCCACACGATGGTCGTCCATCCACCGTCGACGTCGCAGCGACAGATGTCCGACGCCGAGCTCGCCGACGCCGGCATCACACCCGGCTTGCTGCGGATCTCGGTGGGCCTCGAGGACCTCGAGGATCTCCAGGATGACTTCGCGGCCGCGCTGGCGGTCGCGCGCGACGTGGCCGGAGCGGTCGAGCAGCCCGCCGTCGGCGTCTAGGGACTCGCACCGTGGCGTCTCCGGCCGCTGTTCGCGCGGCCCCGGCCGCCGGCTCGCCGACCCACCCGCTGGCCCAGGTCGGGCAGGGGCTGTGGCGGCTCCTGACATCGGTCGACTTCGCGGTCGTCCAGATCATCTTCCTGTCGATCCTCGCGGTGATCGGGATGACCCTCCAGCAGCTGCCCGACTTCGCGTTCCGCTCGCCCGGCGACTACGCCACGGCGATGGACGAGATCCGCGCCCGCTACGACCCGGTCCTCGGCCCGGCGGCGGTCGGAGTGCTCGAGCGACTCGGCGCCTTTGGGATCTTCAAGTCCGCCATCTTTGGGATGGCCCTCGTCGTCCTCGTCGTCTCGATCGTCGTCTGCACCCTCGATCGAACGCCGCGGCTGTGGCGCGACGTATCGTCGATCCGGGTCGCCCAGCCGGAGCCCTTCTTCGACCCGAGTCTGCCCGATCGCGCGGCGATGTCGGGGGTCGCTGCGTCGGACGTCGCGCGCGTCGTGCGCGGGCGGGGGTTCCGGGTGCGCGAGGCGACCGACGCCGACGGTACGCGCCACGTGTACGGCGATCGCCACCAATACACGAAGATGGCGACACTCTTCACCCATCTGGGACTGATCCTGTTCCTGGTCGCCGCGGCGGTGACCTCGCGTTTCGGGGACGAGCAGGGACTGGTCGTCCCGGAAGGGGAGGCGCTGACGGTCCAGCCGATCGGCACGCCGGGTCTGTTGCTCGTGAAGAACCTGGGCTTCGAAGCGCCCGGCTTCGAGACCGGCATGCCGTCCGATTTCACGACGGACCTGGCGGTGTTCCAGGATGGTCAGGAGATCGCCCGCAAGACGATCCGGGTCAACGACCCGCTGGCCATCGGTGGCTACACCTTCCACCAGAACGGCTTCGGACCGGCACCGCACCTCGTGATCCGTGATACCGCGGGCAAGCCGCTGTGGGACGCCCAGGTCCCCATGACCGACTCGGCGGCGGGCTCCCCCTACGTGACGATGGCCGTCCCCGGCCGGGACTTCGGACTGCAGCTGCTCCTGACGCGGGATGAAGCGGGCCGCGGCGTCGTCCTGGTGCTCCCGTACCGCATCCTGGGAGAAGGGGCCGACGGCCCGATCGTGCAGAACCTCACCGCCGTGACCCTCCTGCGGGGGGACACCCGCGTGTCGGACGAGCTCGGCGTCTCACTCGAGCTGACGGACTTCGGCGAGTACACCCTGCTCATCGCCAAGCGCGACCCGGGGCAGGGCATCGTCTGGCTGGCGTTTGCATCGCTGATCACCGGCATCGCGATCACGTTCTACCTGCCGCGGCGGCGGGTCTGGGCGCGCATCAAGCCAGGTGGTCAGGTCGGTCTGGTCTGGCGCGCGGATCGCTACGTCGACGCCGAACGGGAGTTCGGACGGCTGCTCGACGACCTCGTGGCGGCGCGACGCGAGCCGGCTGACCACTCGGCCAGCGCGTAGCCTTCAGGGACGCATGGCGTCCCTCCACGATCTGCACCGCGCGCTCTTCCCGACCGCCCGACGACTCGGGGCGACCGACCTCGCGCCCGAACGAGCGGAGCGTGAGGTCGGCTGGGTCCGGGTCCTGAAGCCGCGCGTGCCGGCGTTCGAGGCGCTCGAGATGGGCGACCTCGCCATCATCCCGGGCGCGGCGCTTGCCGTCGTGGCGCCCGGGATGACCCAGGTCGAGGAGCTCGCGGTCGCGCTGGCTCGTGCCCGCGTGCCGGCCGTGTTGCTCGTGGAAGGCGAGACCGGCAGCGACGTGCTGGCTGCGCTCGGTGAGGCGGTGACGTCGGCCGGACTGACCGCCATGCAGCTGGGCCGGATGGACCCGGTGGCCCTGGAACGGAGCGTCATCGGGTTCCTCGTCAACCGTCGCGCGGAGCTGGACCGCCGCGCCGCCGACCTCGAGGCACAGCTCGCGCGGTTTGCGCTGCTGGGTCGCGGACTCGACATGCAGGCAGCGACCATCGGCTCGTTCCTGGGCCGCGCGGTCGTCATCGAGGGGCGGCGTGGGGATCCCATCGCCGTGCACGCCCCCGCCGACGTCCCGTCCGCGGCTGCCGCGGTCGCGCGCTATCTGGCACGCCCGTCGGGCGCTGCCGCCCTGCGTGCCGAGATCCCGGCCCCGGCCGGCGAGCCCGGTGCGGGCGGTCGCCTGGTGCTGCTCGGGGACGAGGCGCCCAATGAGCTCGAGCGGATCGCGGCGGACCGGATCGTGGCCCTGCTCGCCCTGGAGCTGTCGCGCGACGCGGCCGTCCGGCAGGCCCGCGACGAGACTCGCCGCGGCGAGCCGTTGCCGGCCGATGGCCCACCCTGGGTCGTCATGCTCGCGAGCCAGCACGCGGCCGACGGGCCGGACGACATCGCCGCCCGAGAGGAGACGCGCGGCGAGCTCCGGCTGCTGATGTCCCCGCGACGGCTCGTGCTCCGTGGCAGTTCGGAGAGCCTGGAGCTGCGTCTCGTCGCGGCCGCGCCGGCCGACGATCCGGGGGGCCTCGCGACGGCGGAGCGCGTGGCCACGTTCCTCGGCCGCACGGTCGCGGTGTCGCGGCCCTTCACGGAGCCCGGAGTCCGACCGGCCGCGGAGGCCGCCGCTCGCGCGACACTCGAGGCCTCCGAGCTGCTCGTCGATCCCCCCCGGGTTGTGCGTGCCGCACGGTTGCCGGCGTATCTCCTCATCGGCAACGTCCGCAACCTGCCCGACGGCATTCGCCAGGCACGGGAGCTCCTCGCGCCCATCCTCGTCGGCCGCCCGGAGGTGCAGTTGGAGCGTCTGAAGACGCTGCGGGCGATCCTCGGGTCACCCAGCCTCAATGAGGCCGCGGCGCGCCTGGGGGTGCACCGCAACACAGTCGCCTACCGGGTCGCGCGGATGGAAGCGCTCGCGGAGTGGGATCTGGCCGACCCGGATCTGCGTTTCGCGCTGGAGCTCGCCGTCCGGGTAGTGCAAAACGCACAAGTCTGAACGTTCCGAGGCGGCGTGGGTGGTGCCCGCGGCGCTGATATGCTGGGACTCACGGGCGATTTGGGCGCGACTCATGCGCCATGCACAACTGATGACCGGATTCCGCCCCAGACGGACCGACGCGCAGGAGACCACATTGACCGCTCGACATGAGGCGATCTCGGATATCGCCGCCCATCGCGTTGCCAAGACGCAGGACTACCTGGAGCAGGCCGGGGCCGACATCTACGGCCAGTACGTGTTCCACGAAGAGGCGCAGCGGCAGTATCTCGCCAAGCCCATCTTCAGGAAGCTGCGGCGGACGATCGAGGGACATGAGCCCTTCGACCGCGCCATCGTCGACGCCGTCGCACACGGGGTGAAGGAGTGGGCCCTGGCCCACGGGGCTACCCACTACACGCACTGGTTCGTCCCCATGACCGGCTCCACCGCCGAGAAGCACGATTCATTCCTGACCCCGATCGGGGATGGCCAGACGATCACCGAGTTCTCGGGCCAAAACCTCGTGCAGGGTGAGCCGGACGCGAGCTCGTTCCCGTCGGGCGGCATCCGGGCCACCTTCGAGGCACGCGGCTACACCGCCTGGGATGTCACCTCGCCGATCTTCCTGCAGGTCGAGCCGAACGGCGTGACGCTGACGATCCCGACGGCATTCGTGTCGTTCACCGGCGAGGCGCTGGACCACAAGATCCCGCTGCTCCGATCGCAGGAGGCGCTCGGCAAGCACGCGCTGCGCGTGCTGCGCTGGTTCGGCAACAGCGAATCGAAGCGCGTCTTCACGAACATCGGACCTGAGCAGGAGTACTTCCTGGTCGACCGCCGGCTCGCCGAACACCGCCCCGACCTCCTGCTCACCGGCCGGACGCTGTTCGGTGCCGCCTCGCCCAAGGGCCAGGAGCTGGAAGACCAGTACTTCGGCCCGATCCGCGAGCGGATCCTCGCGTTCATGATGGATCTCGATCGCGAGCTCTGGAGGCTCGGCATCCCGGCCAAGACGCGCCACAACGAGGTCGCCCCGGGTCAGTTCGAGATGGCGCCGGTCTACGAGCCGACGTCGGTCGGATCGGACCACAACATGATCGTGATGAGCATGATGCGGCGGCTCGCCCCGCAGCACGGCCTGATGTTCCTCATCCACGAGAAGCCGTTCGCCGGCATCAACGGCTCGGGCAAGCACAACAACTGGTCGATGAGCACGGACGACGGGGAGAACCTGCTCGACCCGGGCAACGATCCCCACGCGAACGCACAGTTCCTCGCCTTCCTGCTGGCGGTCATCCGGGCGGTCAACGTCCACGCGGACATCCTCCGCGCGAGCATCGCGGACGCCGGCCAGGACCATCGCCTCGGCGCGAACGAGGCACCGCCCGCGATCATGTCCGTCTTCCTGGGCTCCCAGCTCGAAGACGTCATCGAGCAGCTCGAGCAGGGTCCGGCATCCGCCTCAAAGCACGGCGGCGACCTGGAGCTCGGTGCCACCTCACTGCCCGTCCTGCCCAAGGACGCGACCGACCGGAACCGGACGTCGCCGTTCGCCTTCACCGGCAACAAGTTCGAATTCCGCGCAGTCGGCTCGTCGGCGCCGATCTACTGGCCGCAGACGGTGCTCAACACGGCCGTCGCCGATTCGCTTGCGCAGCTGGCCGATGCCCTCGACGGCCTGGAGCCATCGGACTTCGAGGGCCTGACGACGATCCTGTCCGGCATCGTCAAGGAGAACAAGCAGGTCCTCTTCGGCGGCAACGGATATTCCGAGGAGTGGCATGCCGAGGCGGAACGACGCGGGCTGCCCAACAACCGCACCACCGTCGACGCGCTGCCGGCCCTCGAGTCGCCCAAGGCCAAGGATCTCTTCTCGAAGTTCGGCGTCCTTTCCGAGCGCGAGCTGTCGGCCCGTCTCGAGATCTACTGGGAGCGCTACGTCAAGGTCCAGAACATCGAGGCGAACTGCGCCGTGGACATCGCCTCGACGATGATCCTGCCGGCCACCGCCCGATACCTGGGCGATCTGAACAAGGCGCCTTCGTCGCGCGGGATCAACGCGATCTGCGAGCGGGTGACCGGACTGGCCGATGCACTCGTTGATGCGATCGCTGCCCTCGAGCAGGCCCAGCACAAGGCCCATGAGGCCGGTTCCGTGCAGGCGGAGGCGGGCGTCTTCGTAAAGAAGGTGATCCCCGCCCAGGAGGCGCTGCGAACGGTCGCCGACGAGCTGGAGACGGTCGTCGCCGATGACCTCTGGCCGCTGCCGAAATACCGGGAGCTGCTCTTCCAGTACTGAGGCGCCGGCGCGCTTCGTCCCAGGAGGCATCGTCCACCGTGGCCAGCAGTCCCGAATCCAGCGCCAGGATCGATGCGGCACAGGCATCTGGCATCCGCTTCGTGCAGCTCCAGTTCACGGACATCATCGGCCACGTCAAGGCGGTCACGATCCCCATCCATCGGCTCGAAGAGTCGGTCGGGCACGGGACGTGGTTCGACGGCTCATCGATCGAGGGCTTCACCCGGATCGCCGAGTCCGACCAGTACCTCATGCCCGACATGGAGACCTTCGCGGAGATCCCGTGGCAGCGCGGATCGGGACCGCGCGGGACCGCGCGCGTGATCTGCGACGTGTTCACGCCCAACGGTGAGCCGTTCGTCGGTGACCCCCGCTTCGTCCTGCGCCGCCAGGTCGAGCGCGCGAAGAACCTGGGTTATGTCGTCAACTTCGGCCCGGAGCTGGAATTCTTCCTGTTCCGCCGTTCCGAGGACGGCTCGATCGAGCCGCTGCCACACGATCAGGCTGGCTACTTCGACTTCTCGACCGATCTCGCGCAGGAGATCCGCCAGGACATGGTGGATGCGCTCGAGGCGTTCGGCATCAAGGTCGAGGCGGCCCACCACGAGGTCGCCGTCGGGCAGCACGAGATCGACTTCGAGTATTCCGATGCCCTGACGACGGCCGACAACGCCGTCACGTTCAAGTTCGCGCTCAAGGCCATCGCCCAGCAGCACGGGCTGTACGCCACGTTCATGCCCAAGCCGATCCATGGGATCAATGGCTCCGGGATGCATGCCCACCAATCGCTGTGGTCGATCGCGGAAGGGCGCAACGCCTTCGCCGATGCCACGAACCCGTACGGGCTGTCCGACGTGGCGCGCTCGTACATGGCCGGGATCCTCGCCCACGCCCGCGGCATGATCGCCGTCCTCGCACCGCTGGTGAACTCGTACAAGCGCCTCGTGCCGGGCTACGAGGCCCCGACCTACCTGACCTGGGGCCGCACCAATCGGTCCGCCCTCATCCGCGTGCCGATGGTGTCGCCCGGGCGCTCCGTGGAGGGCACCCGCGCCGAGGTGCGCTGCCCCGACCCCTCGTCGAACACCTATTTGGCGTTCGCGGCGATGATCGCCGCCGGACTCGATGGCGTCGAGAAGAACATGGTGCTCTCCGACCCGGTGGAGGAGTCCCTGTTCGAGATGGACGCGAACCGGATCGCCGAGAAGGGGATCAAGGAACTACCCGGGACCCTGGGCGAGGCCCTCGACGAGCTCGAGCGCGACGACGTCATCCGCGAGGCTCTTGGTGACCACGTCTTCAGCCACTACCTCGAGGCGAAGCGCGCCGAATGGGATGAATACCGGACCCAGGTCAGCGACTGGGAGGTCGAGCGCTACCTGGATCAGTTCTAGGGCTCCTCAGGTCGGCTCGTCGCCGATCGCCTCGCGGCCCTCGAGGCGATCCGCGGCCGGCAGAACGAAACGGGCCACGACCATCCAGGCGAGTGCCAGGGCGAACGTCACGATCGCAGCTACGAGGATCGTGGCGACGACCAGGAAGATCCCGACCAGCACGGCGAAGGCGCCCATGCGCACGGGCCGCGTGACCAGCAGGGCGGCGGCCAGACGAAGCCGGGCAGCCAGCGAGGCGCCGCGGCGTGCCGGATCCAGCACGATCGGCCACGCGATCACGGCGTAGATCCAGAGGATCGCGAGCCCGTACACGGCGCTGACCACGAGCACCCCGCCGATGGCCGTGCCGAGGGCCGCCCCGACCAGCAGGTCGACGACCAGCACGGCACCGATCGCCAGCTGGGCGACGCCCAGGCCGAGCACCGTCCACGGGCGACGCAGCACGGCCGCGAACTCGCCGAGATCGGTGTGGCCATCGCGCACCAGGCTGGTCGCGAGCGCCATGCAGCCCGCGGTCACGGGGATGAGGGCGATGCCCACGACCGCGCCCCATGGAGTGTTGGCCACTGCGGTGGCGACCGCGATGAGGCCGATCCCGAAGATGACGTTCGCGGGGATGAAGCTCGAAAAGTTGTAGTAGAGGTCCAGCGCGCTCTGGCGCACGGTCCGGCCGAGACCCGGCGATCGAGACGCGGCTTCAGCCTTTGACACCGGACGCCGCGATGCCCTCGATGAAGTAGCGCTGGAAGAAGACGTACAGGCAAAGGATCGGGACGGTCGCCACGACCACGATCGCCATCAGTGGTGGCCAGTCGGTCTGATAGATGCCCTGGAACTGGACGATCCCAAACGGGAGGGTCCAGTGCTCGCGGACCGGCCCGAAGAAGATGGCGGGCCAGAAGAGGCCATTCCACGTGCCCTGGAATTGCAGGATGGCGACCGCCGCGAGCGCGGGCCCTGCCAGCGGCAGGATGACCTTCCAGTAGGTCTGGAAGTGGCCGGCGCCATCGATCCGGGCCGCCTCATCGAGGTCGCGCGGGATGCCGAGGAAATACTGACGGAGGAGGAAGATGGACGTGGCGCTGACGGCAAGCACCAGGAAGACGCTCAGATAGTTGGTCGGGTTGGACTTGGTGAAGCCGAGCCCGTTCATGATCTGGTAGACGGGCACGAGACGCAGCTGGTCGGGGATCATCAACGTCGCGAGGACGACAAGGAAGATGATCTCCCGACCCGGGAATCGGAGGCGCGCAAAGGCATAGGCGGCCAGGGAGCCGAGGATGACGTTCGAGATCGAAACCGCTGCGGCCAGCCCGAGACTGTTCAGGAAGAGCTGCGGGAGCGTCGGATCCACCCTGCTCCAGACGTGCGCATATGCGTCCAGATCCGGTGCCGCGGGCAGGCCGATCGCCATCGCCTCAGGCCGATCCTTGAGCGAGGTGACGATCGTCCAAACGAACGGCACGAACATCAATAGCGCCCACGCCGTCAGCAGCAGGTACGCCAGACCCCGCCGCCAACCGCCTTGGCGCTTCGGGACGCCGACGGAACGAGGTGCCAGATCTGCCAGGGTCGCCATATCGAGCCCTACCAGCTCGGCGTCTGGCCGAAGAATCGGCGCTGGATGAGCGTCAGGCTCATGAGGAGCACCAGCAGGACGATCCCGACGGCTGCAGCAAAGCCGAACTCGAAACCGCTCCAGGACTGATACAGGAACAGGACCATGGTCGTCAGCGAGTTGGCGGGCGAGCCGTCCTTCCCTCCCGCGATGAAGGCGGCGTCGAACATCTGCAATGCCCCGATCACCGACACCACCGCCACGAAGAAATGGGCCGGCTGCAACAACGGGAAGGTGATCTTCCAGAACGCGCTCCACCAGTTCGCGCCATCGATGGCGGCGGCCTCATAGAGCTCGTGACTGATCCCCTGTAGCGCCGCGAGGTAGAACAGCATCATCGTCCCCGACGTCGTCCAGACCAGCAGGGCCATGATCGACGGGAGCGCGGTCCCAGGCTCGTTCGTCCAGTTCGTGTTCGACTCGATGCCGAAGAAGCCAAGGACCGTGTTGATCAGACCTTGCGGTTGGGTCAGGAACGTGAACAGCACCACGATCGCGGCGGAGCTGGCGATCGAGGGAAAGAAGAAGGCGGCCCGGAAGAACGTCTGGCCGCGGATCCCCTGGTTGACGATCACGGCGAGGGCCAGCCCGAGGGCCATCTGGGCAGGGACGACGACGGCCGTCAGGAACAGGGTGTTCGGGATCGCCTTGGTGATGAAGACGCGGTCCGCCAGCAGTTCCTGGTAGTTCGCCAGGCCGACGAACTCCCGGGCCCCGCGAATACCCCAGTCGAAGAAGCTGATCACGAACGCGTAGCCGATGGCGAAGATCTGGAGCACGAGGAACAGCACCATCGGGATCGCGATGAACGCAAGGCCGACGACGGCCTCGTGTCCACGCTCCGTCCGAAGGCTGCCCCGGAAATCACGCCCACGCGCGCCGGTAACGCTCGCGCTCACGCTGCTCTCCCGTCCGTATCAGGAACGGCGGGGACGGGACGAGCTTCCCATCCCCGCCGCCACGAGGTCGCGGTTACTGTGCGGCCGCTGCCGCTGCGTCGGCGATCTCCTGTCCGGTGCCGCCTTCGGCGATGACCCGAGTGAGCTCGTTATTGAAGGCGGTCTGGATGTCGGCGAAGTCCCGGCCGAACGCGTAGGCCGTGCCATACGTGAGTCCGGCGATATGCGCATCACGCTCTGCCGGAGGATCGACGTCTTCGCGGGCGGGCAACGCCAGGCCCATGCTCGTCCACTTGCCCATGCCTTCGGGGCCGGCGAGGTACTGGAGGAGCACCCAGCCAGCTTCCTTGTTCGCGGAATCGACACCCATACCGTACGCGTTCGTGAAGGCGAGGTTGCCCTGCTGGGTGCCCTGCGGCAATTCGGCGACGGCGTACTTGATATCGGGGAAGTCGTTTTCGAGCGGCGGGAAGAGCCAGGTGCCTTCCATGGTCATGGCGGCCTTGCCCTGGCCGAACGCTTCGCCGCACCAGCCCGCGCCGAGCTCGGCGGGCGTCTGCAGCGCCTTCTCACTGTGGAGCTGGAGGTAGTAATCGATGCCGGCGACCGATTCGGGAGCGGTGATGGTCAACTCGGTGTTGTCCGCGTTGTAGATGCCACCGCCCGCCTGGTAGATGAAGGCGCCGACGCGGGGCAGCTCCGGACCCACGCACAGGCCCGCAACGCCATCCTTGGTGAGGGTCTTGGCCGCGGCCGTCAGCTCATCCCAGGTCGTGGGCGGCTGGACGTTGGCAGCGGTCAGAAGATCGGTGTTGTAGAAGAGTGCGAGCGGGCCCGCGTCCTTGGGAAGGCCATAGGTCTTCCCGTCGAGCTGGAAGACCGACAGCAGCTGGTCATAGAACGGCTCGGTGGTGAACTCGGGATTACCCGCGAAATACGGGTCGAGGGGCTCGAGCAGGCCATCCTCCATCCAGGCGTCGGAGAACTCCGCCTGGACGTAGAAGACGTCGGGCGGCTCGCCGGCGCTGAACTGCGCCGTCATCTGATCGATGTAGCCCTCAGGGATGGGCTCGTAATCGACCTTGACGTTCGGGTAGGCCGCTTCGAATGCCGCGATCGTCTCGGTCAGGAGCTTCTCCTCGGATTCGGACGAACGCCAGCCGCTCAGGCGGACCGTGCCGCTGACCGCGGCTTCATCGATCGCGATGCCCTCGCCGCTTGGGGAGGCTGCGGGTGACGCTCCCGGGCTGGCGGGGGTAACGCTGGTGGAGTCCGGACTGGCGCTGGTCGACCCGCCCGGCGAACAGGCCGCGAGGACCACGACAAGTGCGGAGGCGATGGTCAGGAATCGGCGATGCATGGGTCCGTCCTTTCGGGGAATGAGGCACGAGACCACTCGGCGCGTTGAAACTTGGGCCGCTGGGGACGGCCGTTGCTGATTACAGAGTGGCCAGAAAACCTTGCTAGCAGGTTTCGATGCTTCGTCCGCCGGGTCGCAGATTCATTGCGACGCCTCGCGGAAGGCCCACCCCGATTCCGGCAAGATGGCCACGTGCCTGCCCTGCCGACCATCCACCCGATGCGCTCGCTCGGCCTGCTCTCGGTGGCCCACGCGGTCAACCACGCGTACGCGGTCTTGCTGCCACCGATCTTCCTCGCGATCATCGACGAGTTCGGCGTCACCGTTTCAGCTGTGGCCATCCTCGCCGCGGTGGGTGCCTTCGCGTCGGGGATGGTCCAGTTCAGCTACGCGGAGCTCACACGGCGCGTCTCCCGCCGCCGGTTGCTGGGCCTGGGCGGCATCCTGTTCGGGGGCGGGTTCGCGGCCACGGCGCTGGCGACGAACTTCGTGACCTTCGTGATCCCGAACGTGGTGTCGCGGATCGGTGGCTCGCCGCAGCACCCGGTCGGGAACGGCCTGCTCGCCGAGCAATTCCCGCCAGCGCGCCGCGGTTTCGCGATCAGCGCCCACATCGCCGGTGGGAACCTGGGCACCGTGGTCATCGCGATCGTCGGGACGCCCATGCTGGCCCTGCTCGGTTGGCGCGGCGTGTCGATCGTGTTCGGCGTGCTCGCGATCCTCATCGGGATCAGCATCCTTGTCCTGATCCGGGAACGCGGCACGGACCGGGCAGCTGCCGTCGCGGGTGGCAGCAGCCGCGATGCCCTCCGGCGGGTGCTCGCGGACCGCAACCTGCGCTGGCTGTTCCTCACGTCGGTGCTCGGTGGCGGCGGGCGCGGCCTTGGCGTCGTGAACCTGTTCGTGCTGATCTATCTGACCCGCGTGCTCGGCTTCGACGACGCGACGTCCGGTCTCATGTACGGCGCGCTGATCGTCTTCAGCGTGCCCATGCCGCTGCTCGCCGGCTGGCTTTCCGATCGGTGGGGCCGCAAGCCGCTCATCATCGGCGCCTACGTCGGTGGCGCCATCGGCTTCGGCGTGTTCATCTTCGCTGGGTCGTCGCTCGTCTGGCTGTGGGCGGGGATCGTGCTGATGGGCCTCTTCTCGTTCGCCGAATCGCCCCAGTTGCAGGCCCTGCTCGCCGACATCGCGCCGCCAGCAACGCGGGATGCCTCGTACGCCTTGTACTTCACCCTGGCCTTCGGTGTCGGGTCGCTGTGGACGGCGGTCTACGGCATCGTCATCGGGGCGCTGGGCGAGCCGATCGGCGTTCCCGTCGTCTTCGGCCTGATGGCCGCCTCGTTCCTCGCCGCGGCCCTGGCGACGCTCCCGATCCGGACCGACGATCCCGGTGCGAGGACACCGGCTGGCATACTGCCGCCGAACGAGGCCTGACCGACGGGCCTGGCAAGGAGTGGCGTGGACGCGAGGATCCTGCTCGTCGAGGATGACCCATCGATCCGCGAGGTCACGGCCATCGGGCTGCGCAACACCGGCTTCACGGTCGAGACCGCCAGCGACGGGCGTGAGGGCCTCGACCGCTTCGAGCGCGAGCCGTTCGACCTCGTCCTGCTCGACGTGATGCTGCCGCGGATGGACGGCCTGGAGGTCTGCCGCGTGATCCGCCGGACCTCGACGATCCCCGTCGTGATGCTCACAGCGCGGGCCGATACGCTCGATGTCGTGGTCGGGCTCGAAGCCGGCGCCGACGACTACGTGCGCAAACCGTTCGAGGTCCCTGAGCTCGTGGCGCGGGTGCGGGCGGCCCTGCGAAGGGTCGGCCGGGGACCGGACGACGAGGCCGCCCAACTGCGTCTGGGACCGCTCCTCATCGACATCGCCGGGCGGACGGTGACGCGTGACGGACAGGATATCCCGCTCACGCGCACGGAATTCGACCTGCTCGTCGACCTCGCTCGACATGCCGGCCAGGTACTCGCCCGGGACACGCTCCTCGATCGGATTTGGGGCTACGACTATCTGGGCGATTCGCGGCTCGTCGACGTCGCGGTGGGACGGTTGCGGGCGAAGGTCGAGATCGATCCCGCGGCACCGGAGCTGATCCTCACGGTCCGCGGCGCGGGCTACAAGGCGAGTCGGTAGGGCGGCCGACGACCATGTCGTGGCTGGGTGGGGTCCGGGCCCGGCTGACGGCGTCGCTCGTCGCGGTCGTGGCGCTGACGGCCATCGTCCTGGGCGTCAGCGCCTCGGTCGTCGTGGACCTGCGCCTGCACGATCAGATGCTTGAGGCCGCCGCCGAGCAGGCGCGCTTCGACCTGTCGGTGGTGGTCCCGGAGCGGCAGCTCCCGGACCGTCCGACACCGGAGGATATCGCGCGCAGCGGGCTCGCCGACACGTTCCGTCGAGGCGCCGTCGAGACGTTCGTCGACCTGGGCGATGACGCCCGGTTCCAGTCGGACGAGCGCCTGGCCGGGCTCCTGACGCTGCTGCCGGCCGACATGCAGGCGCGCGTCGACCGGGGCGAGCTCGCCTACGGCTGGCTCGATGTCGGGGGGGAGCCGGCGCTCGTCGTGGGCGGTCGACCGGCAGGCGGCGGCCCGGCGTTCTATTTCGTCCGCGACGTTGCGGGCGTCAATGCCGCGATCGATCAGCTGCGCCTGGCCCTGGCCGTGGGCGCCCTCGTGATGGTCGTGTTCGCGCTCGTGATCTCCCGGCGCGTGGCCCGCAGCATCCTCGCGCCGGTCGAGGAGGCTGGGAGGGTCGCCGAGCGGATCGAGCGCGGCGATCTGTCGGCGAGGGTGCCGGTCACATCGCGCGACGAATTCGGGACCTGGGCCGAGCGCTTCAACCGGATGACCGGCGTCCTGGCGGACACGATCCGCCGCCTCGAGGCGGCCCAGCACCAGAACCGGCGGTTCGTCGCCGACGTGTCGCACGAGCTTCGGACGCCGCTCGCCGCGCTCGTCGCCGAGGCGTCGATCGTGGGCGACCATCTCGACGAGCTTCCCACGGAGAGCCGGCGAGCCGCCGAGCTCCTCGTGGCCGATGTCGGGCGGATGCGGTCACTCGTCGAGGAGCTCATGGAGCTGTCGCGCTTCGACGCATCGGCGGAGGAAGTGGCGGTCGAGCCGGTCGACGTGGTGCGGCTGGTGCAGGCCGTGATCGCGTCGCGGCAGCCGACGGCCCGGTTCGATCCGCCCGCGCCATCGGTCGTCGTGGACACGGACCCGCGACGCCTGGAGCGCATCCTCGCGAACTTCCTCGACAACGCGCGAGAGCACGCCGGCGCCACGGACGTGACGGTCGAGCTCGACGTGTCGGGCGGGGACCTCGTGCTGGCCGTCTCCGATCGCGGCCCGGGTGTCCCGGAGGACCGGCTGCAGCGCATCTTCGAGCGGTTCACGAAACTCGATCCGTCGCGCAGCGGCGGCAGCAGCGGGCTCGGCCTGGCGATCGCCGCCGAGCACGCGGCCCTGCTCGGTGGGTACCTGCAGGCCATGAACCGCGAAGGCGGCGGCCTCCGCCTGGAGCTCGTGGTGCCGGCTGTGACCCGTTCGTTACACGACGGCGATGGCCCCGTGACCCAGGCGTTCGAGAGTGGGACTCCAACGACCACCACGAGGGAGTCCGCGCCATGATCCGCACCGGTCACCACATCCTGTCCATCCTTGCCCTGTCGGTCCTCGCGATCGCCGTCGCCGGTTGCGCGCCGACCGGCAGTCGAGGCACGGTCCCGCCGGTTTCCCGGACCCCGGTCCCGTCCGTGGACCCAGGGCCGCCGGACTTGACCCCGGAGCCCTCGGCCGGCCCGTCTGCCGAACCGACACCCTCCGCGGCCCCCAGCCAGTCGCCGGGGAGCCCGACGGCGACGCCCAAGCCGACCTCCACCCCGGCCCCGACCGACACGATGGTGATCCGCGCCTACTTCGTGCTCGACGGTGACGTCGGCGTCGAAGGGCTCGTGCCCACCCTGCGCGAAGTGCCCGAAACGACCGCGGTCGCCCGGGCGGCGATGGACGCCCTGATCCGCGGCGAGATCCTGGACGACTACGACGACCTGGCATCAGCGATCCCCGCCGGCACGCGTCTCCTCGGGCTGTCGATCCGTGACGGGATCGCCACCGTTGACCTGTCGCGCGAGTTCGAGTCGGGTGGCGGAAGCGCCTCGGCTTTCTACCGCCTGGGCCAGGTCACGTACACCCTGACCCAGTTCCCGACCGTTCGGGCGGTGCTCTTCCAGGTGGAAGGCCAGACCGTCACGACCTTCGGCAGCGAGGGCATCGTGCTGGAGGGCCCGCAGGCCCGCGACGACTTCGAGGACCTTCTGCCATCGATCTTCGTGGATCGGCCGGCGTTCGGCGCCGCGGCCGGGAACCCGACGCGGCTCACCGGCAACGCGAATGTGTTCGAGGCGAGCTTCCGGATCGCCATCCTCGATGGGTCCGGGAAGACGCTCGTGGACGATCACGCGATGGCGACGTGCGGTACGGGGTGCCGCGGAACGTTCGATGTCACGCTGCGCTACAGCGTCCCGCGGGCCCAGTGGGGAACCCTGCGCGTGTACTACGGCTCCGCCCAGGACGGATCGCCACAGGACATCCGTGACTACCCGGTGTGGCTCACGCCGTCACGCTGAATCTCCTGGGGATCAGGCCCGGTGAGCGGCATGGCCGCTTCGCCGGGCCTTGGTGTATCATCCGCAGGCTCTGTCGAACGAGCACCCTCGGTCGGGGCGTGGCGCAGCTTGGTAGCGCGTATCGTTCGGGACGATAAGGTCGGAGGTTCAAATCCTCTCGCCCCGACCA
>JARDZW010000143.1 GCA_029240655.1 Chloroflexota bacterium
CCGACCATCGGCGGCGTTGCGACGCTCGACCGGACGAGATCGCGCGGAATGGTTCGCGATGCTCGACACGTGGGGTGCCGCTGGTCGTTCCTATCGGGACATCGCGGACTGGCTGACCGGCGAGCACGGCGTCAGCAGCTGGTGGGCCCAGAAGCTCATCGTGGAGTACGAGCAGGCCCGCGGGCTGCGCGATGCCGGCGTCCGGCCCGACGGCACGTTCGCCGGCGGCGCCAGCAAGACCGTGGCCGTGCCCGTCGAGCGCCTGTTCGACGCGTTCATCGATACGAGCCTTCGCGAGCGATGGCTGCCAGGCGTGGTGCTGCGAGAGCGAACATCGCAGGCCGGTCGATCCGCCCGTTTTGACTGGGCCGACGATAGTCGCGTGAACGTCAGCTTCAGCGCGGTCGGCGACGGGAAGAGCCAGGTTGCGGTCGAACATGACCACCTGCCCGATGCTCGGGCCGCCGCGGAACGCAAGACCTACTGGCGCGACCGCCTGACCGCTCTCAAGACCTTGCTCGAGGGGTGAGCCATCAAGGCTGTGGGAATGCCTGATGCCAGCCGTCCGGCCCCAGCTCCCAGACGTCCAGCTGCTGGGAGCCGCCGGGTCGGGCGATCCCTCCGACGAGGACGAGTACCGCCCGTTTGACGTCGAAGGCCATGGCGTGCCCGTTTCGCGGCGTGGGGCTCGAAGCCGCGGATATCTCCGACCAGGCCTTCGTCCATCGCCACGTGTCCGCTGCCATTGGCGTGTCGAGCCCGGTGCCGCCACCGAACATGACGATGCCGCCGAGTCGATCGTCCCAGGCGCCGGGGGAGTTGACGCGTGGGCCCGGGCCGCCCGCGTCCGCGGCCTCGAGCCAGGCGCCTTCACGCCAGCGCCAGGTATCGGCCAGGAAGTCGCCATCGTTGCCATCGACCCAGTGACCGCCCTGCAGCAGGATGCCGTCGGTCGCTCGGTCCTCCGTCATCAGGCTCACGAAGCGTGGGCGCGGCCCCGTCTCGGCGATCCGCTGCCAGTCGCCGCCGTCCCATGCCCAGGTGTCGGCCTGCTGTGTCGCGCCGGTCGCGCCGCCGAACAGCACCATGCGGTTGGAGGCTGCGTCATGGGCGAGCCCGGCGCCCTCGCGTGGACCCGGCCCGGAAACCGTGGACATCGACCAATCCTCGCCGTTCCACTCGAGCGTTTCGTCGAACGTCTGACCGCGGGAGCCGACGCCGCCGTGCATGACCACGACGTCGCGTTCCGGGTCTCGTCCGATGGCGGCGAAGCTGCGCGCCGGGGGGCCGGCGCCGTCGAGCAACTCCCAGGCCGTGCCGCTCCAGCCCCACAGCTCGGTCGGTCGATCGGGACCATCCTCGACGGCGCCGTTGACGAGGACGACCTGCTCGAGACCGGGATCGTAGAAGAGACCGAACGTCTGACCGAGCACCAGCTCGGCGCCCAGAGGCGACGGCGCGGGACGGCCGGATCCCGACGCAACCGGAGCCACGGTGCCGTAAGACGGACGTGGATCGCTCGGCGGCGTCGTCGCCGTGCCGGTGGACGGGCCGCCGCACGCGACGGCGACGATGAGGAGGGCGACCATGAGCAGCGGGCGACCGGGCATGCGCGTACTCCTGGCGAGGTCAGTCGTCGCGCTGGTACACCCGCCAGGGCTGCCTGGTTCCCGCGGTTCGATGCGTGCCCAGGCTTGGCGATCAGCGCACCGCAGCGATGCGCTCACCCGTGGTCACCCCAGACCGATCGCGATCCGCGCAGCCCGGGCCGATCTGCCAGGCGCGCGCCGCACCAGGCCGTACTGAACCTGGTCCCACGGCGTGCGGGGCTCAAGAGGGTTCGGTGGTCCGGCACCGACCACGACGAGGCGTCCGCGCCGATCGAGGACCCGCCACTCGGCTGAGCCATCTGCGCGGCGTTCGAAGCCGAGATCGACCGACGCCCCACCGATCCGCAGGCGATGGATGGTCAGGTCCGGCAACCACGCGGGAAGTCGCGGGTGGACGATCGCGAGCACGCCCAAGGGGGCAAATGGATACAGCCCGAGCATGATCTGGACGAGCTGGATCAGCGCACTGGCCGACCATGCCTGCGGGCTGTTCGCCTTCGGATAGGGGACGGGAAAAGGGACACTCGCTCGACCGTGTCCGGACAGCGCCTCCGGCAGACGGCCGCCCGGGCTATGGGCGGCTGCGGTCAACACGGCCTCCACGAGGCGGTCGAGGTGATCGTCCAGGCCATATCGCTTGAGCCCGAGCGCAAACGTCGCCTGCTCGACGGGCCAGATCGCACCGAGGTGATAGGCGAACGGGTTGTACGACGGATGCACGTCGGACAGTGACCGCACGCCCCAGCCGGAAAACAGGTCCGCCGCCATGAGGCGGTCCGCGACGGCGCGTGCGTGCTCCGGCGGGACGACTCCCGCCCCAAGCGCGTGGCCGGGATTGGACGAGATCGAGCGGACCTGGCGCTTCTCGCCATCGAGCGCCAGCGCGTAGAAGCCTTCGTCGGCCATCCAATACGCGTCATGCCATCGCCGTCGGAGGTCCGCCGACCGCAGGAGCGACTCCTCGGCGAGCGGGTCATCGCCCAGGGCCGTATGGATCTCGGCCATGCGCTCGAGCGCGAGGATATGGAAGGCCTGCTCCTCGACCGTGGCGATCGGGCCTGCCACGATCGTCCCATCGGGATATCGAATGGCCTCGTCGGAGTCCTTCCACCCCTGATTTCGCAGGCCCCGCGGCGATCGTCGTTCGTACTCGAGGAAGCCGTCACCATCGGCGTCGCCGTGCCGCCTCGCCCAGTCCAGCGCCCGTACCGCCACCGGTCGATAGCGGCGGAGCAGGTCGATGTCGCCGGTCCAGTGCCACAGCTCGCTCAGGGCCAGCACGAACATCGCGGGGGTCGTCTGGGTCCCGTAGTAGGCGTCCCGAGGATCGAGGCCGAGGGCCGCTACCGGCCCAGCTCGTCGCTCGTGGATCAGCTTCCCGGGTTCGGCGTCACGCCACGGGTCATCGTCGTCGGACTGGCTTGTGGCGATCGCCTGCAGGGCACCCCGGGAGGCGCGGGACCCAAGCAACGATGACTGCCAGCCGGCCGTCACGGCGTCTCGGCCGAACAAGCCCGTGAACGTCGGCACACCGGCATTGAGGATCCAGCGAGCTCCGTCGCTTGCCCCGAGGTACTCCTCTTCCAGATCCCAGTTGCGCAGGTCGAACAGGTCGTCCGCGGCGCGTTCGAACGGCCCGCGAAGGCGGTCGCTGCAAACGATTGACGGGCGCCGGTCACGCCATGCCGCACGCTGGCTTGCCCGGACATCACGCTCGAACCCGATCCAGGCGCGTTGCGCCGTGGGATCCTGCGGAACGAACCGAAGGGTGGCCGTCCATTCGCCGCCGCCCTCGAGATGCAGATCGAACCGCAGGCCGTCGGATCGGACCTGGGCGGGCGAGGTTGCCTCCATCACCTCGACAAGGAGCCCTAGGTCCACTCGCCTGCCGGCATGCTCGACGACATAGTCGAGACGGAGCCGCTGTGCGGCGGTTTCCGGCACACGGTCGACCTGCCCCTGCTGCTCACGCTCATGGTCGAGCTCGGCGACATCGGCAAAATCGGCGTCGAGGTCGATGGAGAGGGTCGTATCCCAGCGGACCGCCGAGTGGTTTCGGACGGCCAGATGCTCGATGATGCCCGGCCCGACTCGGCGGCGGATCTGTAGCTCCAGCGCGTCCTGCGGGAGGACGGGGCCTTCAGGCCGACCACCCTGACGCGGCACCCGAAGCACCGATACCCAGCGGTCGCTCTCGGGCTGCGCATCGGACACGACATCGGGGATCGCGTCGGCGATCCTCAGCCCGTATCTGGACAGGAGCCGGGCGTCGCGATGGAACAGCCCGTGCCGCACGTCGGAGATCGACCCGTCGGGCGCCGTGCACAGGACCGTGTATCCCGCGAAGACGATCCTTGTTTGATCGGATGTCACGATCGCACCGGGCGGCGTTCCCTGGCTAACGACCGATCCGTCGGATCAGTGCTGCGAGCCCGACAAGGAGCGCGATGGCCGAAGCTCGCTTCCGTGCGGGGTGGAGCTCGAGATGGCGGGTGTACCAGCTGGCATGCCTGGACCCTGTCCCAAACTGCCCGGTGGTCGAGCCGGGGCCCGTGCTCGCTTCGAAGAGGTTGTCGCGCCGATCGTCTGGACGATCGGTCTTCTGCTGCTCGAACGCTCGGTTCCCCTGGAGCATGTACCGATCCAGCAGGGACGGGCTCAACCGCTGGGCCATCATCAAGAGCTTTCCCGACCCGCCGACCACGATCTCTCGGCCGCCATGCTCTGCGGCGTGACAGATCGCTTCCGCGACCACGGCTGGGGCATACACGGGAGGGACCGGCATCGGCTGAACCCCGAGTTTCGAGCGGGCGAAGTCGAAGAGCGGCGTGTTGATGGACGAGGGAAGGATCACGACGACGTCGATCTGCGTGTCCTCCTGCTTCAACTCGAGTCGCAGGGCCTCGCTGAAGCCGGCGACCCCATGCTTTGAGCCGACATAGGCAGCCTGGAGCGGGATCGCACGGTCGGACAGCGCCGACCCCACATTGATGATCGTCCCGCCGCCGGTGTCCTTCATCAGCGTGGCGGCAACCTTGGACCCGTACATGAGACCCAGCAGGTTGACCTGCACGAGCCGTTCCATCTCCGGGGGGTCTACCTGCTCGACGGTCCCGTAGATGCTGACGGCGGCGTTGTTGACCCACGTGTCGACTCGTCCGAAGCGTGCCAGCGCCACGGCGCCGATGCGCTCGACCTGGCGGTGATCCGCGACGTCGGCGACGACGGACTCGGCTCGTCCTCCGAGCCGCTCGATCTCCGTGGCCAGCTCCCGCAGTGCCGTCTCGTTACGGGCCGCGACGACGACCGCCGCTCCGGACGCACCCAGTCGCAAGGCGGTCTCCCGTCCGATGCCTTGCGAGGCGCCCGTGACCACGACCACCTGATCGGCCAATCGTCTTCCCATAGGTCAGCCTCGTGCGGGCGGCTGTCGCGACACGGCCCGTGGCTGGCGGTCAGGCGGGAACGCCCTCGTACGCCTCGCGCAGCTTGGAGACCTCGATCTTGGTCATCCCGAGCATCGCCTCCATCGCGCGACGGGCGCCATCGCGATCGTCGCTTTCAAGCATCTCGTTCAGCTGCCGCGGGATGACCTGCCAGGACACCCCGAATCGATCCTTCAGCCAGCCGCACACGCTGTGCTCGCCGCCGCCTTCGATCAGTGCGTCCCACAGTCGATCGACCTCCGCCTGATCTTCGCAGTCGATGCTGAAGGACACCGCCTCGTTGAACTTGAACTCCGGCCCGCCGTTCAAGCCGATGAAGGGCTGCCCAGCGACGGTGAAGTCGACCGTCAACACCTCGCCTTCGCGCATGCTGGGGTTGTCGGCCGCGGAGCGATGGACCTTGTCGATCCGACTGTCCGGCAGGAGCGACGTGTAGAACGCGGCGGCCTCCTCGGCCTGACCGTCGAACCACAGGCATGGCGTGATCTTCGGCATGACGTCGAACCTCCTCATCGGTACTGATCCGTCGTCTGCAACCCTAGCGGCCGAGGCGTCGACACAGACCAAGCCAAAGCCTTGCGTCAGTGTCTATTCCATCGCAAATCGCCAACGGGCGAGTCTGGGCTGATGCAAGTCGATGCGCGCGGGCCGAGTGGCATGCCGAAAGAGGCCATTCGGCACGTCTCCACGGGGCGAACCCGGTTGCAAACTCGTACCACGACAGTACGTGTTTGTTCCGCTTCGTCACATCGGTCAGGAGACCTCATGCGCCGCCCCATCTGCCACTCCCTGGTCATCGTCGGTCTAGTTCTAGCCCTGGCCGCATGCGGGAGCACGGCCAACGCCCGTACGGGTGGCTGGACGCAAGGCTCGGCGCCTCCGGCTGGAGCGGATGTGCAGCCAGCCCCGGCGGTCACGCAGCCGTCGCACGACCCGATCGCTCACGTCGCCCCGGTAGCCGAGCCGGCGGTTGCCGCGCCCCCGGCGACCACCGAACCGGTCTCGGACTCG
>JARDZW010000144.1 GCA_029240655.1 Chloroflexota bacterium
AGTGGGCTGTACGTCCCCGATCCGAACCCGGGAGCGCACGATCAGATCGTCGACCTTCATCGGAATGGCCAGCACGCGGACGCGAAGCGCATCGAGACCCTGATCGAGACGCCGCAGGCGGTCTGGTTCACCAAGGGCACGCCCCAGGATGTTGGTCGCTCGGTCGCGGCCACGATCAAGCGGGCGAAGCATGCCCTGCCCGTTCTCGTGGCCTACAACATCCCGGGCCGTGACTGCGCGAACCTGTCGGCTGGCGGCGCGACGACGACCGCCGAATACCTCGCCTGGATCGATGCCTTCGCCGCCGGGATCGGCAGTGCCGAGGCGATCGTGATCCTCGAGCCAGACAGTCTTGGCCTTCTGCCCTCCAACTGCGGCGCCGGCTTCCCGTTCACGGACACCCAGCGCTTCATCGAGCTCAACCACGCGGTGGATGTGCTTGCCGCGCTGCCGAATGCCCGGGTGTATCTCGATGCGACCCACAGTGCGTGGCTGAATGTCGGGGACATCACGGCGCGGCTCGTCCAGGCGGGCGTGTCGCGGGCCGACGGCTTCTACCTGAATGCTTCCAACTACCAGTTCTCGGCCAACCTGGTCCAGTACGGCACGTGGATCTCGAGCTGCATCGCGCTCGGGCCTGGAGCCGACTGTCCCAACCAGTACTGGAATGGCGGTCCCCTGCCGTCCCTGCTCGCCCAGCTGTACGGCGAATGGAACGGTGTGGCGCTGAGCAACTACGGCGAATGGAGCGACACCACCACGGTCCAGAACCTGAACACGTCGGCGATCAATCTTCGCTATGCGAACGCGTTGGGAGCGGCGTCGCCGACCACCCATTTCGTGATCGATACGAGCCGGAATGGCGTTGGCCCGTGGGCTCCGCCGGCCTACCCCGACCCGCAGGACTGGTGCAATCCGCCAGATCGTGGCGCCGGCCTTCGGCCCACCCTCGACACTGGCGTCCCGCTGCTCGATGCCTACCTCTGGATCAAGATCCCGGGTGAGTCGGACGGTTCGTGCGCCCGCGGCCTCGGGCCGGCCGGGACCACGGTCGACCCTGAGTGGGGCCTGATCGACCCGGCCGCCGGTCAATGGTTCCCGGAGATGGCTCTGCAGCTCGCCCGGAACGCCGTTTCCGGACCGTAAGGCTACCGCTCGCGGCCCGTCGCGCGGGATCCGCGCACCCGACTCCTGTCGGGCGCGCGATCCCCGCCTCTTGCATCACGCCTCGCAGTAGGTAATACTGAACCACATGGTTCAGTATGCGCCGATTCGTCTCGATGCCTCGTTCGCCGCGCTCGCGGACGCCACCCGACGCGGCGTTCTGGAGCGGCTCGGTCGTGCCGACGCTTCGATCACGGAGCTGGCCGAGACGTTCCACATGACCCTCACGGGCATGAAGAAGCACGTCGGCGTCCTGGAGGGGGCCGGGCTCGTCACCACTGAGAAGGTCGGACGCATACGGACCTGCAAGCTCGGCCCGCGCCGCTTGGAGGAAGAGACGGCCTGGATCGAGAGATATCGCCAGCTCTGGGACGCGCGCTTCGACGAGCTGGACAGGGTTGTCGAGGAATTGAAGCGGAAGGAAAGGGTCGATGGACGCAAGAACAGAGAGTGAGGCCCCACCGATGAACAACCGCACGACTGTGGAACGGAAGTCCGAGCGTGAGCTCGTCGTCACCCGAACGTTCGACGCTCCGGCGCGCATCGTGTTCGAGGCGTGGACCAAGCCCGAGCTGTTCAAGCGGTGGTGGGTGCCCAAGTCGATGGGCATGTCCTTGCTTTCCTGCGACATGGATGTTCGTGTCGGGGGCAAGTACCGTTTGGAGTTCGCACACGGGGACTCACAGGCGGCGTTCTTCGGCACCTACAAGGAAGCAACGCCGCACTCGCGCCTCGTCTGGACCAATGAGGAAGGTGACGAGGATTCCGTCACCACGGTGACCTTCGAGGAAAGAGGCGGCAAGACATTGCTGGTCATGCACGAGCTCTATCCCTCGAAGGAGGCTCTCGACGCTGCCGGCACCGGGGCGGCGGATGCGATGAGCGAGACATTCGGCCAACTGGACGAGCTTCTCGCGACGCTCGGTGCGAGGACGGGACCGTCGTGACGACGTCGAAGACCCGTTCCAAGGCTGCGAGCGCCGAGACGACCCCGAAGCTGCTCGTGGCGATGACGGGAAGGGCAAGCCCCGCGAAGGCCGCAGAAGGCGACCTGCCCGTGTTCGCCTACATCGCAAGCTTGCCCGAACCGCAGCGCGGGATCGCCGAGCGCATCGATGCACTGGCCGCCAAGACGTTGCCGGACCTCCGGCGTGCCGTGAAATGGGGGATGGCTTACTACGGGGTGGATGGGGGCTGGTGCTTCTCGTCCGGCGCCTTCGTCGGCCACGTGAAACTGATGTTCATCCGCGGCACGGATCTCAAGCCGGAACCGCCGGTGACGCCGATCGGGATGGGCAAGGCGACGCGTGGCGTCGAGGTGGCATCCGCGGACGATCTCGACGAGCGCCTGGTCGCGTCGTGGATCGAGCAGGCCGCCGCCGTGCCCTTCTTCGGTGGGAAGAAGCGATGACGAGCAACAGGGCCCTCTGGCTGGGGCTGGCCCGACGCGGCAGCGGAAGCCGAAGGACCTCCATGCTGAGACAGGTCGGGGGTCCCCAGTCACGGGTCCGTCTGCGGAGCTGATCAGCGCGACGGGACGCCGGGCTGCCGACACGTCCCGCCCCCGCAGCGACGTGATCCTACGGATCGCGGAAAGGACGAGCCGTCCCGCCACTGCGCCACTAGCCATGGACTGCGAGGCGATACGCCTCCAGCCGGTCGGCTAGCTCGGCTGGCCTGCTCATCGCGACCATGTGACCGCCGTCGATCTCGTCGACGTCGAGGCCGAGTCGTTCGCGGGCGATCCGGCGCTGGAACTCGAGCGGGAACATTCGATCGTGGCGGCCGGCCAACACCCGCGTCGGAACATCGGGCCATGCCCGCAGGGGCCATGACTCATCCAACGGCGTCATCGACTGATCCTGCCACGTCCGCGCCTGCGCCTCCGCCCTGAGCTCGGCCGGCACGTCGTGGTAGTAGATGACGGCGTCGTCATCTGCCTCGGTCGGCTGCAGCCCGATGCTGGCGTGGTACTCCCGCCGGGCGCTCCCCGAGTCGGTGTTCGACCACCAGTCGTTGAAGGTCTCGCCGGGGACCGGGATCATCGCGTTCAGCAGGACGAGCAGCTCGACGGGTCGTCTCGTACTGACGATCGGGGCCGTGAACGCGCCCATCGATGCGGCGACGAGGATGATGTCACGGCGGTCGCCCAGGGCGTCTACCACCGCATCGGCGTATTCGGTCCATCCGGCGTCGTCGTCATCGGCCGGCAGCCGAATCGGCAGCGCCTCGTGACCCCGAGCGGCAAGCTCGGGGACGAGTCGGTGCCATTCCCAGGGATCACCGCCGCCGCCTGGAATCAGCGCAAAGGTCGACATGCTCTCTCTCTCTCTCTCCTTGCGGCCTCGACTCGAGCCGCCACGTGGCGCGCTCCATCAGCCTGCGCGGATCAGACCCATCGCGCCACATCGCGTAGCGTTGTCTCGTGAGCCGCGAAACCGAGGATCTCAACCGGCGCTTGCTGCGCGCTCGCGATGCGATGGACCGTGCGTACGCGGAGCCGCTGGACATCCGCGCGATCGCGTCCGTCGCCCACATCTCGCCGGCGCATTTCATCCGGAGCTTCCGCGCGGTGTTCGGCGAGACCCCGCACCGCTACCTGCAGCGCCGGCGGGTGGAGCGCGCCATGTTCCTGCTGCGCGAGAGCGATCGGAGCGTCACGGACATCTGCTTCGACGTCGCCTTCACGAGCTTGGGAACATTCAGCAGGACCTTCCGCGAGATCGTGGGCGAGACGCCGTCCGGCTATCGCCGCGGCCATGGGCCGATCGTCGCGCCGCATTGTGTCCAGCTCGCCGCGATGCGGCCGCGCGTGGCAGCTGGAGAAACCCTGAGATCGAGCAGTTTTGGAGAAGCGATTCCGGCGACCCAGCCCTAGGGTGAACGACGTCCACATCGAGACCAAGGAGAACGATCGAGATGATCACCAGGCTCAACGTCGCCTCCATTTACGTCCTGGACAAGGAGGAGGCCCTCGACTTCTACGTCAACAAGCTTGGACTCGAAAAGGGTAACGACGTCCGCCAGGGCGACTATCGCTGGCTGACGATCCGGGTGCCGGGCGAGCCAGGCACCGAAGTCTCGCTGGAGCAGCCGGGCCCGCCGCTGCATGATGAAGCCACGGCAGCGCAGCTTCGGGAGCTCATCACCAAGGGTGCTCTGGGCGGCCTCGTGTTCATCACCGACGATGCGCGCGGCCTCTACGAGATGCTCCGCGAGCGCGGTGTCACCGACTTCACGCAGGAGCCAACCGATCATTTCTACGGCACGGACATGGGGATTCGGGATCCGTTCGGCAACCCGATCCGGATCCTCCAGCAGGGCAAGGCCGCCCAGAAGGCGACAGCCTGAGGGGCGACCCGACGAAGGAGGATGCGAAGATGCCGAGCAAGCCGGCAACGAAGAGCAAGAACCAGGCTCGAGACGATGACCGAGTCTTTTCCGAGGCGGAACGTGCCGCGGTCGCCGCGACCGCCCGTGAGCGAAAGGCAGCCTCCGGCCGCAGCCCGGCCGAGGCCCGCGCCGAGGGCCTGAAAGACCTTCGCGACAGCCTGGCCAAGATGCCCGCCGACGACCGGGCGATGGGGGAGCGGATCCACGAGGTCGTCTCCGACGCCGCCCCGGCGCTCGTCCCCAAGACGTACTACGGCATGCCTGCGTACGCCAAGGAGGGCAAGGACGGCAAGGTGATCGCCTTCTTCAAGCCCAAGTCGAAGTTCAAGGTCCGCTACTCGACGTTCGGCTTCCAGCCTGACGCGAGCCTCGACGACGGCGACATGTGGGCGACCGAGTTCGCGGTGATCAAGCTCACCGCAAGCGTAGAGTCGCGGATCGCCGACCTCGTCAAGAAGGCCGCCGGCTGAGGGTTGACCCGCGGACTGACGCGCCATCGATGGCCGGGTACGCCCGCGAAAACACGCTTTCGGTGTCGCCGTCGACACCCCGAAGTGACTTCGACCGGGTTTCGAAGCCGTCGCGGTCGGAAGGTATCCTCGGTCGATGACCTCGCTCCGGGCGCTCCTCGATACCGTGCTCGCGCGTTTGGGCGACATCGGCGCCGACAGCCTGGACGACGAGGAGACGCGCGGCCGTAAATCACTCCTCGTGCTCGTCTCGGTGCTGATCCTCCCGGTCTCGCTGCTGTGGGGTGGCCTCTACCTCGCGCTTGGCGCGCCCTCCGGTGTGCTCGCGTTCATCTACTTCGCCATCTCTCTCGGAGCGATCGCGCTCTTCGCTCGGACGCGAGATTTCGCGCTGTTCCTGCACATCGAGCTCCTCGACATCCTGCTCGCCCCGAACCTGTCGATGATCCCGCTCGGCGGTTTCATCACCTCGACCGGAGTCGGGGTGTGGGGCATCCTGGCCCCGATGGGGGCCCTGGTCTTCATGGGCGTGCGCGCCGGCATCCGCTGGTACGTCGCGTTCCTGGCTGTCTTCCTCGGTTGCGGCCTCGCGGGCGAGATCCTGGGCACCGTCTCGCCGCTGCCGTTGTGGTTCACGACGGTCATGCTGGCGCTCAATATCGCCGTCGGTGGGACGATGGTGTTCACGCTCCTCGCGCTGTTCGCCCAGCAGCGACAGGAGGCTCTGACGGCCCTGCAGATCGCCCAGGACAAGGCCGAGAACCTGCTTCTCAACGTGCTGCCGCGCCCGATCGCCGAGAAGCTGAAGGCCGAGCCCCAGACGATCGCCGACCATTTCGTCTCGGCCTCGATCCTTTTCGCCGACGTGGTCGATTTCACCCGGCGCTCCGAGCGGATGTCACCGGCCGAGGTCGTCGGCGTCCTCGACCATCTGTTCAGCCATTTCGACATGCTGGCCGATCGATACGAAGTCGAGAAGATCAAGACCATCGGCGACGCCTACATGGTCGCGGCGGGCGTCCCTTCGCCGCGGCCGGATCATGCCCGCGTGCTCGCGCTGATGGCGCTCGATATGGTCGATGCCATGCGCACGAGTGACGA
>JARDZW010000036.1 GCA_029240655.1 Chloroflexota bacterium
TCATCCTGGATGTCGCGCGCCGCTTCCCGGTGATCCGCTTCGACGCGGCGATGGTCCTCGCCCGCAAGCACATCCAGCGCTTGTGGTGGCCGCTACCCGGGGGCGTGTCGGGCGACAGCATCCCGTCGCGCGCGCAGTACGCGATCTCCCAGGAGGAGTTCGACCGGCGGATGCCGAACGAGTTCTGGCGCGAGGTCGTCGACAGGGTCGCCGCGGAGGTGCCGGACACGCTCCTGCTGGCCGAGGCGTTCTGGATGCTCGAGGGCTACTTCGTGCGGACCCTCGGCATGCACCGCGTCTACAACAGCGCGTTCATGCACATGCTGCGCGACGAGAACGGAACGGGCTACCGCAAGCTCATCCGCGAGACCCTCGAGTTCGACCCGGAGATCCTCAAGCGCTACGTCAACTTCATGAGCAATCCCGACGAGGAGACCGCGCTCGAGCAGTTCGGCACGGGCGACAAGTACTTCGGCGTGGCCACGGTCATGGCGACCCTGCCCGGACTGCCGATGATCGGCCATGGGCAGGTCGAGGGCTACGCCGAGAAGTATGGGATGGAATTCCGACGCGCCCGCCTCGACGAGCAACCGGATCCGTCGCTCGTCGAGCGGCACCAGCGCGAGGTCTTCCCCCTGCTCCACCGGCGCGGCTGGTTCGCCGAGGCGCACGACTTCCTGCTCTACGACCTCGTGACCGATGGCGGCGGCGTGGACGAGAGCGTGCTGGCCTACTCCAACGGGACGGGGCCGACGCGGTCGCTGGTCATCTACCACACGAAGTTCGGGTCGACCGCCGGCACGATCCGCGACTCCACGGCCTATGCGCGCAAATCGGCGAGCGGGGCGAAGCGCCTCGTCCGCCGTTCGCTGGCCGAGGGGCTCGGGCTGACCAACGACCCGGCGATGTTCACGACGTTCCGCGACGCCCGGACGGGCCTCCAATACATCCGCTCGTCGCGCGAGGTGTGGGAGCACGGCCTGTGGCTGTCGCTCGACGCCTACCAGGGCCACGTGTTCTGGGAGTTCGACGAGGTCCGCGATGGGAGTGCCGGCCAATGGCGGCGGCTGGCCGAACGGCTCGGTGGGGCAGGCGTGCCATCCCTCGACGATGCGCTGGTCGAGCAACAGCTCGAGCCGGTCCACGCGCCCCTTCGAGCGGTCTTCGAGGGCGGCCAGGTCGCGGCGGTCATCGATGGATCGGCTCGTCGCGGAGACGTCGATGTGCTGGAGGAGCGTTTGGGTAGGCTGCTGGCCGCCGTAGCCGGCGCGACCGGAGTGGGCGGTGACCCGAGCGCGGTCGCCGGGGAGATTCGAGACCTGATCCTTGAGGCGCTCCCGTCCACCCGAGATGCCGCCGACGGCGAATCGTTGGCTCGCGACGACCGCGCAGCGCTCCTGCTCTACCTGGCCATGTCGCGTTTCGGTGCCTTGGCCCCGGGCGCCGACGCGGCCGCCACGAGCCTGGCCTGGTACGACGAGCTGCGGCTGGCACCGGTCGTGGCGGCCGGGCTGCGACCCGCCGGGCTAGACGACACCGCGGCTTCGGCGGTGGTCGCGACCCTGCGAGCGCTCCTGGCCCTGCCGCGTCCATCCGGACTGCGCGGTCGCGGACGCCAGCCCGAGCTGATGTTGCTGGAACGCTGGCTGGCGAGCGAGCCAATCCGCGATGCGATGGGCGTCCACGTGTGGGACGGCGAGGAGTGGCTGGACCGCGACCGGTTCGCGTCGCTGCTCGCCTGGGTCTGGCGTCTCGATGCGATCGAAACAGGCACGCGGGCGGGTCCGACGCGCCGGATCCGCCTCCTGATGGCCGCGAACGAGGCTGGCGACCACGTGGACCGCCTGCGGGCCGCGCTCAGCGCGCCTCCTGCGACGGCCGCACGAACCCGGTCCACGTCCCGGCGTGCCACTCGGCCTCGAGCCGGGTCATGATCGCGTCGAGTCGCGCGCCCTCGAGGTCCGGATAGAGCCGGCGCAGCAGGAATCTCGCGAGTTCAGGCTCGGTCATCGGGGCGGCACGATCGGCCTGGGCCCAGACGTACAGGAAGGCGTCGCGATACATCTGGGCATGGATGCGCATCCTGGCGTCCGGACCGACCTCGCGAAGGCGCTCATCGAAGCGGGCCTGCCCCTGGTCAACCGCCACGGATCGCCTCCAGTCGGTCACCGATGCCGAGGACCGCAGCGTGCCCCTCGAGGTAGGCCCAGTCGAGGTCGTCGACCAATCAGACGATTGATAGAACGTCCCGGAGTTGGAGTTCGGACGTCCCCTCCGACCATTCGAGCTTGGCGACGACCAGGTCCTCCACCGAGATGACCCAGATCGGTCCAAGCGTCGGGTGTTCGAGCCGGTGGCGCCTGGCCATCGCGGAGCGGGACCACGTGTCGGACCGCCCGAACATCAGGTCGACGCGCACGAGCTCGGTGTGATGGATCAGCCCTCCCATCCAGCGGCTACCAAGGTCGATCGGGTCATTGACGAGGAAGTCGGCCTCGAACGCCGGCCGCAGCGGGGACTCGTAGTCAGCACGCGTCGCGTCGAGCACGACATCGATGTCGCGCGTCATCCGCGGCTCGGCATACGCGGCCAGCGCCCAGGATCCCGTCACGTACCAGGGCAGCCCGAGGGCATCGATCCGGTCCAGAGCGTCGCGTTCGACGCTCACCCGAACAGGATCCGCCGCAACAGCGAGGTCGGCGGCGCCCCGTGGCCGATCACCGCCTCGAGGTGCGGCCGGCAGCGGAAGCCCGGCGTGTCGCCGAACCCGCCCGGCAGTCCGCGCGGCTCGATCGTCGAGGGATCGGCGCCCGCGACCACCGCCGCCCGACGGCGCGCCTCCAGCTCGATGTCCCACATCTCCATCGATCCCGCGAAATACGTCGACAGCTGCGTCGACGAGAGTCGGGCGCGGTCGAACTTCGCGCGAGCCTCCGCCTCCTCCTGGAAGCCTCCGTCGACCATGAGCGCCACCGCCTCGTCCTCGGTCATCCCGGCGGTGTGGATGCGCGCATCGATGATCGCGTTCGTGACCGAGCGCAGGTAGAACTTCCAGTGAGTCAGAAGCAGCGCCCCGTCGTCTGCGCCGTAGCCCGCGTCCATCATCACCTGGGTCACATACACGGCCCATCCCTCGGCGAACAGGCCACTCGAGAAGATCGCCCGCGGCAGCGACTCGGTTCGGTTCGCGTACACGCCCTGCAAGTAGTGCCCCGGGACCGCTTCATGGATGGTGAGCAGCCGCAGCATCCGCGCGTTGTCTTCGCGCAGGTACGACTCCTTGCGCTCGGGCGGCCAATCGTCCGGCATCGGGGTGATCGCGAAGAAGGCCTTCTGGCCCTTGTCCAGCGGGCCCGGCGAGATGAGCATCGCGCCACCGAACGCCCGCAGGAACGTGGGCGTCCAGCGGATGTCGAGTGGCTCGTCGACCAGGCCCACGAGGTCGCGCTCGAGGCAGAACGCTTCGATCCGGGTGTTCTCGGCACGGCAGAAGTCGAGCAACTCGTCCGCCGTGGGATGCTCGGCCGCGACCGCGTCGAGCACCTCGCGCACGACCGCGCCGTCGTCGTCGGGAGGCGGGCTGCCCCGCCGCCATCTCGGCCAGAGCTGCCTCGCCAGACGGATCAACTCGGCGCGAACGACGTCGAACTCGCGCTCGGCCGCCGCGAGGATCCGTTCGGCGGTCAGCGTCTCGGTCCGCATCGTGTGGCGCATCTTGCGGGCGAAGAGGTCCGCGCCCACACGGCCTTCACCCTCGCTGCGCGGCAGGACGTCGTCGGTGAGGTGACGCTCGAACGCGGTCAGGGCGGTTTTGGCGTCGACGGCGGCGGCCGCGAGCCGCTTGCGAAGGCCGGCCACGGCAGGGTCGGCGGGCGCCGCCCGCTCGGCCTCAGCCAGGGCGTCGTCGATGAGCTCGGCGATCCCGGGCAGCTGTTCGAGGGCCTTCTCGGTCTGGAACCGGCCGACGGGCCGACCATCGCCTGGGCCCCGAAGCGCGATCGCGGCGCCGTCGAGGAGGGCCCGGATCCCCTCGAGCCGCCCCGCGACGGACGCCAGCCGCTCGGCCAGCGGCGCGAAATCGCGGGCGATGAGCGGGAAGATCCCGTCACCCAGCAGATACACCCACTGCAACGGGTCCCAGGTCTCGTCGCGAAGCTCGGTGTCGGCGAACCGCTCGGCCTCGAGCTCCATGACCAGCAGGTCGCGGTCGATCGCGTCATCGGCCGAGAGATCGGCGGCCGCGAATCCCCCGAGCGTCGCGAGCCACCGATCGACGAAGTCGAGGCGCGCCACCCGGCCGGCCTCGGTCACGTCGGGCCATCGATCGTCGTAGCGATGATCGCCGATGGCCGTGGCGCCTGTCGGGTGGAGTGCGACGTACTCGTCGAGGAAGGACGCGAAGCGGCGCTCGAAGTCGGACATGGCCCGAGTCTAGGAGATGGCCGGTCCCGGTGACGCACGACGCAGGTCCCGGCGGCTCGCGCGGGACCGGACCACGATCAGGCGTTCGCGGCAGCAGCCGCGGCGTCCTGCTCCTTGCGGCTCCGTCCGAACCGGAGGTACAGCGACGGCACGATGAACAGGTTGAGCAGCGTCGATGTGACGAGCCCACCGAGGATGACGATGGCCATCGGGTGCTCGATCTCGTGGCCGGGCAGGTTTCCGGCGATCGCGAGCGGAACCAGCGCCAGGCCCGTCGCCAGCGCCGTCATGAGGATCGGCGCGAGCCGCTCCCTGGCGCCACGGACGACGAGGTCGACCCCGAACGTCTCGCCCTCGAACTTCTCGAGGTGCTGGAAGTGGTTGATCATCATGATCCCGTTGCGCGCCGCGATGCCCAGGACCGTGAAGAAGCCCACGAGGGCGCCCAGGGAGATCACACCGGCGCCCATCCACGCGGCCAGGACGCCGCCGACGAGCGCGGCCGGGAGCGTGAGGAATGACAGAAGTGCCAGCCGGGTGCTGCCGAATGCCGCCTGAAGCAGGAGGAATATGCCGATCGCAGCGGCGAGCGCGAACAGCAGCAACCGATCCTGCGCCGCCTGACGCTCCTGGTATTCCCCGAGCATCTCGGGGTGGTAGCCCTCCGGGAACTCCGTGCTGGCCAGCGCGGCATTGACATCGTTGATGACCGAGCCGAGGTCGCGGCCCTGGACATTGGCCTCGACGTCGATCCGGCGGGCTGTCTTTTCGTGATTGATGTGGCCGGGCGACGGATGGATCGAAACGTCGGCGATCTCGTTGAGCATGACCTTGCCACCGGAGGCGGTGTCCATCAGCAGGTTCTGGACGTCAGTCAGGCTCTGGCGGACTTCGGGGACGCTCCAGACCTGGATGTCGTACGCCTTGCCACCGTGGAAGATGTCACCGACCTCCTCGCCGGCCATGTACGCCGACGCCGTCCGCCGGACGTCGCCCGGCTTCACCCCGTGGCGCTCGGCGGCCGCAAGGTCGAGCTCGACTTGGATCTGGGGGATATTGACGAGCTGTTCGGAGTGCAAGTCGATGATGCCCGGGATCACGTCGAGCTTGCCCTCGACCGTCTCAGCCAGCTCCCGCAGCGTCCCCAGATCCTCACCATAGATGCGGATGACGATCGCATCACTCGAGCCGGTCAGGACCTCGCGGATCCGCTCCTTGAGATATGTCTGCACATCGCGCCGCAGGCCGGGATAGCCGTTGACCACTTCCTGGATCTTGGCGAGCGTCTCGTCGTAGTCGACGGCCGGGTCGACGCTGATCCAGTTCTCGCCGAACTCGACGCCGTACGGCTCATCGGCCTGGTACGCCTGGCCGATGTGCGACCCGCAGTTGCGCACCCCCGGGATCTGCCGGAGCTCCTTGCAGGCGTCGATGGAGATCCGTGTCTCCTCGGCGAGCGACGTCCCGGGCGCCGTGACCCAGTGCATGAGGAAGTCACGCTCCTTGAAGTCGGGCAGCAGTGACTGGCCCAGCTGCGGCAGGATCACGACGCCGGCCAGGCTGACGGCACCGACCGTGAGGAACGCCGCCCGGGTCGAGCGCAGGATGCGCGAGATCAGCCGCCCGTACGACTCCTGGAGCCGGCGCGTGATGGGCGAGCGCTGGCGCTCGATCGGGGCATTGCGGAGCAGCAGGTACGCCATCGCCGGCGTCACCGTCAGCGCGACCACCAGCGAGGCGAGCACGGCCAGTCCGTACGAAACCACCAACGGCTGGAAGAACGCCCCCGACAGGCCCTCGATGAAGAAGACCGGGGCCACAGCGACGACGTCGATGAGCGTCGCGTAGACGATCGCGCTGCGGACCTCGAGCGATGACTCGAGGATGATCGATGCGGTCGACCGATCGCTGCCGGCCAGGCGGTGCTGGCGCAGTCGGCGCGTGATGTTTTCGACATCGATGATCGCGTCGTCGACGACGACCCCCACCGAGATGACGAAGCCCGCCAGGATCATCGTGTTGATCGTCACGTCCCTGACGTACAGCACCATGGCTGCGGCCATGAGCGACAAGGGGATCGCCACCAGGCTGATCAGCGCCGTCCGCCACTCGAACAGGAACACGATGAGAACGGCGAAGACCAGGATGCTGCCGAGCAGGAGCGCGTTCGAGAGGTTGCCCAGCGCCTGATCGATGAAGCTCGCCGGCCGGAAGATCGCCCGATCGATCGTGATGCCCTGGAGGCCGGGGGCGAGCTCTTCGAAGGCCTGGTCGACCCCCCGGGTCACGTCGAGCGTGTTCGCCCAGGGAAACTTCTCGATGATGAGGAGGATGCCGAGGTCGTCGTTGATGACGGCGTCACCGATCATCGCCTGGTGGTCTCGGACGAGTTCGGCCACCTCGGAGATCGGGATCTCGTTGCCGTCACGCCCGGTGACGGTCACGTGCGCGAGGTCGTCGACTTCGATGATGGGTGGGACGTGGTGGACGTTGAGCCGCTGGTTGGGCGTATCGACATAGCCGCCGGTGCCCGTGAAGTTGCCGGAGTTGAATCTGAGGATGCCCTCGTCGAGCGCCTCCGACACCGCGTCCATGACGTCGTTCATCGCAACGCCATGCTGAGCGAGCTTGGACGGGACCACCCGGACCTGCGGCATGTCGAGACGCTCGCCCCAGATCTGGACGTTGGCGACGCCCGGCACGCTCAGGAGCCGCGGTCGGATCGTCCAGTACGAGATCATCGACATGTCGATGAGCGATACCTCTTCCGACGACATGCCCACCTTGAGGAACCGGCTCGTCGCCGACAGCGGCTGGATCATGAACGGCGGCGCCGCCCATGTCGGCAGGGTCGGGGTGATCTCCGCCACCCGTTCAGCCACGAGCTGGCGGGCTCGGAGCAGGTCCGTGCCCGGCTTGAAGATCATCTCGATCTGCGAGAGCTGGATGACCGACTTCGAGCGGATGATGTCCAACCCGTCGACGCCGGCGAGGGCCTGCTCGAGCGGTACCGTGACGAGGTTCTCCACCTCCTCGGCCGAGAGGCCGATGCAGATGGTCTGGATCTCGACCTTCGGCGGGGCGAACTCCGGGAAGACGTCGACCGGCATCGCTCGTACCTGGGACGTCCCGAAGATCATCAGCGCCGCCGCAGCGGCGATGACGAGGAATCGGAAACGAAGACTCGCGGCGATGATCCGGCGCATCATGACTTCGGATTTCCCCCAGGTGCCTGGCGAGCGGGTGTCAGTGGCCGCCGCCGACGCCGATCTCGGCGCCGTACAGCTCGGCAGCACCCGTGGTCACGACCGACGTGCCGACCGCGGGACCTGCGGACAGAACGGCGGTGTCCCCATCGATCTCGTCGACCGTGATCTGCTCGCGCAGGAAGACGAGTGGTTCGGCGTTCACGTAGGACCACGTGTCGCCCTGGGCGTCGTAGATGACGGCTGCGTAGGGAACGGTCAGAAGGGACCCGGACCCGGCCACCGGGGCCGTCTCGACACCAAGCCGTTCGGCCGCCTTCGCCGACAGCGTGAGTTGCTTCAGGCCGGAGGCCTGCTCCTCCAGGTGGATGGCCTCTTCCTTCGGGGCGGAGGTGGTGGCCTGGTTGCAGCCACCGATGACGAGCCCGACGAGTGCCAGGGACATCAGCGTGCGTGCGATTCGCTTCATCTCGATGCTCCTATGCCGGTGACGGCTCCAAGGCCGGCGGTTCGCTCAAGAGGGACTCGGTCTCGGACGCTGGCTTGGGGCCGGACCGCAGATAGATCGTCGGGAGGATGAACAGGACGACGAACGTCGACGAGACGAGCCCGCCTAGGACGAAGACCGCCATCGGGCGCATGACCTCCAGCCCCGCGATGTCGCCCAGCGCGATGAACGGTAGGGCGAAGGCAGCCGTCCCCAGGGCGGTGATCAGGATCGGCCCCAGTCGCGACTGGGCGCCCGCGACCGCGAGCTCCAATCCGTGCCTGTCCGGACCTGCGCGCTCCACCCGCTGGCAGCGGTCGACATACGCGACTGCGTGGCGGACTGTGATGGCCACCACCGTGATCAGGCCCGCGAGGGCACCGATCGTAAAGAGGTCTCCGGTCAAGAAGGTCGCCACAACGCCACCGATCGTGGCTGCGGGGACGGCGAGGAGCACCAGGAAAGCCAGGCGCCAGGCCCCGAACGCCGCCTGCAGGAGCAGGAAGGCGAGGAGCACGGTCCCGATGAGCACCGCGATCAGGCGCATCTGGCTCTCCTGCCGGACGAGCGCGGCGCTGCTGACCTCGGCGTGATATTCGATCGCGAATGGGATCGACGCGATGCCGCTCCTGACATCCGCGACGACGGCACCGACATCACGCCCGACCACATCGGCCGTGACGTCCACGTAGCGCATCACGCCCTCGCGGTTGACGACGCTCGGCGACGGTGCGACGCGCACGTCGGCGACCGTACCCAAGCGGACGAGACCCTGGTTCGGCGTCTCGATCAGGAGGTCCTCGACGTCGGAGATGCTCTTCCGGATCGACGGGTCGCCCCAGACGACCACCTCGAAGACCTTCTGGTCCTCGAACAGGTTGCCGACTTCGATGCCCGACAACAGCGATGTCACAGCCCGCCGCACGTCACCTGCTTTGATCTCGTACCTGGCGGCGGCCTCGAGATCGACTTCGATCTCAACGGTCGGCTCCATGACGACGGTCTGGACCGCCGGGGCGCTGACCCCGGCGACCTCGGTGATCGCGGTGCGAACCTCCTCGGCTTTGGCTTGCAGGACGTCGAGCTCCTGGCCATACAGCCGGACCGACACGTCGCGTTCACTCGCCCCGAGGACTTCGGCGATCCGATCCGACGCATACGTCGAGACGGCACGCTCGAGGCCGGGGTAACCGGCGACGGCGTCCTCGATGGCGGCCAGGGTGACGTCGTAATCGGCGGTCGGTGACATCGTCACCCAGATCTCGCCGAGGTTTACGCTCCCGCGCTCGTCGGACATGATCGCGCGCCCGACGTGGGCGCCTACGTTCTGAACGCCGGGGATCGCGCGCAGCTCAGCCGTGGCCCGAGAGATGACACGCGCCATCTCGGGTCGGCCGGTTCCAGGTGCGCCGTCCCAATGGATCAACAGCTCACGCTGACGGAAGGTCGGCAATGCGCTGTCGCCCGCAGCGGGCAGGACCGCAACGCCCACGACGACCACGGCAGCGACGACCACGAGCCCGACGGTCAGGGCCGTCGGTCGGATCCGAGCGGCGATGCCTGACAGCGTGTTCTCGTACCAGCCGCGGGTGCGTGTCAGCAGCGGAGACTCGCGTCGGGAGCCTCGATCGCGTCCAAGGACCAGCACGGCCAGGGCCGGAGCCACGGTCAGCGACACGAACATCGCGGCGAGGATCGCGGCCCCATAGGCGACGGCCAGCGATGGCAGGAACGCGCTTGCCCCGCCGACGATGAAGAACAGCGGGATGAGCGTGCCAAGGATGATCAGGGTGCCGTAGACGAGCGGCGAACGGCCCTCGACGACGGCGGCGGTGACGATATCGGCCTTGGACCGTCCGCCATCGCCTTCCCTGGGTGTGCGGAACCGCGTCAGGACGTCATCGACGACGCCGGCCGCGTCATCGATGACGACACTGATGGCCACCAGCAACCCGGCCAGGGTGATCGCATTGAGCGACGCTCCGGCAAGGTGCAGCACGATCGCCGCGGCTGCGATCGACAGGGGGATCGTGACGATGCTGATCAGGGCGGCCCGCCAGTCGAACAGGAGCGCGCCGATGATCACAGCGATCAGGAGGAAGCCGATCAGGATCGCGAGCGACAGGTTTCCGAGCGAGGCGTCGATGAACGTCGCCTCGCGGTAGAGGGTCGTATCGACATCGATGCCCGGCAGGCCCGGCTGGAGGGCCGCCATGGCAGCCTCGACATCACGCGTTACCTCGAGCGTGTTGACGTCCGGGAACTTCTCGACAACCAGGATGAGACCGCTGCCGTCGTTGACGAGCCCCTCTCCGATGAGCTGCTGGTGATCTTCGACCACGGTCGCGACGTCACCCAACTTGAGCGGGGTGGCTCCGTCCTCGGTCTCGATCGCCACCTGCGCGAGGTCCTCGGCATTCTGGATGGGCAGGATGTGCTGGATCCCGAGCCGCTGTTGTGGCGTGTCGATGAACCCGCCCGTCCCCGGTGTCGAGGCTTCGAGGAATGTGAGGGGGGAGAACCACAATGCGTTGCCGGCGGTCTTCACGACGTGCTCGAGCGAAAGGTTGTTGGCGTCGAGCTTGGCCGGGTCGACCAGGACCTGGAGCTGGCGCTCCCGCTGGCCGAAGATCGAGACGTTGGCGACGCCCGGCACGCCCATCAGACGCGGTCGGACCGTCCAGCGCGCAAGGACCGACATGTCGATGAGCGACTTCTCCTGGGAGCTCATTCCGATGACCATGAACCGGCTGAGCGAGGACAACGGCTGGAGCATCACGGGCGCCCGCGCGACGTTGGGAAGCGCATGAGCCTGGGTCAGCCGCTCGGCGACGACCTGTCGGGCCTTGAAGATGTCGGTTCCTGGCTCGAAGATCAGCACGATGGAGGACAGACCGGGGATCGACTCGGAACGGATCTGGTCCAGGAACGCGACACCGTGCAGGAGGTCCGCCTCGAGGGGCACGGTCACGAGCTCCTCGACCTCTTCCGCCGACAGGCCGAGGGCCTCCGTCTGGACCTCGACGTAGGGCGGCGTGAACTCGGGCAGCACATCGACGCGCGTGCTCTGCACCTGGGTCGCGCCGATGAGCAGCAGGGCCCCGGCGGTGCCGATGATGAGCATCCGGAAGCGAACGCTCGTGCCGACGATTGCGCGCAACATGCTGGCGTCCCCCCAAAAGCGCACCCGCCGGACCACGCCGTACGGATCGACGGATCTCGGGTGCTGGAACCTCGCCGGTGGATCGCGCGTCCCCCGGCACTGCCTCCCCTTTGACCGCAACACCCACGGAAACCGCGGTCAAGGCCGATTCTCCGACTACATCATTGTGGCCAACAACGCACCCTGCCTATACTCAAATTTCATCACTTGGAGGCCGACGGATGACCATCGGCGGCATTCAGTGGGATAGTCGGATACGGGCTGCGGCCCGCCAGGACCCAGCCGTATCCCGTCGCGTCGTGGACATCGTCTGTGCCTTGCTTGCGATCGCCCTGTTCCTGGGCATCGGCGACCCGGAGATCGTCCTTCAGGCGCTGTGGCTGACCGTCGCCATCGGGGCCTTCGTCTATGGCCTGCGCGCCGCTCTTGCCCGCATCGCCATCGCCGGCGCCGTCATGGTCGCCTTCCTGTGGATCGCCTTAGCGGTAGGTGTGCAACCGACTGAGGAGCAGCTTGAGTTCGATGAGTGGCCCCTGATGGTCACCATCGCCGTGATCGTCGCCGTCCTCGCGGACCGCGTCTCGACCTCGGCCCGACACTACGCATCGCTGTACCGGCAGGCGAGCGAACGACTGGTCACGGCCCACGAGGACGAGCGCGCTCGTCTCGCGCGCGACCTCCATGATGGGGTCGGTCAGACCCTGACTGCCGTGATCCTGGCGCTCGATGCCGTGGAGCGCGAGCTCGATGCCGATGATGACGCGCCCTTCGTCGGCCCGCGAACCGCCCTCCAGCGCGCGAGGACGCTGTCGACGACAGCGCTCGAGGAGGCCAGGGACGTGGCCGTCCGCCTCCGTCCGACGCGTGTCCACGAGATCGGGCTGGGGGCGGCATTGCGCAATCTCGCAGGTTCCGCGGGGGTGGAGGTCGAGCTCCGCTTCGAGCCCGACCTGCTCCCACCGGGACTGCTCGAGCCCGAAGTCGAGATCGACGTATTCCGCATCGTGCAGGAGGCCGTCGGCAACGCCGCACGCCACAGTCGGGCCCGACGCATCTGGATCGTGGCACGGACCGTGGACGGAACCGTCCGCCTCGTGGTCGGCGACGACGGCATCGGGTTCGCGACGGCCAGCCGAGAACGTGGTCTCGGCCTCGACGGGATGCTCGAGCGCGCGGCGATCCATGGAGGCACGGTTGATGTTCGCTCGGGGGTCGGGCTCGGGACGCGGGTGGAGATCGTCGTCCCAATCAGTGCGCCCCTCGGGCAACCGGCGGTGGCCGCTCGACCGGCCCTGAACACGGCCCGCTGATGGATCGGTCGCCCGAGATCACCACGACCGAAGCGAAGGGCCCCATTGAGGCGTTGGAGCCATCCACGAGCGTCGCCGGTCGCTACCCGCGGATGGCGCTGGGTCCGAAGGTCCGCATCGGTCTGGTCGACGACCACCATCTGATCCGCGAGGGCCTCACGCTTGTCCTCCAGGACGTCGATGGCTTCGAGATCGTGGGTGATGCTGCGGACCATTCGGCGGCACGCGATCTCGTCGCAACGCTCCGGCCCGACGTGCTGCTGCTGGATCTGACCTTCCCGGAGGGCGATGCCCTGCCGCTCCTGCGAGACCTACGGGCTCAGTACCCGTCGTTGCGGATGATCGTGCTGACGATGCATGGCGATCCGGAAACGGTCAGACAGGCGCTGGCAGCCGGAGCCGCCGGCTACCTTGTCAAGGGTGCGCGGTCGTTGGATCTCGTGGAGGCCATCCGTGCAGTGGCGCGAGGCGATCGATACCTGCACAGCAGCGTGACGGGAACGGTCGTCGATGATTCGATCCGCTGGTCCGAGACCGGCGCCATCAGCCTGCGCGAACGCGAGGTCCTGAGCCTGCTTGCCTCCGGACAGACCCCTGCCCAGATCGCCCGGTCTCTCGATATCAGCATCCACACCGTTCGTCGCCACATCGCCAACCTGTCGGACAAGCTCGGCCTCCACGGCACCAATGCTCTGACCCGGTACGCGATCCGCCATGGGCTCGCCAGAGCCGAGTAGGACGAGCGCCGGTCGAACACTCCGGGCCCAAATCAAGGGCGCACGGCACGACAAGCCCCCGCTACCATCCGCCGATGACGCAGCAACGCTGGGTCGCTCCGGTCACCCTGTCCGGCGCACGGGTCCAGCTGGAGCCGCTCGCGGACTCGCACTTCGATGATCTCGCGCGCGTCGCTTTCGACGACGCGATCTGGCGCTGGACGATCGCCAAGCCCATCGACGAACCGGCGCTGCGGGCGTGGTTCGAGACGGCGCGGGCCAACGCCGACGCCGGCACCGAGGTGCCGTTCGCAACCGTCGACACCGCCAGCGGCCGGGCCATCGGCAGCACCAGGTTCATGACCATCACGCCCGAGCACCGTCGACTCGAGATCGGCTGGACCTGGGTCGGGACGGCCTACCAGCGCTCCGGCGCGAATCGAGAGGCGAAGCTCCTCCAGCTGACCCACGCGTTCGAGACACTCGACGCCGAGCGCGTCGAGTTCAAGACCCACGCCCGAAACGAGCGCTCCCGTGGCGCGCTGCTGGGCATCGGCGCGACCTTCGAAGGCGTCCTGCGCCACCACACGATCATGCCGGACGGCTCGAACCGCGACTCCGCGTTCTACAGCGTGCTTGCCGGGGAGTGGCCCGGTGTCAAGGCGCGCCTCGAGGCGCTGCTCGCCCGTTGACCGAGATCACGACGACCGACTACCACACCGGTGGCGAGCCATTCCGGATCGTGACCGGCGGTGTCCCGGTGCTCGAAGGCCGGACCGTGCCGGAGCGCCGCACCTGGGCCGCCGCGAACGTCGACGACGTCCGCCAGCTGCTCGTCAACGAGCCACGCGGACACGCCGACATGTACGGCTGCTTCGTGACGCCGCCCGACGATGCGAACGGTGATTTGGGCGTGGTGTTCTTCCATAACGAGGGCTATTCGACGGCATGCGGGCACGGGACCATCGCGCTGGTGACCTGGGCGATCGACACCGGTCGCGTCGCGACCGAACCGGGCGCTCGTGAGGTCGCGGTCACGGTCGACGTGCCGTCGGGCCGGCTCGCCTGCACGGCACGCCTGGACGGCCACGGCCGGGTCGAGGCGGTGCGGTTCCGGAACGTCCCGTCGTTCGTGCTCGCGCGCGACGTGGAAGTCGATACGAGCCGGGGTCGGCTGACCCTCGATGTCGCGTTCGGCGGGGCGTTCTACGGATCGATGGATGTGCGGAAGCTTGATCTCCGTGTCGAGCCGCGCGCCCTGCCCGAGTTGATCGCCCTGCAACGCGAGCTCCGCCCCGCCCTGGACGGTGCGCTCGACGTGGCCCACCCGGACCAGCCCGATCTCGGCGGCATCTACGGCGTCATCTTCTGGGAGCCCGTCGAGGGCCAGGGCCGTATCCAGCGCAATGTCACGGTCTTCGCCGATGGCGAAGTCGACCGTTCGCCGTGCGGCTCCGGCACATCCGCGCGGCTGGCGATCCTGCACGACCGCGGCGAGATCGGCGCCGGCGAGACGCTACGGCATCGCTCGATCGTCGATTCCGTCTTCGAATCGCGCGTGATCGAGGCCGGTCCGGGCGTCGGCGGACACCAGACGGTCGTCACCGAGGTCGAGGGCGCGGCCTTTCGAACCGGCGAGCACACCTTCGTCCTCGACGCTCGCGACCCCCTCGGCCGCGGATTCCTGCTGCGCTGACCGGCTATCCTCGGCGCAGACCGATCCATCGCCCAGTCAGGAGGACGTGTTGAGAGGCTTCGTCATCGGTACGGCCGTGACGGCCGTCGCCTTCTACATCCTGGTCACGCTGCTGCCGGACATGTTCGCCTACGACGGCGGGATCCCGGCGCTCATCGTCATCTCGATCATCTTCGGGATCGTCAACGGGCTGATCGGCCCGATCGTCAAGCTGCTCGCCCTGCCGATCAGGCTGGCGACCCTCGGCCTCGTCGGCTTCCTCATCAACGGCGGGCTGTTGCTGCTGACCGCGTGGCTGTCCGACCTCTTCGGTTTCCCGCTGCATGTCGGCGATTTCCCGCCGGACCTGCTGACCATCGATACGCTCGTGGCGGCCGTCGTCGGGGCCGTGGTCCTGTCCATCACCTCGTCCGTCATCCGGCTTGTCGTCCCCGACTGAGACGCCCATCGAAGAGTCGCTCCGAGTCGCCGCCCGGCGATTCGGGACGCCTCTCTTCGTCACGGACCTCGCGACCGTCGACGCCGCATGCGCCGCGGCCACGGCGGCGTTCCCGGACCCGATCATCCGGCAGTACTCGGTCAAGGCGAACGATGTGCCGGCCGTCATCGCGCGGGTCGCTTCGCAAGGGTTCGGCGCGAACGTCGTCTCGCGCGGCGAGTGGGCACTGGCCCACCGCGCCGGCGTGCCGAACGCCCGGATCACGTTGGAAGGCGTCGGCAAGACGCCCGCCGACCTGCGGGATGCGGTGCGTGCCGCCGCCGCGGGCTCCCCGCTGCGCTGGATCGCGCTCGAATCGCCGGAAGAGGCCCAGGCGCTCGCGCTCACGGTGCGTCGGACCAGGCAGGCCCGGCTGCGAATCGACGTCCTCTACCGGCTGAACCCGGACGTCATACCGGAGACCCACGCCGGGCTCGCTGTCGGGTCCGGTGCCAGCAAGTTCGGCATGACCGAGACCGAGATCGGGGAGGCGATCGAAGCCGGCGGCGGGCCCGATGGTTTGCTCCGTCCGCGCGGCATCCACCTGCACGTCGGGTCGCAGCTCGGTGCCGTCGACGCGTGGCGCGATGCCGTACGCAAGGCCGTCGCGATGGCCGCGTTGTGGCGCGGCTCGATCGAGACCTTTGACACCGTCGACCTGGGTGGCGGGTTCCCGGTGCTCCCGGCTGACCAGCCATCGCCCGCCCCGGAGCGCTTCGCCCGCGAGCTCCCCGCCGCGCTCGAGACCGTGCCGGACGATCGTCGCCCGACCCGCCTGGCGATCGAACCCGGTCGAGCGCTCGTGGCCCGTGCCGGCTGGCTGGTCGCCCGGGTGCTCCACGTGCGCGACCGGGGCGGTCGACAGGTCGTCATCGACGCCGGCATGACCGAGCTGATCCGGCCGGCGCTGTACGGGGCGCGCCACCCGATCGTAGCCCTGACGTCGCTCGGCCGGGAATTCGTGCCCGGTGCCGCGGCCGGCCGGGGTGCCGAGCCCGCGCGGGTCGAGGGCCCGATCTGCGAGTCGACAGATTCGCTGGGCACGCACGGCCTGCCGCCGCTGCGTCGGGGCGATCTCGTGGCCATCGCCGATGCCGGCGCCTACGCCGCATCCCTCGGCTCCGCGTACAACGGGCGGCCACGCCCCCCGCAGGTCATGCGGGCCCCCGATGGCAGCCTCACGGTCGGCCGCCGCCGCGGCAGTCTCGCCTCCCTGGGTTGAGTGACGGCGGCGGGTCCGCCGCCGAGATCCCGGGAGGTGCCACCAAGCGACTACCGCATCCCGTATCGTCAGCGAGTGTCCAACGCCTATCCGCCGCCTGCCCCGAGCCGTCCCGAAGTCGCGAACATGATCCGTGACCTGATCACGGCCGGACAACGCGTACGCAGGCGAGCTCATGGGCCAGGCCGTGGATCGTCGCGATTGACCCCATCGTTGATGATCCTGTCGTTTGGGATGCCTTGGTCAAGGTAGGCGGAGCGGACCTGCCGACGCCTGACCGCGAGTGGCTATTTGGACTTCCGCGCTTGGCTAGCTGAGTTGGAGCCCTAGCGCCGGTCGAATCACCAACCGTCTAGTGTCTTTGGCGAACCCTTGCGATGCTGACGTCAAACCCAAGGAGCGCCCGTGGAAGTCTTTCTTCTCTGGCACATTCATCGCCTGGATGACGATGCCGACGAGAAGCTCATTGGCGTCTACTCGACTGACGATCTGGCGCGTGATGCATCCGTGCGGCTGGCCAGTAAGCCTGGGTTCGCGGACCATCCCGCCCTGTTGGTGGATGACGGCGAGGGTGATGGAGGGTTCTTCATCGCGTCGTACACCGTCGATCGTGACCAATGGGCTGAGGGCTTCGTGACGTTGACGAACGACGACTGAAGCCTCAGGTGTCATTGGCGAACGCTTCGCGATGGCGGCGACCCATATCGCGGTTGTTACGCTGACTACGTGACGTGGACCGACGACGACCAGGTGATGGCCGAGCTTCGCAATTGGTTGGTCGAGCAAGGCCTTGTCGTGCTGTCCGATACGTACGACCCAGACCACTTTGGCAACCAGATCGTGGAGCTGGCTCGCCCGATCGGCATTCGACTCGTCCGGGACCGCGACCAGTGGCGGATCGACATCCTTGGGCTCGATGGCGCCTGGTCGCCGCTAGTTCACTGGCTGGATTCGACAGTTGGGTCGCGCCCGCAGAGCCTTTCGGCCGCCGAACAGAGCCAACTCCTGCGCGGCCGCCTGGCCGAGATCGAGCAGCGGGCCAACCGCGGCGACGGACCGAGCTCGACGGATGACATTGGTGGACACTGAAGGACACCAAGGTCGAGTAGCCTGAATCGCATTCGCGATCCAGAGGCGACCGTTTCCGCTACGGTGGCGGACAGTCATAGAGAGTTGCCCGAGACCTTCGCCCTCGTCGCAACGTTTGAGGACGATCCCGTCAGTGACGCGTTCAGCGTGGTCGTCTCGCTGCCACACTCCACTCCCGGACGAGGCACCGTGCGGCTGCTCGTACCTGAGAACCTTCCTGAGATCGCAGCACGCTTCCGCCCAAATGTGAGACTCGTGATTCGCGAAGGAGCACGGCAGCTCGCGACCTGCGTGATCCTGTCGGTATCGGAGAGGACGCAATCGGCCCTAGGCACATTGGTGGACACTGACTGAGGCCGAAACGACCTATCGTGCCGGCGTGCTAGTACGCGGCGAAGAAGGTCTCAGCCGAAGCCGCCAGGCGATCCAGTTGGCCAGCCTCAACCACGATCACCACCGAGGACGTCCACTTGGTGCGGGGAGGCATCAATGCCGCGAAGAATGAAACGTGTCCTCGGCCGTCATGAGTCCACCTGATCGTCAACTCTCCCTCGATCGATGCCCATTCGAACTCTCCCGGCCAACCCCTCCACTGGTCGGCGCTCGATCGCAGCTTCGCTGCGAGGTCTTGCGACCCGTCGGGCAGGTAGACAGAAGCCTCGGCTCTGAGTCCGCCGCAATCGAGCGTCGCAAGTCCGGACGATTCACTCCGCCACGCAAGTGTCAGGGTGTCCGTGAGCCGAGACGAACGCAGGATGAAATCATGCCTGGTGGTCTCGCTCATCCCTCGACGATATCAGCGTCGCGAAGGCCGTCGATTCCCCTCACTTTTCTAGTGTCATTAGCGAACGCTTTGCGACGTGGGCACGCCGTCCCATGAGCAGCTAGAGGCTCACGTGGGCGACGGTCCCCATCCTCGGAGTCACGATTACGATGTCCCGGCCGTCCACCCTCATCCGGCACGAGCGACGGCTGCGAGGACCCGAAACCATGGCGACTAGAGTCCTGGCAGTCGTTGCGTGCTCAGTCTTCGTACCCCTGATCATGGGTGTGACTGCGGCACCAGCCAGCGCCGAATCCTTTCTGCCGGTGATGCCCGACCATGCTCGGGACACGAAGGGGTACACCTTCGAGGCGCAGGTCGAGTCGATCCGGGTTGATGGGGACAGCGTTCCGCTCACGTTCATCGCGGTCGCCGTTTCGAAGGTGTACGCCAACCGTGACAGCGAGCGGTTGGCCACGGGTCGGACCATCGAGCTGTATTCCAACTCCTGCGATGGCTTCGGCCGTGTCGGACTCAAGGTAGGAGACGAAGTCCTCATGAGCACCGCGTACCTCGAGGAAGCCGCCGGGCCGAGCACATGGCATACCGCCGTTTGGCGGCGCAACGGAGCAAGGCTCCGCCTCCTCGTCCTTCAACAAGGTGTGGAGGATCACGGGGTCTGGCGCACGAGCGATCGGAAGATCGCGGCTGCTCAAACGACCCGACAAGCACTCGCCCTCGTGGCCCCTGCCGCGATCGGCATGCCCGACACAGATACGAAGCCGATCGATTCCGCGCGAGCGCCCGAATTTTCGAGCGTATTCGTCGGCCTTGCGAGCCTCGTCGGGTTATTGATCGCAGTCATTAGGCTCCGCCTGCGGAACGTACTCGCGACCGGGTGACATTCGCGGACACTTAGCGACCTGTGCGTCATGGCGACGGGTCGCCCTGACAGGGCACTGCAAGGCACAATCACAGGACATG
>JARDZW010000037.1 GCA_029240655.1 Chloroflexota bacterium
CCTGCTTCGCCTGGTCGGGCTCCACAGCGGCCTGCTGGAGCAGGCTGTCGAATTCCTCGTTGCACCACTGCTGGTCGTTGTTGCCGCCACCGCAGGTGAACAGACCATTGAGCTGGTTGTTCGCGTGCGGGTAGTCGGCTCCCCAGCCGTTGCGGGCGATGTCGTACTCACCAGCGGTGCGCTGGGTGAGGAAGACGCCGAACTCGCTGCCGATCTGCTCGGTCTCCAGGCCGAAGGCCGTTCGCCACGCCTCGGCAAGGAAGGCGACTCGCGGCTCGTGGCCGCCGCCCGTGTTGAACCCGAACTTGAGCGGCGGGATCTCGGCGGCACTCGCGAAGCCGAGCTCGGCAAGCGCCTTGTCCATGCTGGCCTGGGCGGCCGTCAGGTCGAACGGGTAGGGGTTGTAGTCCGTGTATCCCGGGAGGCCCGGCATGACGAACGTGTTGGCGACCTGCCCGAGGCCGGCGAAGGTCGTGTCGAGGAAGGACTGCTTGTCGATCGCCTGGGTGAGGGCGATCCGGAAGTTCTTGTTGGCCGTCGGGCACGCCTTGGGATCCTCGCAGCGAGCAAGCTTCTTCTTGCCCGTTGGATCGTTACCGTTGTTGAAGTTGTAGTAGGTGATCCCGAGCTGCGGATCCGAGAGGAACTCCGCGCCCATCACCGGGTCTTCCTGGACCCGCGGAACGTCCTCGCTCGCGACGGGCATGATGATGTCGACTTCGTTCGTCTCGTACGCGGCCTGGGCCGCGGCCGGCTCCGCGTACATCGGCATCTGGATCTCGGTCAGCGTTGGCTTGACATCGCCGTACCAGTTCGGGTCCGGCTTCAGGATGATCTGGCTGTTGTGGTCCCACGTGTCGAGCATGAACGGTCCCGAGCTGACGTAGTTCGCCGCCTCGGTCGCGCCCTCGGACGTGATCCACTTCTCCTGGATCGGCACGCCGACCCACAGGGTCATCGCCGACAGGAAGTACGTTGCCGGGGTGGACAGTGTCACGACGAACGTCTTGTCGTCCGGCGCGGCGACGCCCAGCTTCTCGAGGGCCGCATCGACCTCCGCGTCCGGCGTGGCCGGGTCTGCGCCCGCCATGCCGAGCAGCTCCTCGGCTCCGGCGACTTCGGCCATCACGTAGCTGTACGGGGCCGCGGTGCGCGGGTCGACGAGTCGCTTCCAGCTGTAGACGAGGTCACCGGCGACGATCGGTTCCCCATTGCTGTACTTCGCATCGCGCAGATGGAACGTCAGCGTCTTGGCATCGTCCGAGATCTCATGTGACTCGGCAAGGGCATCGACGACGTTGAGGTCCTTGTCGATATAGACGAGCGGACGATGCAGTGCGCGCAGCACAGCCAGGGAGTTGGCATCCTGTGCAGTGTTGGGATCGAGTGTCGGGGGTTCGCCGGGAAGGGCGATCCGAATGACCTGCTCTGCGGCAAGCCCACCGGAAGCGGGCGGCGCGGACGCGTCACCGGACGCGACGGGGCCCGAGGCGGCCGGCGGGGCCGTAGTTGTGGTTGCTCCACCGCACGCGGCCATCACGATGGCAGCGGTGGCCAGCAAACCCAAGAGACGCTTATGCATCTATGTTCTCCTCCGAACGGGTGGATACCCGAGTGCTTCGCATGTGGTCCGAGTGCCGTGCTTGCGAGTGCCGTGGCTTATCGCGGTGGTCTCTCGTTGAGCCTCCCAACTCGACAAGGTTCCGGACGAGCGGCAGCACGGTTCGGGTCCGATGCGCTGCGGGTACTATCCACAGCCCTCTCTAGGCTGTCAAACCTCGAACCTAACGAGCGTTCGGTTGGCTCGCGGTTTGTTCGCTCGTTCAGTCCGGACACGGGGTCGCGGCACCGGCCATCGGGCGCCAGCGCAGGTTCGGCTGACGCGCGGCCGTGGCCTCGTCGAGGCGCTTGACAGGGGCCGTGTGGGGTGCGGTCTTGACCAGTTCGGGCGTCGATTCGGCCTCCGCGGCGATCGCGATGAGGGCGTCGGCGAACGCGTCGAGGGTTTCGGCGGATTCGGTCTCGGTGGGCTCGATCAGCATCCCTTCGTCGACGATCAGCGGGAAGTAGATCGTCGGCGGGTGAAAGCCGAAGTCGATGAGTCGCTTGGCGAGATCCAGCGTCCGGACCCCGGTGCGTGCCTTCAGGGTCGCCGCCGAGGCGACGAATTCGTGCTTGCACGGGCGGTCGTACGGCAGGTCGAACGTATCGGCCAGGCGTGACTTGAGGTAGTTCGCGGCGAGGACCGCATCGTCGCTCACCTCGCGCAGGCCGCTGCCACCGTGGGCACGGATATAGGCATACGCGCGCACAAGGACGCCGGTGTTGCCCACGAAGCTTCGCATCCGCCCGATCGAGGTCGGCCGCTCGTCGGGTCGCTCCAACCGGAATGTGCCGTCGTCCTGCGCGAGCACGCGCGGGGTCGGCAGATAGGGCAGCAAGCGCTCCCCCACCCCGACTGGCCCAGCCCCCGGCCCACCCCCGCCATGGGGCGTGCTGAACGTCTTGTGGACGTTGAAGTGCATCACGTCGAAGCCGGCCTCGCCAGGCTTGAACCGACCGAGGATGGCGTTGAGGTTGGCGCCGTCCATGTAGGCGAGCGCGCCCGCCTCGTGGACCGCCGCGAGCAGCTCACCGATGCGGCTCTCGAACAAGCCGAGCGTCGATGGGTTCGTGATCATCACCGCGGCAGTGCGCGGACCGAGGGCCGCCCGGAACTTGTCGACGTCCACGCCCCCGTCCGGCGCCGACGGGATCGTGATCGTCCGGTAGCCGGCCATGGACGCGGTCGCGGGGTTGGTTCCATGCGAGCTGTCCGGTACGAGCACCTCATCCCGCCCGAGGTCGCCGCGCTCGCGGTGATAGGCCCGGATCATCAGGATGCCGGTGAGCTCGCCCTGGGCACCTGCGGCCGGCTGGAGCGTGACCGCGCGCATGCCGGAGATCTCGGCGAGCGCCTGCTCGAGCTCCCACAGGAGCTGGAGCGTGCCCTGGGCGATCTCGTCGGGCGCCAGCGGGTGAAGCTCGGCGAAGCCTGGCAGGCGGGCCGCCCATTCGTTGAGCTTCGGGTTGAACTTCATCGTGCACGACCCGAGCGGATAGAACCCGGTGTCGACCGCGAAGTTGAGCTGGGACAGGTTGACGTAGTGGCGGACGACGTCCGGCTCGTTCATCTCCGGCAATGCCGGGGGCGTGGCGCGACGGGCCTCCGTCGGCAGCCGATCGAGGGCGTCCTTGGGTGGGTGCGGGATCTTGCCCCCACCGCGTCCCGGGCGGCTGCGCTCGAAGAGCGTGGGCTGGAGCCTCGGGCCCGTGACGCTCATCGCGTCCCTCCGGCCGTCGAGACCGTGGCGCCATCCGCGCCGGCCGCGGCGCCTGCGCCGACCGGCTGACTGCCACCGGCACCGGCCTCCACCCCGACCGGCGGCCGGCCGGCGACGACCTCGCCGAACGCAGCCACGAAGCGCGCGATGTCGCCGGAGGTGGTGAGCTCGGTCGTGCACAGGAGCAGGCCGTCGGCGAGGCTCGGATCGTCGGGCTCGACGTCGGCGAGGACGAGACCGGCCAGGAAGCCGCGCTCGATCAACCGGCGGTGGACGAGGCGCGCGTCGGCGATGTGTACCGCGAACTCGTTCAGATACGCCCCCGGATGGAGCCGCTCGATCCCGATGGCCGCCAGTCCCGCCTCGAGCTCCGCTGCCCTGGCGGCCCCACTCGCCGCGACGTCGCGCAGCCCATGCGGACCGATCGTCGCGAGGTAGATCGACGCGGCCAGGGCCAGCAGGGCCTGGTTCGTGCAGATGTTGCTCGCGGCCTTGTCGCGGCGGATGTCCTGCTCGCGCGCGCGAAGCGTCATCACGAAGGCCCGCTGACCATCGAGGTCCGTGGTCATGCCCACCAGCCGGCCGGGGATCTGGCGGACGAGCGCATCCGTGGAAGCGAGGATGCCTAGATATGGACCACCGTATTGCGGTGCGATGCCGAGCGGCTGGCCCTCGCCGGCCGCGATGTCCGCGCCGTACGCGCCGGGTGGCGCGAGGACTGCCAGCGAGACCGGCTCGATGACCGCCACGAACAGGGCGCCGGCGCCATGGGCGAGCTCCCCGATCCGCGGCATCGGCTCCAGGAGCCCGAGGAAATCCGGGTTCGCGGCGATCACCCCGGCCACGGGCCGCTCCGGCTCGGCGAGCATCGCCTCGAGGGCGGCCAGGTCGGTGGTCCCGGCCGCCTCGCCGTCGGTGACGACGGGAATCTCGTCGAGCTCGAGCCCGCCCCCGAAGTACGTCCGCAGCGTTGCCCGGTAATGGGGATGGACGCCTCGGCTGACGAGCACGCGCTCGCGCCGGGTCGCCCGGCACGTCATGAGCGCCGCTTCGGCCGTGGCGGCCGCCCCGTCGTAGTGCGAGGCGGAGACCACGTCGAGATCGACGAGCTCGGCTAACAGAGACTCATACTCGTAGATCGACTGCAGCGTGCCTTGCGAGACCTCGGGCTGGTACGGGGTGTAGGCCGTGTACCACTCACCGCGCAGCAATAGCTGGTCGACGGCCGGCGGACTCCAGTGGCGGTAGACGCCGGCACCCAGGAACGACACGAGGTCCGTCCGGTTGCGGCCGGCGAGGTCCCGCAGGCGGGCCGCCAGCTCCAGTTCGGGCTCAGGCTCCGGCAGGTCCAGGGGCGACGCCCGCAGCTCCTTCGGGATGTCGGCGAACAGCTGGTCGACGCTCTTGAGTCCGAGCGCCGTCAGCATCCGCTGGCGGTCGGCGCTTGTGTGAGGTCCGTATGGCATCGACTCGATCAGCCCGCCGCGACGAGCTCGTCGTAGGCCTCGCCATCGAGCAGATCATCGAGCTGGTCCGGGCTTGCGATCCGTAGCTTGAGCATCCAGCCCTCACCGTACGGGTCGCTGTTCACGAGCTCCGGGTCGGACGCGAGCGCGCCGTTGATCGCCGTCACCTCGCCGGACACCGGGGCGAACAGGTCGCTCACCGCCTTGACCGATTCGACGACGCCGAATGGCTTGGCTTCCTCCAGGTCGCGGCCGGTGTCGGGCAGCTCGACGAACACGATGTCCCCGAGCTGATCGGCGGCGTACTGGGTGATCCCGACGGTCGCCTCGTCGCCGTCGACCCGGACCCACTCGTGGTCTCGGGTATAGCGGAGATCGTTTGGTGCGGTCACGTCAGGTGGTCCTCCGATAGAACGGCAAGGGCACGACCCGCGCGGCGACGCGCGCGTCTCGGATCTCGACTTCGAGTGCAGTCCCGGCTTCCGTATCCGCCGGAGCCACGTAGGCCATCGCGATCGGAACGCCGAGCGTGGGTGACTGCGTCCCGCTGGTGATGACCCCGGTCCGTCGTTCGCCGGCATGGACCGGATAGCCATGACGGGCGATGCCGCGCCCTTCCATGGTCATGCCGACGAGGCTTTTCTTGGGGCCGTCGGCCGCGACGCGCTCGAGGGCGGCGCGTCCGACGAAATCTCCCGGCTTGTCGAGTTTCACGACACGGCCCAGCCCGGCCTCGAACGGGTTCGTCGCGGCATCGAGCTCGTTGCCATACAGGGGCATGCCAGCCTCCAGCCGCAGGGTGTCGCGCGCACCCAGGCCGACCGGCAGCCCGTCGGCGCTTCGCACCGCATCGAGCAGTACGTCCCACAGCTCTCCGACCCGACGCGTCTCGACGAACACCTCGAATCCATCCTCGCCGGTGTAGCCGGTCCGGCCGACCTGTGCGGGAATCCCCGCGACCGTGCCCTCGGCCATGGCGTAGTAGCGCAGCGCCGCGAGGTCCACGTCGGTGTGCGGGCCGAGGACGTCCACGGAGCGTGGTCCCTGGACGGCGACGAGGCCGGTCGCGAGGGATTGGTCGTCGAGCACGGCCCGGGCGCTTCCCAGACGTTCCGCGAGAGCATCGGACACGACCTGGGCATTGCCGGCGTTGGCCACGACCATGAACCGATCCTCGGCCAGCCGATAGATGATGAGGTCGTCGATGATGCCGCCGTCGGCGGCGCAGATCATGGAGTAATGCGCGCGCCCGATCGCCAGCGCCGGCGGGTTCGTCACGACGGCTCCGGCCAGCGCGGGCCCGGCATCGGGTCCCTCCACGATGAGCTCGCCCATGTGCGAGAGGTCGAACAGTCCGACCCGCTCCCGCACGGCGCGATGCTCCTCGATGATCGACGTGTACTGGACCGGCATCCGCCAGCCAGAGAACTCGATCATCCGGGCGCGCAGCGCCGCGTGGCGGTCGGCGAGCGGGGTCTCGAGAACGGCGTGGCCCTTGACCGCGGCGTCGGTCACGAGGCGGCTTCCGCCGCGCTGGCGCTGGCGGCGGTGTCCCCACGGTCGGCCGGTCCGACGCCGAGCAGGTCCGCCGCACGAGCGACGAGCGCGCGCTCGGTCTCGAAGGTCAGGATCGCGGCCGCCTCCGAGAAATCGATCCAGCGCACCTGGTCGAACTCATGGTCGTGCCGGTCGAGATCGCCGCCCACGGGTTCCATCATGAAGTAGTGGACCGTCTTGTGGATCCGCGAGCCGGACTGGACGAACCAGTATTCGATGTCCTGGAGAGGCCCGGTGATGCGGACGTCCAAACCAGTCTCTTCGCCGACTTCGCGCAGAGCAGTCTCCTCGGTGGTCTCGCCCCGCTTGGGGGTGCCCTTCGGAAGGGTCCAGGTCCGACCGTCGCGTTCGCGTCGACGACTGCCGATCACGAGTTGGGGTCGCCCGGCCTCATGCCTGACGACGATGCCGCCGGCCGATGTGGCGGTTGCGGTCCTCAGGCGTGCCACGGCGCCGTCGCGGCGCGGGGACGCCGACCCGGACCGGATCGTGAAGCACGAGCCCACTGCATCTCGACCTCGGGCCGGAGCCGCCCATTCTGGATGCGCGGTCGGGCCGGGCGGGGTCCACGCCAGCCCGCCCGCAGGCGGGCGTATGGTCCGGCTTCCGAACCGCGCAGCTCGGTCTGGCGCGCGGCGACCGCGGAGAACGGCGAGGTCGGGGCGAGGCCCAGCCGCCGCTCCCGAGCCCGGCTCGACGGGTGAACGAAACGCGCCGCCGGCCGAGCCGCGTACTTCGCGGCGATGCTGTGTCCCATGGGCCGCAATGGTAGCGCCTCAGTCGGCCCTTGCAAGCGCCGCGACGACGGTCGCCGTCATGGCGGCCGCGGTCTCCGGTGCCAGCGCGCCCCGAGCCTCGGCCAGGGCGATCTCGCGACGGGCGGCGGCGGCGTACAGCTCGAGGGCGGCCGGGGCATGGGCGGCGAGCGCCGCGAGGTGGGCTTCGAGCGTGCCGACATCGCCGCGGGTCATGGGGCCGGTCAGGGCGGCCCGGATCCCGAGTGCCCGGGCGTTACCCAACGTGCCTTCGATGAGCCGTCCGTAGATCTGCAGCGACCCGGCCTCGTCGAGGCCGGCGACCGCGCCGAGCTCCGCGATCGCGTCCAGCAGGGCCACGAACCCGCCGGCGGCGAGCACAGCCGCGGCGTGGTAGGCGGCTTTCGAGCCAGGTGCCAGCCGGACGGCCGTGGCGCCGACCCGTTCAGCCATCAACGACAGCAGAGAGGCCAGCTGGTCGTCGCCCTCGATGGCGACGGTCGCCCCATGGAGCGCGGCGATCGCCCGTTCCGTGTCGGCGAAGGCCACGAGCGGGTGGAACGAGCCGATCTGGGTACCAGCCGCCATCGCCGGCTGGAGGACCTCCGCTCCCAGCGCGCCGCTGGTGTGGATCATCGCCTGGCCGCCGTACATGCGGACGCTGGCCGCCAGCGGCGCGATCACATCGTCGGGAACGGCGAGGATGATCAGTTCGACCTCTTCCACGAGGGCTTGCGGCTCGATGAACGCACGCGCCCCCTCGACGAGGCTCGTGAACCGCTCACGGCGCGATGCGTCGCGGCTGGCGACGGCGTGGATCGGCCAGCCGGCACGGCTCAAGGCCGCCCCGAGCGCCGTCCCGACGGCCCCTGCCCCGACGATCCCGGTGTAGGGCGTCTCGCCGGCGACCGACTGGTGATGCGGATGGGCGTGGTCGCTCGCGTGCGTCTCGTCGCCGTGGCGATGTTGGCCGTATGGGACGGGGTCCAGATCGATGCCGGCCTCGTCGATCGCGGCCTCCAGCTCGGCGCGCTCGCGCGCGGCACGCTCGCCTGGGAGATCCCCCCACGCCTTCATCGGTCGGTCTTCCGTCGGGCGCGGTACGCTTGCACGCATCGAGTGTAACGAGCCGACGGAGATGGACGCGTTGTCACGGATCGACCCATTCGGCGCGCGTGCGCCGCTCGGACCGGACCTCCCGGACCTGTACCGAGTCTCGGCGGTGGACGACCTCACAGCCGGCTCCGGGCTGCCGGTCACGGTCCGGATCCTGCTCGAGAATCTCCTCCGGCACGCCGGCGGCGGCATCGTCGGAACCGCGGATGTGGAGACCCTCGCCTCGTGGCGGCCCGGCGTCGCCGCCGAGGCCGAGATCCCATTCATGCCCTCACGCGTGATCATGCAGGACCTGACGGGGGTGCCGGCGGTCGTGGACCTCGCGGTCATGCGCGACGCGATGGCGGACCTGGGCGGCGATCCCGCGCGGGTCAACCCGCTCGTGCCGGTGGATCTGGTCATCGACCACTCGGTCCACGTCGACCGGTTCGGGACGAGCGATTCCTTCGTCTTCAACGTCGAGCGCGAGTACGACCGCAACGGCGAGCGCTACCAGCTCCTCCGCTGGGCGCAGACAGCCTTCCGGAACCTGCGGATCGTGCCGCCCGGCACCGGCATCGTCCACCAGGTCAACCTCGAGTTCCTCGCACCGGTGATCGACGATCGCGACGGCGTCGCCTTCCCGGACACACTCGTCGGGACGGACTCGCACACCACGATGATCAACGCGCTCGGCGTGCTCGGATACGGCGTCGGCGGCATCGAGGCGGAGGCGGCCCTGCTGGGGCAACCGCTCTACCAGCCGATGCCGCATGTCGTCGGCGTCCGGCTGGCCGGAGAGTTGCCGAAGGGCTCCACGGCCACGGACCTCGTCCTGGTCGTGACGGAGATGCTCCGGCGCCACGGCGTCGTCGGGGCGTTCGTCGAGTTCACCGGCGATGGGCTCGCGGGCCTGTCACTCGCCGACCGCGCGACGATCAGCAACATGAGCCCCGAGTTCGGGGCGACCGCCACCATGTTCCCGATCGATGACGAGACGATCTCCTACCTGCGCCTGACCGGCCGTTCGCCCGAGCGGGTCGCGCTCGTCGAGCGCTATGCCAAGGAACAGGGCCTGTGGCGGGAGCCCGGCGATGGCCCGACCTTCGATGAGCTCCTGACACTGGATCTCGGATCCGTTGAGCCGTCGCTGGCCGGTCCGCGCCGGCCGCAGGACCGGGTGCCACTCGAGACCCTGCGCGAGAACTTCCGGACGAACTACCCGGACGGGCTGGAAGCGCCGGCATCGCCGGAGAAGCCGCTCGACGGCGACGTCGTCACCGCCGCCTCGGCCGAATCCTTCCCGGCGTCCGATCCGACGCCGTTCGCGACCGTTGGCGCGGACCTGACCGTTGACCGACCGGCCGCCCCGGTCGTGGGGGACGCGTCAGTCGTCGATCAGCGCCGCTACCCCTCGGTCGAGGTCTCGGTCGGCGGCCAGACCGTGGCGATCCAGACAGGCTCCGTGGCGATCGCGGCGATCACGTCCTGCACGAACACGTCCAACCCGACGGTCATGGTCGGCGCGGGCCTGCTGGCGCGCAACGCGATCTCCCGTGGCCTGCGCGTGGCACCCACCGTCAAGACGTCGCTCGCGCCAGGATCGCGGGCGGTCACCGGCTACCTCGAGGCGGCAGGGCTCATGGCGCCGCTGGCGGAACTCGGGTTCGCGCTGGCCGGCTATGGCTGCACGACCTGCATCGGCAACTCCGGGCCGCTCGACGCGCCCGTGGCCGAGGCCGTCGAGCAGAACGACCTGGTGGTGGCGGCCGTGCTGTCGGGCAACCGCAACTTCGAGGGTCGCATCCACCCGCTCGCGCGCGCGAGCTACCTCGCCTCGCCACCACTGGTCGTGGCCTTCGCGCTGGCCGGCCGCGTCGACATCGACCTGACCACCGAGCCCCTCGGCGTCGGGAGCGATGGGTCGCCGGTCCACCTCGCCGATATCTGGCCGTCGCCGGACGAGATCCGCTCCGTCATCGCGGACTCGATCGATCCGGAGCTGTTCCGCAAGACCTACGCCGTGGTCTTCGAGGGCGACGATCGATGGCGTGCGCTGCCCATCCCGGAAGGCGACCGGTACGCCTGGGATCCGGCCTCCACCTACGTCGCGAAACCGCCGTTCTTCGAGCGGCTGTCGTTCTCCGCGGACGCCGTTGCCGACATCGCTGGCGCGCGCGTCCTGGCCGTCCTCGGCGACTCCGTGACGACGGACCACATCTCACCGGCGGGCTCGATCGCCCCGTGGTCGCCGGCCGGTCAGTGGCTCCAGGAGCACGGCGTCGGGCCGCTTGAGTTCAACTCCTACGGCGCACGTCGCGGCCACCACGAGGTGATGATGCGCGGCACGTTCGGCAACATCCGGTTGCGCAACCGGCTGGCCGGAGAGAAGGAAGGCCCGTACACGATCCACCTGCCCTCGGGCGAGGCGATGTTCATCTACGACGCCGCCATCCGGTACGCAGCCGAGGGCGTGCCGCTGGTCGCGCTGGTCGGGCGGGAGTACGGCTCCGGCTCATCCCGGGATTGGGCCGCGAAGGGCACCGCGCTCCTCGGCGTCAAGGCCGTGATCGCCGAGTCGTACGAACGGATCCACCGCTCCAACCTGGTCGGGATGGGCGTGCTGCCGCTGCAGTACACGCCGGGTGACACCGCGTCGTCGCTCGGGCTCACCGGGCGCGAGACGTTCTCGGTGGTGGGACTCGCGGCGGGCCTGTCGCCGCGCCAGTCCGTGACCGTCGTCGCCACGCGCGACGCGGCGGCAGGCGGTGATGGCGGAGAGATCCGTTTCGAGGCGATCGCCCGGCTGGATGGCCCGATCGAGGTCGACTACTACGAGGGTGGCGGGATCCTGCCCGCGGTCCTGCGGCGGCTGGCGACCGAGGCCTAGGCGCGCGATCCGACGACGGCGAGTGGTCCCGGCGGGCTGGCAGGTCGAAGCCGGAACGAGCCATCCCGGGACACGAAGAAGCCCCCGGGGGAGGACCGAGGGCTCCATCGCGGAGGAGGATATCGTTGTTGCCGTTCGCCTATCCGACGCGGAAGTCGGGCGTCGCGTGACGCGGCTTCCGAACGTAGATTCCTCGGCCGATGACGACTGACGCCCGAACCGTCCAGCGCACGTATCTCGGGCTTACCCTCCTGACGACGCTGGCGTCGTCGTTCATCTGGGGCATCAACACGCTCTTCCTGCTCGACGCGGGCCTGAGCAACACGGAGGCGTTTGCCGCGAACGCCTTCTTTGCCGTCGGCCAGGTCATCTTCGAAGTGCCGACAGGCGTCGTCGCTGACACGCGTGGCCGGCGCTTCTCGTTCCTGCTCGGGACCGTGACCCTGCTCGTCTCGACCCTCCTCTACCTCGTCATGTGGCAGATCCAGGCCACGTTCCCTGGGTGGGCACTGGCCTCGATCCTGCTGGGTCTCGGCTTCACGTTCTTCTCCGGTGCCACGGAGGCCTGGCTCGTCGATGCGCTTGGCGCGACCGGGTTCACCGGCAACCTCGAGTCGGTATTCGGGCGAGCCCAGACCGTCAGCGGTATCGCGATGCTCGTCGGATCCGTGGCCGGTGGCGTGATCGCCCAGGCCACGGACCTGGGGGTGCCGTACGCCCTGCGTGCCGCGATGCTCGGCGTGACCATGATCGTCGCCGTGCGGTTCATGCACGACATCGGCTTCGTGCCCCGGCATGGCGCCAGCCCGGTTGCCGAGGTCCGGAGCGTCCTGCGCGGCGCCATCCATGCCGGCTGGCGGAACCCGCCAGTGCGCTGGCTGATGCTCGCGACGCCGTTCACCAGCGGCGTCGGCTTCTACGCCTTCTACGCGCTCCAGCCGTACCTCCTGGAGCTGTACGGCGATCCGAGCGCATACGGCATCGCCGGACTCGCCGCGGCCCTGTTCGCGGGCGCGCAGATCGCGGGCGGCCTCATGGTGTCGAGGGTCCGCCGGCTATTCAAACGGCGGACGGACGCCCTGATCATCGGCACGGTCGTCAACGTCGGGTTGCTCGTGCTGATCGGCCTGACCGGGAGTTTCCTCGTGGCAGTCGCGTTGCTCGCAGGGTGGGCGCTGGTCTTCGCCGTGGAGGGCCCGCTCCGGCAGGCGTTCATCAACGGCCTCATCCCCTCCGAGCAACGAGCGACGGTCCTGTCGTTCGATTCACTCATCGGGTCCACGGGCGGCGTCATCGCGCAACCGGCGCTCGGGCGCGTAGCCGACGTCTACGGATACGGGCCGTCCTATCTCGTGTCGGCCGCTGTGAGTGCGCTCGCACTGCCGTTCATGGTGCTCGCCCGGCGCGAGCGCGCCGCGTCGGACCCGATCGCGCCCGAGGAACCGACGCCGGCTCCCGTCGCGGACGCCGGGCCCGGTCGTGTAGGCGGCGGTTGACATCGACCACATACAACCGTATGGTTGTATGTATGCAGATCACCCCGGACATCGATCGCGTTTTCGGCGCCCTGGCCGACGCCACCCGGCGTGACATCGTCCGGCGGGCGATCGACGGAGAGGAGGGCGTCGCCGAGCTCGCGGGCCACTACCCCATGAGCTTCGCAGCCGTGCAGAAGCATGTCGCGGTGCTCGAGCGGGCTGGCCTGGTCAGCAAGCAGCGGATCGGCCGTCGCAAGGTCGTCCGGACAAATGCCCACGGGCTCGCCGTCGCACGGCGCCTGCTGGACCGATACGAGGAGTTGTGGCGGGGACGGGTGGACCGCATGACCGCGCTCGTCAGTGAAACGAAGGAGACCGACGCATGACCGTGACCGCGGTCCGCAAGGACCCCAACACCCTGACCATGACCACCACAGCGGAGTTCGCCGCGTCGCCAGAGCGGGTCTGGCAGCTCTGGGCCGATCCCCGCCAGCTGGAGCGCTGGTGGGGGCCGCCGACCTATCCTGCGACCTTCACAGCTCACGACCTCGCGCCCGGCAGCCGCGTCGAGTACCACATGACCGGGCCTGAGGGCGACCAGCCGCGCGCCTACTGGGATATCGTCGAGGCCGACGCCCCCCGATCCCTCGTGTTTCGCGACGGCTTCGCCAACGACGACGGCACACCCAACACTGATCTCCCGGGAACAGAGATCCGCGTGCGGATCGAGAAGGTCGGCGACGGACGGACGCAGATGTCGATCGAGAGCGTCTTCCCGAGCACCGAGGCCATGGAGCAGCTCCTCGCCATGGGCATGGAGCAGGGCCTCACGCAGGCCGTCGGCCAGATCGACGCGATCCTCGCGGAGGACACGGTCCGCTCCGCATAGCCGCGACCGATGAGTTCGGCCCCGCGGGGGAGTCAATCCACGTAGCCAACGGATCCAGCGGAGGAGAGACGATGACGACCATGACGGAAGCCACGACGCGCACCCTTGACGTGCCGGGCGCGACGTTGACCTACGACGTCCGGCCCAATGCCTCCAGCGCTGAGCCGCCCCTCTTCCTGATCGGCTCCCCGATGGGTGCCGCCGGATTCGGGACGCTCTCGGGACACTTCCCGGATCGGACAGTCATCACCTACGACGTGCGCGGGGCTGACCGCAGCACGAAGCCGGACATGACGTCGCCCTCGACCCCGGATGAGCACGCCGACGACATCCATCGGATCATCCAGGAGGTTGGCGGTCCGGTCGACCTGTTCGCCAGCAGCGGTGGTGCGGTGAATGCGCTTGCGTTGGTCGCGAAGCATCCGGAGGATGTCCGAACCCTGGTGGCCCACGAGCCTCCGCTCGCAACCGTGCTGCCCGATCGAGAGAACGCGCAAGCAGCCGCCCGCGCGGTCCACGACACCTATATGCGCAGCGGCTTCGGCGCCGGCATGGCCCACTTCATCGCCGTCGTCAGCCACCAGGGTCCGTTCCCCGACGACATCGCGCAACAGCCGGCGCCCGACCCGGCCATGTTCGGGATGCCGACCGAGGACGACGGCAACCGCACCGATCCCCTGATGGGTCAGACCATCATCGGCACGACGCACTACGAGCCCGACTTCGAAGCGCTCAGGGCGGCGTCGACCCGGATCGTCATGGCTGCGGGCGTGGAGTCGGAGGGCATCATGTCGAGCCGCGGCGCATTTGCCGTTGCCGAGCGACTCGGCACGGAGCCAGTGATCTTCCCGAGTGGCCACAGCGGGTTCATGGGTGGCGAGTACGGCCAGCCGCCCGGCGAGCCGGAAGCGTTCGCCGCCAAGCTGCGCGAGGTCCTCGAAACCTAGGACCGCCACCCGGGCGTGGGCTTCCCTGCCCCGCCCGATCCGTCGCTCAGATCGACGAGGTCCTCACGAGGGACCTCGTCGCTTTGTGTCCAGCTCGGCGAGGATGCGCTCGATGTGCTTCAGGTGCGCCCCTTCGTGGCCGGCCATCCAGTCGCCGTAGTAGCGCGTGCTGTACTCGAAGATCTTCTTCGGGGGGACGGTTACCGTCGCAGTCCGCTCCCAGGCCTCCGGTGGCAGCGGCTCGAGGACCTCGAGGAGCTCCCGGCGCTGCACGCGAAACACGTCGAACGCAGGCCCGAACCTCCACTCGAAGTAGTCGGTCTGCTTCTGCCACGTCCTGGGGCTCATGCCCTTCCACGCGGGATGGTCCTCTCGCAGGATCCGAAGCATGTTGCCGCCGAGGACGTCGTGGCAGGCCCGCAGGTGGGCGAGCTGGTCGTTCACCGACCAGCCGTAATCGGTGACCGCGTACAGCCACGCTTCCGGGCAGCCACGAGTCAACCCCTCGAGCCGCGGCACGCTCGTCGTCAGGATCTCCATGATCTGGTCGACCGTGAGAAGCCGCTTGGTCATATCGCCTCGCCGCGCGGTGCCACCGATCGAGTCGCCGGAAGACAGCAACAGGACCCGAAGGCCCTGCGATCCGTGACGTTCTTGGTGGGCGATACTGGGCTCGAACCAGTGACCTTACGGATGTGAACCGTACGCTCTGACCAACTGAGCTAATCGCCCGCGGCGTCCGTGCGACGCCGGCCGATCATACCCGACCCCTCTCAGATGTTCAGCCCGGGCCACCGGGCGACGATGGCATCCGGGTCCCCACCGTCGACGACCAGCAGCTTCTGCCGCGACGAGGCGCCGGCCACGATCCGGACATCCCGCCGCGAGACCCCGAGCTCGTCGGCGATGAGCCGGATGAGAGCGTTATTCGCGGCTCCCTCCACCGCCGGTGCCCCGACGCGTGCTCGCAGGACCCCGTTCACGACGCCATCGACGCGGTCGGCCGCGGCCCTCGGGGTGAGGCGGACGGCGAAGCGGACGTCGGGGGGGCTCAAAACGTCAGAAGGCGCGCCACAAGAAGCCGAGGACGATCAACACGATGAACCCCGACCAGTCGATCATCCCGCTCTGGGGCAGCATCCGTCGGACCGGCGCCAGGATGGGCTCGGTGGCCTGGAAGAGGAAGGCCGAGATCTGATTGCGCCCGGTCGGGTCGACCCACGACATGAGCATCCGCCCCAGGACGAGACCCCAGAGCGCCATCAAGAGGAATTGGAGAAACGTCGCGAGAAAGCCCGTACCCACGAGCACGAGTCTACTCCACGAGGCTCAGACCATCGTCCTTGCGCCACTCGCCCTAGTGCGTGTGGTCGACCGGTCCGTCCCCGTGCTGGTGCGGCCGCTCGCCGAAAAGCGCCCGGCCGACGCGGACGATCGTCGCCCCCTCCTCGATCGCGACCTCGAAGTCGTCGGTCATGCCCATCGACAGGTCCGGTCCGAGCGTGGCACCTCCCGCACGTAGGCGCTCGGACAGGCCGCGCAGGGTGGCGAAGGTCGGACGGGTCGCCTCGGCGCTCTCGACCAGTCGCCCGATCGTCATCAACCCCCGCACGTCGAGCGCGTCGAGCGCGGCGATGCGTCCCAGCGCCTCGGGCAGGGCATCCGGCTGGAAGCCGGCCTTGGCCGGGTCGTCGTCGACGTTGACCTGGAGCAGGACCGGGTAGCGATTCGTGGGGCCCGCCTCGCGAACCTCGCGAGCAAGCCGGTCGAGCCGTTCTGCCAACCCGACGGATTCGACCGATTGGATCGCCTCGTAGACCTCGAGTGCCCGGCGTGCCTTGTTGGACTGCAGCGGGCCGACCAGCTGCCAGTGCGCCCCAGGTACCTCCGCGGCCTTGGCAGCGCCCTCCTGCACGCGGTTCTCGCCAAGGAGCGTGAGACCGGCGGCCACGGCGTCGCGCAGACGCGCGGCGTCGACCGTCTTGGAGACCGCGACCAGGGTGACGTCGGCGGGGGCCCTGCCCGCCCGCTCACAGGCCGCCGCGATCCGTGCCAGGACTCGGGCACGTGCGGCCGCGAACGCCGTGACGCCGGCGGTCGGCTCGGTCATGTCAGCGCGGTTGCCGGCCGTCGCCGGCGAGGGTCACTTGCGGCGCAGGAAGCTCGGGATCTCGAGGTCGTCGGCGTCGTAGGTCGTCTGGTGCCGCACGGGGGCGGGCTCCCCGACGCTCCGCTCGACGCGCGGTACGGCCGCCAGCGCGGCGGCATCGTCCTCGCGCTCCGGAGCCGTGAACGGGCTGCTGCCGTCCGTGACCTCCTGGCGCTGGCGCTGAAGCTCCTCGAGGAAGTCGCGCTCGTGCGAGGCGCGGCCCGTGCTCGCGGTGTCCATGACCCCGGTCGACTCGCGACTGGCGCTCTGGCGCTTCTTGCCGCCGTCGAAGCCGGTCGCGATGACGGTGACCATGACCTCTTCGCCGAGACGCTCGTTGAAGCTCGTCCCGAAGATGATGTTGGCCTCCGGGTCGGCGGCCTCCTTGATGGCCTCGGCAGCCTCGTTGACCTCGTAGAGCGACAGGTTCGAGGAGCCGGTGATGTTCCAGAGGATGCCCTGCGCCCCGTGGATGTCGAGCTCGAGCAGGGGGCTCGCGATCGCCTGCTGCGCGGCCTCGACGGCACGGTTCTCGCCCGTCGCGCGACCGATGCCCATGAGCGCGGATCCGGCGTCCTTCATGATCGCCCGGACGTCGGCGAAGTCCTGGTTGATCAGGCCCGGCATCGTGATGATGTCGCTGATCCCCTGGACGCCCTGGCGCAGCACGTCATCGACGACGCGGAACGCATCGAGGATGCTGGTGTTCTTCTGGACGACGTCCTTGAGCCGGTCGTTCGGGATGGTGATGAGCGCATCGACCTGCGCCTTCAGCTCCTCGGCGGACTTCTCGGCGACGAGCTTGCGCTTGTTGCCCTCGAATGCGAACGGCTTCGTCACGACCCCGATCGTGAGGGCACCGGCGTCCTTGGCGATCTGCGCGACGACCGGTGCGGCGCCTGACCCGGTCCCGCCACCGAGACCCGCGGTGATGAACACCATGTCGGAGTCGGCCAGTGCGGCCGCGATCTTCTCCGAGTCCTCTTCCGCCGATCGCTGACCCAGCTGCGAGTCGCCGCCGGCGCCGAGACCGCGCGTGACCTTGTCGCCGATCCGGATCTTGTGCGGCGCGTCCGACTGCAGGAGCGCCTGCGCGTCCGTGTTGCAGGCGATGAATTCGACGCCCATCATCTCGGCGCGGATCATCCGGTTGACGGCATTGCTGCCGCCCCCGCCGACGCCGATGACGCGGATCAGCGCGAAGTTCTCGGAATCGGAACGCAACGGCATCGGGTATTCCTCCGGCGACCCTCGGGGTCATGGGCGACGACGTGTGGCGGTGCGTCGGGACCCGGCAGGGCAGTCATCCGGCCGGATCGGCTTGGGGTTGGGCGGGAGTATAGCGCCGACCTGCAACGGGTGGGAACGGGAAGGTGGCTCGGCACTGTCGGACGGTGCGTCGGGGCACCGAGGTCTTCCGCCGCGAGCCGGTTCAGCCGGGCAGGAAGCTCAAGCGGACCGTCCGATCCACGTTGTCGGCGTTCGGGTCCAGCAGGCAGATCGACTGCCACGTCCCGAGGGCCATGCCGCCGTCGATGACCGGAACCGTCAGGGTCGGTGGCGCCAGCAGCGGCAGGACGTGATCGGCGCCGTGACCCGGCGAGCCATGACGGTGCCGGTACAGGCGCTCCTCGCGCGGCAGGAGCCGATCGAGCGCGTCCAACAGGTCGTCGTCGGACCCGGCTCCGATCTCGACGATGACGAGCCCGGCCGTCGCGTGGGGCACGAAGATCGAAAGCAGGCCATCGCCCGCCCCGATGTCGCCGAGGAACGCCGTGCAGGCCGCGGTCAGGTCGGCCACGCCACGCGCCGAACCGGTCCGGACCGTGAGCTCCCGGGTGTCTACGGGAAGATGCTCCGGAGGGCATCGCGGATCCGCCCGAGGCCACCCATCGCAGGCGCCGACTCGTAGCGCAGCGGCTCCCCACCGGCGAGCGTCGTCGCTCCCCACTGGAGCAGCCCCACACCGGTGCTGTAGGCCGGGGTCAGCAGCGTGTCCACGAGCCCGCCGATGTTCGTCGGTCCGGCGACGCGGACCGGCATCTCCAGGACCTCGCGGCCGAGCTCGGCGATCCCCGACAGTTGCGCGGCGCCCCCGGTCAGGATGATGCCGGCCGGCAGCTGGCGCACGCCGGCCGCCCGGATCTCGTTGCGCAGGAGCTCGAAGGTCTCGCGCATCCGCGCCTCGATGATCTGGCACACCTCGAGCCGGCTGACCGTCCGCCCGGCCTCCTCACCGAGGACGCTGACGCTGATCTCCTCGTCTTCGCTCACCGCCTTGAGATCCGCGGAACCGTGTCGGATCTTGAGCTCCTCCGCGACCGCCAGCGAGGTCTTGAGCCCGATCGCGACGTCGTTGGTGACGTTGTTGCCGCCGACCGGCAGGACCCGGGTGTGGAACGGCGAGCCCTCCTGGAACAGCGCGAGGTCGATCGTGCCCGCGCCGATGTCCGCGACGGCGACGCCGAGCTCCTTCTCGGTCTCGTTGAGCACGGCGTCAGCCGATGCCAGCGAGTTCACGACGAGCTCGTCGATCTTCACGCCCGCCGCGGCCACGCACTTGGAGAGATTCTGGACCGCGGTCGCCGAGGCCGTGACGATGTGCGTCTCGACCTCGAGCCGCAACGCACTCATGCCGAGCGGGTCCTTGACGCCTTCCTGGCCGTCCACGCTGAACCCGCGCCGCTCGACATGGAGGACCTCCCGGTTCGACGGGATCGGCACGGCCCGCGCGACCTCGATCGCGCGGTTGACGTCCTCGCGCGCGACCTCGCGGTGGTGGCCCGTGACCGCGACCTGGCCCGGCGAGTTGAGGCTCTCGACATGCTGCCCGCCGACGCCGACGAAGGCGCGGTCGATCTTCCAGCCCGACAGGCGCTCGGCGCGCTCGACCGCGTCCGCGATGGACCGGACGGTCTGGTCGATGTTG
>JARDZW010000038.1 GCA_029240655.1 Chloroflexota bacterium
ACGCCGATCGAATCGCTGCGACGGGTGACCAGGCTGCGTGCGGCGCGGTTGGGGACGTAGCCCAGCTGCTGGATCGCGATCTCGACCTGGCGGCGCACCACGGGGCTGACGCGAGGAGAGTCATTGACCACCCGCGACACCGTCGCGCGCGAGACACCAGCCCGCAACGCGACCTGTTCGAGGGTCGTGCCGTTGCGCCGGGCGGTTGCGGTGGGGTTGGCCACGCTGCTCCTCTTGTGAGAGCGCTCTCACGCTCACGTTGCACCATAGCAGGGCCTGTCAAGAGAGCGCTCTCACGTTCGTTTCCGCCGTGCGCGGATGGAGCGAGGTGGGCGACGGTCGCGCGTGGGCGTCGGAGGCGGCGGGAACGCCGAGAGGCTTCGGGACGCCGTCCTATGCCAAACTTGCGGCCATGACCGCTTCCGCGACGGCCCGAACCGCACCGCTCGCCCGCGATCGGTATGAGGCCGTCATCGGCGTCGAGGTCCACTGCCAGCTGCGGACCGTCTCGAAGATGTTCTGCTCGTGCTCCACGGCCTACGACGGCGCGGCACCCAACACGCACGTGTGCCCGGTCTGCCTCGGGCTGCCCGGCGCGCTCCCGGTCATCAACCGCCGCGCGGTCGAGCATGTCCTGGCCACGGGGCTCGCGATCGAGGCATCCACGCCGGAAGCCACCCGCTGGGACCGCAAGAACTACTTCTACCCGGACCTGCCCAAGGGCTACCAGATCAGTCAATACGACCTGCCGCTCGCCTCGGCCGGCCGGCTGACCGTGGAGACGACCGCCGGCCCGTTCAGGATCGGGATCACCCGTGCGCACCTCGAAGAGGACACGGCCAAGCTGGTGCACGCGACCAGCGACGACGGCCGGAAGGTGAGCCTGGTCGACTTCAACCGGTCCGGCGCCCCCCTCATGGAGATCGTCACCGACCCGGACATCCGGACCGCGGAGCAGGCGCGTCGGTACGCCGAGGAGCTGCAACTCCTCCTGCGCACGATCGGTGCCTCCGACGCGGACATGGAGCGCGGCCAGATGCGGGTCGAGGCCAACGTCTCGCTCCGCCTGCGTGGCACCGCGACGTTCGGCACCCGGGTCGAGGTCAAGAACATGAACTCGTTCCGCTCCGTCGAGCGAGCCATCGAGTTCGAGATCGACCGGCAGGCGGCGTCGCTCGATGACGGGAATCCCATCGGCCAGGAGACCCGGGGCTGGGCCGACGATCGCGGCGAGACCTACCACATGCGGTCGAAGGAGACGTCCGACGACTACCGCTACTTCCCGGAGCCGGACCTGCCGCCGCTGCACGTCGACCGGGCGTGGCTGGACGCATTGCGGGCCGAGCTGCCCGAACTCCCAGCGGCTCGACGCGCGCGCTACCGGGATCGCCTGGGTCTCTCGGCGTATGACGCGGCCGTACTGGCCGGCGATCCGGGCGCGACGGGCCTGTTCGAGGGCACCCTCGCTGCCGACCCGTCCTTGGCACCCAAGGCCGTCGCCAACTGGGTCACCGGGGAGTACCTGCGGCTGCGCAAGGCCGCGTCCACGGATGAGCCCGTCCACGTGGATGCCAGTGAGCTCGCGGCGATCATCCGGGCCGTCGAGGAGGGCACACTCTCGCGCGCCAACGCCAAGGAAGTCCTCGAGGCGCACACGACGACCGGGGCGCGCGCCGCGGCGGTCATCGCAGAGCGTGGGTTCCTGCAGATCTCGGACGAGGGCGCCGTGGGCGAAGCCGTGGATGCGGCGCTGGCCGCGAACCCTGCCGCCGTCGCCGATTACCGAGCCGGCAAGGAGCAGGCCGTCGGCTTCCTGGTGGGCCAGGTCATGAAGGCGACCCGCGGCCAGGCCAACGCCGCGCTGGTCCAGGCGGCCGTTCGCGAACGCCTCGGGCGAGCGGAGTAATCGCGATGGCGCCGATCAACCTGCTGCTGTGGGGCCTGGGCGCCGTCCTGGTCGTCGTCGGGTACACCCGGGCGCGGGGCCCTTGGTCGCGCTACCAGGCGCTGCGCGCCCAGGACGAGAACATCTCGCGCTACGAGTCCTGGCGCGGCGGGCTGCGGACGCATGAAGAGACAGGGGCCTCGGTCGCGATGGCGATGCACCGTCGCCAGGCCCAGGTTTTCGGGGCGGTCGCGATCGCCGGGGTCGTGCTGATCTTCCTGGGGTTCTTCATCCGCTGAGGGAGCCCGGTGCCCGCCCGCATCCGTCCGTACCGCGCGGTCACCGACGAGTCCTGGGCGACGTCGTTCCTCGAGGAGCACCTCGGGGGTCGGCGGCAGGCCCGGCGCCGTGAGCTGACCGCGCTGGGCGCCCGACCGAGCGGTCGGGGCACCGGGACGGCGCTGCTCGCGGCACTCGTCTCCGCGGCCCGCGGGCTCGGGGTCAGGCGCATCTGGGTCGTCACGACGAACGACAACATCGACGCGATCGCGTTCTACCAGCGGCGCGGCTTCCGACTCAGCGAGCTGCGGGTCGGCGCCGTCGACGAGGCCCGCCGGACGCTCAAGCCGGCTCTCCCCGTCATCGGCCAGCACCGCATCGAGATGCGCGACGAGCTGAAGCTGACCCTGCTCGTGTCGCCCAGATGACCGGTCCGTCCCTGGGTCGCAACCCAGGGACCCGGTCCCTCGGTGCGTCGCTAGAATGGCTGCCGGGGTCGACGGCCTGGCCGCCAGCCGGCAGCCGCCCGCGACCACTCATCGTCATCAGATCGGAGTGGCCGCGTGAGCACCATCGTCGACAAGAGCAGCATCGGGCTGGGGGGCCGGCAGTTCCACATCGGGGTGGCGCCGGGCGAGGTCAGCACGGTCGTGCTCATGCCGGGTGACCCGTTCCGCGTCCCGCTCGTGGCGGAGTACCTGGACGATCCGGTGGACGTCGCGCACAAGCGCGAGCACCGCACGATGAAGGGCACCTACCAGGGCCGCGAGATCACCGTGACCTCGACCGGCATGGGCTGTCCGTCCACGGCCATCGCGGTCGAGGAGCTGGCCCGGGTCGGGGTCACGAGCTTCATCCGGGTCGGCAGCACCGGCGCACTCCAGGAGGGCATGGAACCCGGCGACCTCGTGGTCAGCCAGGGCTCGTTCCGCAACGACGGCACGACGGACGCGTACGTCCCCAAGGGCTACCCGGCGGTGCCGGACCTCGAGATCACGCTGGAGCTGGAGCGGGTCGCCCGAGAGCGCGCCCCGGCCCACGATCTTGCCGTCCACGTGGGGCTGAACATCACCGACGACGCGTTCTACGCGGAGTCGCCGGAGTGGACCCGGCAGATGTCCGGTCTGGGCCTGCTGAATGTCGAGATGGAGTCGGCCGCCATGTTCGTCGTCGCGCGCCAACGAGGGCTGCGCGCCGCGATGATCTGTGCGGTCTCGAGCAATCTCGTGGCCGGGACCAGCGTCTACGCCGAATCCGCTCATGAGCGCCTGGCCGTGGGCTGGCGCGCGAGCATCGAGACGGCGCTCGAAACGGCCGTACGGCTGTCGCTCTAGCCCCGCCCCTCACCGATCGAGGAGAGACGCCCGGTGGGCCTGAACCTGCACACGCATCTCGAGGGCTGGGTGCGACCGGCGACCGCGGCAGAGCTCGCGCGGGAGGCCAGTGTGCCGACGCCTCCGGGCGGGTGGGACCGCGCGTTGCGGATGGACTCGCCCGGGGATCTGACGGTCTACCTCGCCCATGTGGCCGCCGCCTACCCGGTCCTTGGATCCGCCGAGGGCCTGCGGCGCGTCGCCCGCGAGGCCGTGGAGGACGCCGCGGTCGACGGCTGCGACTTCCTCGAGATCCGCTTCGGGCCGTCCACGCACCGACGACCCGGGTTCGACCTTGCGGCCGTCATCGCGGCGGCCTGCGAGGGCCTCGCCGATGGGAGCCGCGCGACCGGGCTACCGAGCGGTCTCGTGGTCTGTCTGCTGCGGCATGACGACGACGAAACGAACCTTGCGGTCGCACGGGCCGCGGCTGCTGCCGCCGGGGCCGGCGTCGTGGGCCTCGATGTCGCCGGTGACGAGCGCGTCTTCCCGTCGATCGCCCGCTATCGGGCGCCGTTTGCGGTCGCCGCGGCCGCCGGGCTGGGCCTGACTGCCCATGCGGCTGAGGCGGGTCCGGCTGAGAGCGTCGTCGAAGCCGTCGAGGGACTCGGCGTCGCGCGGATCGGGCACGGCTCGCGGGCAGCCGACGACCCTGCCATCCTCGCCTGGTCGGCCGAACGCGGGGTCACCTTCGAGGTCTGCCCGACCTCGAACGTGCTGACCGGGGCGGCGCGCTCCGTTCGCGAGCATCCACTCCACGCGTTCCTGGCGGCGGGCTGCGGTGTCGTGCTGGGCGATGACGATCCGGTCACGACCGGAAGCACGCTCGGGGCGGAGGAGCGACTCCTGGTGACGGACGGCGGCTTGAGCGACGAACAAGTCGGCGCCATGCATCGCACCGCCGTCGAGGTCGTGTTCACGGACGAAACGACGCGGGCGCTCCTGCGCGATCGGTTCGCTTAGCGGCGTCCGGCCAGGCGCCGCCACTCGATCGCGGTACAACGGTCCATCACGACCGACAGCCCGGCGTCCGCGGCGATCGCGGCTGCCTCCCAGTTCACGACGCCGAGCTGGAGCCAGAGACACCTGGCGCCCGCTTCGACGGCCTCCACGGCGTGTGGCACGCACAGCTCCGATCGGCGGAACACATCCACCATGTCGAACTGGCCCGTTGCCTCGACGGCCGCGGCGAGCGTCTGGAACGCGGGGACGCCGAGGACCTCGGTCTCGTTCGGGTTTACGGGCACGCATTCGAAATCGTTGTCGAGGAGGTAGCGGAATACCCCGAACGACGGCCGGCCGGGATCGGAGGAGGCGCCGACCACGGCGATCCGGCGCGTCGATCGCATCACGACCTCGATGCCGGCGTCGTCGAGGAGCCGGACCGTGCTGCGCCCTTCCTGCAGGTCGAGGAACGCCCTCGTCCGGGCCATCGCCATCGGATCCTTGCTGCTCGTCAGGACGCGCCTTCCTTGACGTAGGGCCGGCCCACGGCGGCCGGGGCCACACTCCGTCCGACGACCCCGGCGAGCACGATGAGCGTGAGCAGGTAGGGCATCGCCCCGAAGGCGTTGTTGTAGAGGCTCGGGTAGGCCGCCTGGATGCCGGACAGGAAGACGCCCAGGTCGCCTTCCGGTGGGTTGGACCGGATCGCGATGCCAAGGGCTTCCGAGAACATGAACAACAGGGCCCCGCCGAACGCCCCGATCGGTGTCCACCGCCCGAAGATGACCGCGGCCAGCGCGATGAACCCGCGGTTGGCCGTCATCCCGTTCTGGAACGACTGGTTGAACTCGAGCGTGAGCCAGGCGCCGGCGAGGCCCGCGAAGATCCCGCCCAGGATGACGTTCCGATAGCGCAGCTTGAGGACATCGATGCCGACCGTGTCCGCCGCTCGGGGATGCTCGCCGACGGCACGGGTCCGGAGACCCCATCGCGATCGGAAGAGCAGGATCTGCAAGATGATCACGAACACGATGACCGACATCGTGATCGGCCCGACCGCGAGGAACATCCGGAAGATCCAGCCCACGACCGGCAGGTCCACCAGGAATTCGGGTGGGCGGAAGGGATCGAGCGTGCCGGCGCTCCCGGTCGGCTGGATCAGACGGTTGAGGTAGCCCGTCAGCCCGAGTGCGATGATATTGATGACGGTGCCGCTGATGATCTGGTCGGCTCGGACGGTGACGCACAGCCACGCATGGAGCGCCGAGACGAGCATCCCCGCGCCGATGGCGGCCAGGATGCCGATGACCAGGGCCGGGGTAAACCCGAAGATCGCGGTCGGCTCGCTTTGGGGCATCGCCTCGTGGACGAGCATCGCCACCATGAAGCCGACGAACGCCGCCGTCAGCATCATCCCCTCGATCCCGATATTCACGATGCCGCTGCGCTCGTTCATGATCCCGCACAGGGCGCCGAGGGCGATCGGTGTCGCGAGCTGCAGGGTCTGGGGAGCCAGGTTCGTCGTCGTGACCGCTTCGATCAGGTAGGCGATGAACTGCAGCACGAACCCAAGGATCGGGATGTCGAACAGGACCTCCATCAGACCGTGCCCTCCCCGTAGGTCTTGGCCACGGTCCCGAGCTCACCTGGAGTGACCCGTTCGGCGCGGATCCGGAACGTCCGCCGGATGACGACCTCGGCGGCGAGGAACAGCAGGATGAGCCCCTGGATGACGTCGATGATCTCGATCGGGATGTTCGCCGTGATCTGCATCGAGGGAGCCCCGGCTCGCATGCCGCCCAGCAGGAGCGCGGCCAGGAGGATGCCGACCGGGTGCGCCCGACCCAGCAGCGCCACGGTGATGCCCGCGAAACCGATCCCCGTGCCAAAGACCGCCGGGTAGTAGCCGAGCGTCAGGATCTCGATCGATCCAGCCAGGCCGGCGAACAGTCCGCACAGGCTCATCGTGAGGATGATCAGCCGGCGGGGGCTCATCCCGGCATAGCGAGCAGCGCTCGGATTGGCCCCGACCGTCCGGATCTCGAAGCCGAGTGTGGTGCGATAGATCAGGAACCAGGTGATCGGGACAGCCGCCAACGCGATCAGGACGCCGACAGTGCCGTTCCGCCCGAACAGCACGGGCAGCGCCGCGTTGCCGACATCCGCCGTGCGCGCGAAGCTCGGGCCGACGATCTTGAAGATGTCGTTGACCAGGCCCACGATGATGAAGAACGCCAGCGAGTTGAGCATGATCGTCGAGACCACTTCGTGGGCACCCGTAAAGGCCTTGAGCGCGCCGGGGATGAACCCGTAGAACGCCCCCCCGAGCGCGCCGGCTGCCAGCGCCACGGTGACCGCGATCGGCACCGGCTGATCGGCGACCGCGGCGCCGACGATCGCAGCAACGAACGCGCCGACGAGGACCTGTCCGGTACCGCCGATATTGAAGAGTCCCGCCTTGAACCCGACCCCGACCGCGAGTCCGGTCAGGACCAGGGGCGCGGCGGCTGCGACGGTACTGGTCAGGGCGCGCGCAGCGCGGTCCGGGTCGATCGAGAAGGCAAGACTGGGCACGCCCGCCGCGTTCACGTCGAGCAACGAGAGCCCGGTGGCCCCCTCCAGCAGGCTCTCGTAGGCGATGAGCGGCAGGAGCAGGTTCAGGGACTCGCCGATGGCCAGGCTCGATGCGATGATCAGGAGCGAGCCGAGCAGCAGTGCGAGGACGATCGAGATGATCGGGATGACGGCCAGCGCCCACAGCCGACGCAGCGCGGTCATGCCTCCACTCCGGGACCCGTCACGTGCGTCGCCGCAACCAGCGCCGCCTCGGCAGCCGCGCCGCGGCGACCCGTGGCCATGAGGAGGCCGATGTCTTCGCGCTCGGCGGTCGGCCCGTCGACGACCGCGACGATCTCACCGCGGTACATCACCGCGACCCGGTCTGACAGCTCGAGGACCTCATCCAGCTCCGCCGACACCAGGAGGATGGCCGCGCCCGCGTCGCGCTTGGCGACGACCTGGCGATGGATGAACTCGATGCTGCCGACGTCCAGGCCACGGGTCGGCTGGTCGAGGATCAGGGTCGTGAGCTTGCGGCTGAACTCTCGGGCCACGACCGCCTTCTGCTGATTCCCGCCGGACAGCGTGCCGGCCGTCACGGTCGCGGACGGGGTCCGGATGTCGTACTCGGCGATCGCCTGCTTCGCCCAGGCACGGATGGCCGCGTCGTTGCGAACCATGCCGCGCGAGTACGGCGCTTCGTCGTACTGGGTGAGGATCAGGTTGTCCTCGAGCGGGAACGAGAGAACGAGGCCGAAACGATGGCGGTCGCCCGGCACGAACGACATCCCGGCTTGCTGCAGGGCGCGCGGGCCGTGGCGGGTCACGTCCTTGCCGGCGACACTGACCTGCCCGGCCGTGGGCGAGCGCAGGCCGGTGAGCGCCTCGACGAGCTCTTCCTGACCGTTGCCCGCCACCCCCGCGATCCCGAAGATCTCGCCGGCCCGGACCTCGAAGCTGACGCCCTTCACCGATTCCTGGCCGCGATCGTCCGTGACCCGTAGGTCGTTGACGGTCAGCGCCGGCTCGGCCGGATGGGACTCACCCCGGTCGACCACGAGCTGGACGTTGCGACCCACCATCAGCTCGGCCAGGTCATCCTCGTTGGTCTCGGATGGGATGCGCGTGCCGACGACCTGGCCACGGCGGATGACCGTGATCCGGTCGGCGATCTCGAGGACCTCGAACAGCTTGTGGCTGATGAAGATGATCGAATGACCCTCGTCGGCGAGGCGCTGCAGGACCAGGAAGATGTCTTTGGTCTCCTGGGGCGTCAGCACCGCGGTGGGCTCGTCGAGAACGAGGATCCGGGCATCGCGGTATAGGGCCTTCAGGATCTCGACCCGCTGCTGCCAGCCGACCGACAGCGATTCGACCTTCATCTCGGGGTCGATGTCGAACCCGAAGCGCTTGCCGAGGTCCACGATGCGCCGGTGGGCTTCCCGTCGATCCAGGAAGATCGGATTGGCCATCGTCTCCTCGCCGAGGAGGATGTTGTCGGCGACCGAGAGGACGGGCACGAGCATGAAGTGCTGGTGGACCATGCTGATGCCGCGGGCGATGGCATCGGCCGGGCCGGCGATCGTGACCGCCGTATCGTCGAGCAGGATCTCGCCGGCGTCCGGAGTCGCGAGGCCATACAGGATGTTCATCAGAGTCGACTTGCCGGCGCCGTTCTCGCCGAGCAGGGCGTGGATCTCGCCCGGCCGGATCTCGAGGTCGATCCCGTCGTTTGCGACGACACCCGGATAGCGCTTGGTGATCCCGCGCATCTCGAGTGCGGGAGCGCTCACGGTCTGCGTCACGGCGTCCTCAGCTTCGACTTCGGCGGTCAGGACGGAAGGTGCGGGCGCGGGGTGGAGCGCATGATAAACGTCCGCCGGAATGCCTGAGAGGCGGTCTTGCGACCGCCTCTCAGGGAGTTGCGCTGGGAAACGGAGAGCGGAGGCTAGGTGCCGCTCACCGTGCACTTGGTCGGGGAGCACGGATCGAGCGTGCCGGCCTTCAGGCCGTCGAGCGCCGTGTCGAGCAACGCCTGGATCTCAGGCGTGATCAATGCGGCGTTGTCGTGGTAATCGGACAGGCCGATCGCCGGCGGCGTGGACGCCGCGTCATACACGACCGTTCCGGCCTGGAAGGTGTCGCTGGCGACGCTCGTGACCACGGCCTGGACCGTGTCCTTGAGCTTCTTCTCGGCGCTGGTGACGATGCACTTCGCGAGGTTGGGCAGGCTCACGGCCTGGTCGACGTCGACGCCGATGCCCACGAGGTTCGCGTCGCAGGCGGCCTCGAGCACGCCCACGCCGGTGAGGCCGGCGATCTGGAACAGGACGTCGGCATCCTGGCCGATGAACTGACCCGCGATGGCGCGGCCCTTGGCCTGGTCATTGAAGCCGACCGAGGGGTTCGGGTCGGTCTCCTGGTAGAGGACCTCGATGTCCGCGTTGACCGACTTGGCGCCGTTCTCGTACCCGCGCCAGTAGTTGACGACGGCCGGAACGTTGGTCCCGCCGACGGCACCGATCGTGCCGGTCTTGCTGAGGCTCGCGGCGACGATGCCGGCCAGGTAGCCGGGCTGGGCCTCGGCGAAGACGATGCCCTGGTAGTTCGGGATCAGGGTCGCGGCATCACCGGCGCAGGCGAATGTCGGATCGGGCACGCCCTCGGCGTCAACGCAGACGCCCTGGTCGACACCGACGAACTTGATGTCCGGGTTGGCCTTCGCCGCGATCGCGGTATCGGTCCCGATGAGGAACCCGACGGTCACGATGACGTCGAAGTCGGCATCGATGAATGTCTGGATGTTCGCGGCATAGTCGCCGATGGCCTGCGTGACGATGACGTCGTGCGTGCCGCCGGTGGCCTCGGCCGCCGCGAGCGCGCCCTCGTTCGACGACTGGTTGAACGACTTGTCCTCGAGCTGCCCGACGTCGGTGACGACACCGACCTTGATCGGCGTCAGGGCCGCCGACGGCTCCGTGGAGGGTGCCTCGGACGCCGCCTCGCTTGGGGGGGCGACTGACGCGGGGGCACTCGGTGCGGTCGATGCCGCGCCGGGGCCGCATGCCGCGACGAGGATGGCCATACCTGCGAACAGGGTCAGGCCGAAGCGCTTCTGCATGTGTTCTCCTCCTAGCCGGGTCCCCGCGGCCTTGACGGGCACGCCCGGGGACGACCCGGATCCAACCGACCGCTTCTCCTCGGACGGCATCGATTGCGCATCCTACCCCATGGTGACCCTGCAGGCATACTGCGAAGGTGAGCGATGGGTGCCGAATCCGTCACGTCCCCGAGGGGGTCGCAAGGGCCGATATCCAAGGTGCGATATGAGCTGGCGATCGTGGCCCTGGCCATCGCATTCGGGCTGGCGGGTTGTGCGGTGAGTGAGGCGCCGACCCCTTCAGGGAGTCCGGACGGTCTGCGATACGTCGCGCTCGGCGACTCGTACACGATCGGGACGTCGGTGGTGGCCGCCGCGCGGTTCCCCGACCAGCTCGTGGCGGCCCTGGGCCCGACGGCGCCGACCCTTCGGCTGGTCGGTAACCTGGGCGTCAACGGCTACACGTCCGCGGACCTCGTGCGCGAAGAACTGCCGGCCCTCGCCGATCTCGAGCCCGAGTTCGTGACGGTGCTCATCGGGGTCAACGACGTCGTGCAGGGCGTCCCGATCGAGACGTACGAGATCACGGTCGCGACGATCCTGGACTCGCTCCTCGCCCGCCTTCCCGCGGATCGGATCGTTACCGTCGCGATCCCGGACTACACGGTCACCCCGGCCGGTGCCGACTACGGCGACCGGACCCAGCAGCACGACGCGATCGTCGCGAGCAATGCCGTCATGGAGCGGCTCGCCGGGGCGCGCGGGATCGCCTATGTCGACATCTTCGACCTATCCCTGCGCGCCGCCGAGGACCGCTCGCTCGTGGCCGACGACGGCCTCCACCCGAGCGGCGAGCAATACGCGCTGTGGCTCGATCGGCTCCGACCGGTGGTGGAGCAGCTGCTCGGCCGCTAGGCGGCCCGGCCGCAGGCCGCGACCATCGATCAGCGACCGTCGCGCAGCTCGTGGAGCCGCGCGTCGCTGATCCCGAAATGGTGGGCGATCTCGTGATAGACCGTATCCGTGACCGCCGCCGCGAGACGCGCGGGCGTCCGATTCGCCCGAGTCAGCGGTCCGCGGAAGATCGTGATCTTGCTGGGATAACTGGCGCCGTCCGCCGCCCACGCCGTCCGGGGCACCCCCTGGTAGAGCCCGTACAGGCCGTGCGCGCGTACAGACGCCAGCTGCTCGGGCGTCGGCTCGTCCTCGATGACGATCGCGACCGATCCGAGACGGTCCCGGAACGGCGCGGGCAGCCGTTCGAGTGCCTCGACGACGATGGCCTCGATCTCGGCGTCATCCGCGGGCCGCTCCATGTCGGTGTTCACGGTCGGGAGCGTAATGCGTCACCGATCGATGCGCCGTCCGTCATCCGCGCGGTCGCGATCTCGAACGACCACACGCCAGCCACAAGCCGCACGCCGACCTCGACCGACACCATAATGCTGACCTGCACCGCGAGCAGGATCGCTCGGGGGTTACATCGACGGAGGGTCACGTGGCAGCTGTGCAGATCACCGGTCTTACCGGCGACACTCGGGAGGTCCCGGGAGAACCCCTCGACGCGCTGGCGGCCGATCTTGTCGGCCCCCTGATCTACCCGGACGACGAGGTGTTTGCCGAAGCGACCGCGATCTGGAACGGGATGATCAAGAAGCGGCCGGCCGTGGTGGTGCGCCCGGCAAACGTCTCGGATGTCGTGCGAACGCTGGAGTTCGTCCGAGATAACCAGCTTCAGCTGTCGATCAAGGGCGGTGGGCACAACATCGCCGGCCTGGCGCTCTGTGACGGCGGTGTCACCCTTGACATGTCGACGATGAACGATGTGAAGGTCGACGCCGAGGCGCGCCGCGTGCGCGTCGGCCCGGGCTGCAACCTGGGCGATGTCGACCGAGCGACACAGGAACACGGTCTGGCCACCACGCTCGGTTTCGTCTCCGCGACCGGCGTGGCCGGGCTCACGCTCGGCGGAGGGTTCGGCTATCTGACCCGTCGATTCGGGTGGACGGTCGACGATCTCGAGGAGGTGGAGATCGTCACGGCCGACGGGACGGTGCGGCGCGCCTCCCGCACCGAGAACGACGACCTCTTCTGGGCGCTCCGCGGCGGCGGCGGCAACTTCGGGATCGTCACCGAGTTCGTCTTGCGGCTGCACGAGGTCGGGCCGCAGGTGACGGCGGGCGTCATCGCCTGGCCGGCGTCCGAGGCCGACGCCGTCCTGGCTGTCTTTCGATCGGTCGCCGAGTCCGCCCCCCGGGAGCTGACCTCCGTCGTGGTACGGCGGAATGCGCCGCCCGCGCCGTGGCTTCCCGAGTCCGCACACGGCACTCCGGTGGTCATGGTGCTCGCGTGCCACTCGGGGTCCCTGGAGCAGGCACAGGCCGACCTCGCCCCGATCAAGGCCCTCGGCGAGCCACTGGCCGACCTCATCGTGGTCAAGGACTACGTCGCCCAGCAGACGCTTCTCGACGCGACCCAGCCAAAGGGGATGCACTACTACTGGAAGTCCGAATTCGTCCCCGCCCTCAGCGACGAGCTCTTCGCTGCCTACAACGCCCAGTTCGTGGGCCTGACGGCGCCGGCCAACCAGATGGTGCTCTTCCAGATCGACGGGGCGCTCAACGAGCATCCCGAGGATGACGGAGCCATGGGCAATCGGGAGGCTGCCTTCGCCTGCGTGATCCAGGCGATGTGGAAGCCCGACTCCGGGGCCGACGACGCCAACCGCGAGTGGGTGCGGAATGCGTGGCAGGCGATCAGGCCATTCTCGACGGGTGGCAACTACGTCAACTTCCAGACAGAAGATGAGGCGGACGAGCGCACGGTGGCGTCGTACCGGGACAACTACGCCCGCCTGGAGAGGATCAAGGCCAGGTACGACCCGTCCAATGTCTTCCGGGTGAACCGAAACATCCGGCCGTAGCGACTCCGGCGACGATCGCCGGCACCTGAGTCATGGTCGGACCGCTACCATGGATCCTCCGTGACGACCCTGGCTCCAAACGACTTCACCCACCTCCACGCCCATTCCGAATTCAGCCTGCTCGACGGCCTGGGCCGGATCACGGAGCTGGTCGACGCGGCGGCCGCCCAGGGCATGGACTCGATGGCCATCACCGATCACGGGGCCCTCTACGGCGCCGTGGCCTTCTACCAGGCCGCGAAGAACAAGGGCATCAAGCCGATCATCGGCGTCGAGACCTACGTCGCCCGCCGGTCGATGACCGACAAGGAGGGCAAGGCCGACAGCCAGCCGTTCCACCTGATCCTCCTGGCCAAGGACTACCGCGGCTACCAGAACCTCTGCCGGCTCGTCACCGACGCCCACATCGACGGCTACTACTACAAGCCGCGCATCGATCGCGAGCACCTCGCGAAGTACAGCGAGGGCCTCATCGGGCTGAGCGCGTGCCTCGGTGGCGAGGTCGCCAAGGCGCTCGAGGTGGAGGACTGGGAACTGGCCCGTCATGTCGCGGGCGAGTACAAGGACATCCTTGGCAAGGACGGCTTCTTCCTAGAGCTCCAGGATCACGGTGTCCCGGAGCAGGCGCGGCTCAACAGCCAGCTCCTCCGGCTCGCCCCGGAGATCGGCCTGCCATTGGTCGTTACCAACGACCTTCACTACGTTCGTCAGGAGCAGTCCGAGGCGCATGACGTCCTGCTCTGCGTCGGTACGGGCAACAACCTCGATACGCCAGGCCGCCTGAAGTTCGAGACCCACGAGTTCTACGTCAAGTCGGCGGCCCAGATGGCGGCGCTCTTCCCGGACCAGCACGACGCGATCCTCAACAGCCGCCGCATCGCCGAGATGACGGACATCGAGCTGCCGCTTGGCCAGCTGCGCATCCCGCATTTCCCGGTGCCGGACGGCCACACGGTCGAAAGCTGGCTGCGTGCCGAGTGCCAGGCGGGTCTCGAGCGCCGCTACGGGACCGTCACGCCGGCACTGCAGGAACGGCTCGACTACGAGCTGGGCGTCATCCTCCAGATGGGCTACGCCGCCTATTTCCTCATCGTCGCGGACTTCATCGCGTTCGCCCGGCGCGAGGGCATCCAGACGACCTGTCGCGGAAGTGCGCCTGGAAGCATCGTCACGTACACGCTTGGCATCACGCCAGTCGACCCGATCCTGTACCAGCTCCCGTTCGAGCGCTTCCTCAACCCCGACCGCGTGACGATGCCGGACATCGACGTCGACTTCGAGGATGGGCGGCGCGACGAGGTCATCGCCTACGTCGGGCGCAAATACGGCCAGGACCACGTCGCGCAGATCATCACCTTCGGCACGATGCTCGCCCGGGCCGCCATCCGCGATGTCGGCCGCGTGCTCGGCCACTCGTATGGCGAGGTCGACCGGATTGCGAAGGCCGTCCCGAACCAGCTCGGGATCACGCTCGAGGAGGCCATCCGGACCGCCCCCGCACTGCGCGAGCAGGTCGAGGCGGACCCGTCGATCAAGCGGATCACGGACTTCGCGCGGCATCTCGAAGGCGTCGCCCGGAACGCCAGCACCCACGCGGCCGGGGTCGTCATCAGCCGCGAGCCGCTCACCGAGCTCATGCCTCTCCAGAAGGCGACCAACTCGGACGCGCTGATGACCCAGTACGAGATGCACGCCATCGAGGCGATGGGCCTGCTCAAGTTCGACTTCCTGGGCCTCTCGAACCTGACGATCCTCCGCCAGGCGGTCGATTTCGTGCAGGAACACCGGGGCATCACCATCGATCTCGACGCGATCCCGCTCGACGACGCGAAGACCTTCGACCTGCTGGCGTCAGGCGAAACGACCGGCATCTTCCAGCTCGAGTCCGCGGGCATGCGCCGCTACATCCGTGAACTCCGCCCGACCTCGGTCCACGATCTCGCGGCGATGGTCGCCCTGTACCGCCCTGGCCCGATGGACAACATCCCGGCGTATATCCGCCGCAAGCACGGTCAGGAGCCGGTCACCTACCTCCATCCGCTGCTCGAGCCGTACCTGGAGAAGACCTACGGGATCTTCGTCTACCAGGAGGACATCATGTCCGCGGCCGTCGCTCTCGGTGGCTTCACGGGTCCCGAGGCGGACACGCTCGGCTATGCGATCCGAAAGAAGAAGTCGTCGGTCCTTCGGGCCCAGAAGGAGCGGTTCGTCACCCAGGCGGCGGAGCGCGGGGTCGACGCGGGCGTCATCGATGCCGTCTTCCATGCGTTCGAGCCCTTCGAGCGCTACGGCTTCAACAAGGCCCACGCGACCTGTTACGGGCTGATCGCGTACCAGACCGCGTACCTCAAGGCCAATCACACCGTCGACTACATGACCGCGGTGCTCACGGCCTTCCGGGCGAGCGAAGAGAAGGTCGCCGCCGCGGTGGCCGAGTGTCGCCGGATGGGCATCGAGGTGTTGCCGCCGGATATCCATGCGAGCCACCTCGAGTTCACCGTCGAAGGCGACGCGATCCGATTCGGCTTGCTGGCCGTCAAGAACGTCGGCCAAGGGGCCATCGAATCGATCATCGCGGCCCGCGCCGAAGGCGGACCGTTCCGCTCGCTGACGGATCTGTGCACTCGCATCGATCTGCGACTCGCGAACCGGAAGGTGCTCGAGGCACTCATCAAGGTCGGGGCCATGCGGGCGTTCGGCCACCCGGCCCAACTCCTGCTCGGGGTCGACGACGCGATCGCGTCGGCACAGGCTACCCAGCGCGATCGGATCACCGGCCAGACCTCGCTCTTCGACCTGGGTGCCGGGGACGCAGACGTCCTCGAGCGACCGTTGCCGGCGGCCACGGAGGTGCCGGTGCGTGAGCGACTGCGCTGGGAGAAGGAGCTGCTCGGCCTGTACCTCTCCGAGCACCCGATGGGCGAAGTCGCCGAGCAGGTCGGCCGGTACGTGAATGCCTACTCGGGCGACCTCAAGGACGAAGCCCTCGATGGCCAGCGCGTGGTGATCGGCGGCATCGTCACCGGGATCCGCACGGTCATCACGAAGCGCCAGGAGGCGATGGCCATCGCGACCCTCGAGGATCTCCAGGGGTCGATCGAGGTCGTGGTCTTTCCCCGCCTGTACGAAACGAGCCGTCCGACGTGGCGCGACGGGGCGATCCTGCTGGTCGCCGGACGCGTCGATCACAAGGGTGAGGAGGTGTCGCTGCTGGCCGATCTCGCGGCGGACTGGGACGACGCCTCCGCTCGAGGGCCCGAGGCGTTCGCGCGCGAGGTTGCAGCGGGCGATCGCTCCGCGGGACGCGGCGGCCCACGCCGCCAGCCGGTTCCGGTGGGCCCCGGGCCGGGCAGCGGACCGGGCGGCAACGGAGTCGACCGACCGGCGACGGTCTCTCCGCGGCGGGAGGACGGCAATGGCGGACCCCCACCGGATGCGATGCCCCGGATCCAGCCCGCCGAGCCGATCACGGCGTACTTCGAGCCGGCCGGTGCCGTGGCGATCGCCGGTGATGCCCACGACCTGCACGAGGAACCCGCCGTGCCTGACGAGGCCCGAGCTCGTATCGTGGCCGACGCCACCGCCGACGCGCCGGTCGCTGCCGGTCCGGGCGCCATCCTGCACGTTCGGTTCGAGCACGCCGCGGCGCCCGACCGGCTGGTCAGCGCGATGGAGGCCCTCAAGGCCCTGCTGCGTGACCGGCCCGGGGCGACGCGGGTCGTCATCCACGTGCCCGCGCCCGGCGGCGGACCGACCCTGCCCATGGAGCTCCGCCGAGGCGTCGCCTACGACGCCGAGCTGCTCGCCGAGGTCCGCCGGCGGCTCGGCGACGGCCTGGTCGATCTGCGCCTCATGAGCGCCTGATCTGGAGCGATCCTGCCTCAGGACGCCGGTTCGATCTCCACGACGCGCGCCGACCACGGGCAATAGCGGTCGCTCGTCAGCGTCCGGCTTTCGACGTCGCTCGGTTCGCCGTCGCACACCTCGGTGGTCAGGTCAGCGAACTCGAAATCGGTGGGATCGAGCGACCACGACCAGCCTTCGTTCACGCCCGTGTCGCGCACGATCCGGCCGTTCGGGATGTCCGGACCTTCGCCACCGTCAAGCAATCGGAGCGCGATCGCCTGGTCGGCGGGATCGATCAGGAGCACGCGGAAGCGTTCGCCATCGTTGACCTCGAAGGTCACGACGATCCCCGCCGAAGTCGTCGGCGACGCGACTTCGGGCGCTGCGCACCCGATCAGCGCAGTCGCGACTGCGAGGACGAACGCCAGGCCGGTCGCGCGCGTCCTCCCCCGCACCTGGATCAGCCCTGGCCGGCGAGCCGGCGGACCTCCTGCACGGACGAGAGCCGCTCGCGGAACTCGGACCGGATCGCTGTGACGACGTCGGTGTCGAGCATGAGTTCGCTGGCGATCTGATTCACTGCCGCCGACTCCTCGGCGGAGATCGTGCCGCTGGCCGCACCGACGGCGAAGCAGGCCCGAAGCATGTTGATCCGTTGCTCCTCGGTCGCGATGCTCGTGAACTCCCGGGTCACGACGTAGTTCTCGGTGCCTCCGACGGTTCGTGCCTGGAGCTTGGCCATCTCGGTGACGAGTACGGCCGTGGGTTCATCGAGCGCGCCGTGCGCCTGCAGCTCCCGCTCCATCACGGCGGTCTCGTCCGCGCTGATCTCGAGATCGGACTGGGCGGCCCGGGCGAGGGTGTAGGCCGCGGAGGCCACGAGCCGGGCCCGCTCGGGCGGCATCTCCTCCAGTCGCGCCACGATCCGGCGGACGGTGGCGGTCTCCCCGGCGGTGGTCGGTGCGGCGGTCAGTGCGGCCTCGGCCTGGTCGGCTGCCTGCTCGTGCTCGGGCCCGGGCCCGAAGATCCGTCGAAACATGGGACTCCTTCGAAGGTGGATGGCGCCGTCACGATACCCGGTCCGGCGGTTGTGGCCCAACTGACCGGACTTCCGATACCCTCGGTCGCATGAACGTGACCCTGACCACGACCGGCCGCCTCAGCGGCGAGCCCCGAACGGTCCCGCTCTACGCGTGGGAGGACGCCGACCGTCTGGTGGTCGTCGGCTCGCAGGGCGGGAGCCCGCAGGACCCGCATTGGGCCCGGAACCTTCGGGCCGATCCGCGAGCGACGATCAAGACCGGGCGCCAGGTGCTCGACGTCCGCGCGAGCGAAGTCGCTGCGGCCGAACGCGACCGCCTCTGGAGCCTGGTCGTCGAGGCGTTTCCCCTGTATGCCACGTATCAGCGCAAGACGGAACGGCTCATCCCGCTCTTCGTGCTCGAAACGGTGGACGCGGCCTGAACGTCGGAGGCCCTTGACCGTCAGCGGCGCAACAGGCCGGGCACGCTCGGCTCGGGGCCGCGCCAGCGTTCGATCTCCTCGGTCGCGAACCGGCCGTAGTAGTTGATGAAGTGGCCCTTCTGCTCGCCTAAGACCGTGATGGCCGCGGCCTTGCGCGCCGCATTTCGCGGCTTCGCCATCACGACGACCTGACCGTCGCGTACGGCCTGCTCGTAGGTGGCCATGTCGACGAGCTGATCCATGAGCGTGAAGGAGACCAGCCGCCGTAGCCGGGCGATCACACCGTTCGCGGCACCGGTGCCATCCAATCGGTCTGCGCCCTCGGGACCGCGCAGGATCGTGATATCCCGGTCCGGGATCCCGGCCGAGCGAAGAGCAGCGGCTGCGGACGCGGCAGACGCAGCGTCGGGCAGCACAGCCACGAGCGAATCGGTCGGGTAGCCGATGAATCGGCGCGTGGCCCTGGCTGGCATGACGCGTCCATCGTAGCGGGGCCGCAAGCGCACTCTGGCGGCGAACGGTACGTGGCGCGTGTCCCGGGGTTGGTGCCGAAGATGGGAGTCGAACCCATACGAGGTTGCCCTCAACGGTGTTTGAGACCGTCGCGTCTGCCATTCCGCCACTTCGGCCAGGTCGGGCCGCGTATCGTACCGCTCCCTTCGGGCGCGGCGCCCCAGCGGAACCTGACCCCACCTACCCGCGTCTCCCGACCGATGCTAGACTCCCCCCGCCTCACGTCCGCCAGCATCGCCGTCCGGAGGGACCCCCAGACCGTGGAGGACCTTCGCTCGACGACGGTCACCGACGACCCCGTCCAGCGCCGCACTGCGTCCAGGAAGCGTTCTTCTCCGCGTATCGCAACCTGGCCTCGTTCCGCGGCGGTAGCGTCAGGTCCTGGCTGAACCGGATCTGTGTCAACGCCGCGATGGATACCCAGCGCGCCCGGAAGCGTCGACCCGTCCAGCCATACCCCGAGTTCGAGGACGAGAGCTGGCAGCCACCGGCGGGGGCGGAGGCCGATCCCGAACGCACCGCGATCCACGCCGAGCGCAGCCGGGCGATCGCGGTGGCCCTGACCCGCATCACGGACGACCAACGAGCCGCGATCGTCCTGTATGACATCGAAGGCTACGACTACGGCGAGATCGCGGAGATGACCGGTGTCTCGCTGGGCACCGTCAAATCGCGGATCCACCGCGGCCGCCTGGCCCTGCGGGACATCCTCTCGGACCGCATGGAGTTGTTCCGTGGCTGATCCGATGGGTCACGCGGGTCACGACCCGTTGCTCGTCGCCGAGGCCGCGGACCGCGGTGCTCGGCTCGCCCCGGTCCTGGATCTCTGCGCGCGCTGCGTCGGCCTGTACGTGGACCTGGTCGCGGTGACCGCCTCGCTGCCCACGTCGGCGGTGCCTCTGCGCCCGCGCTCGTTCACGCTGACCCCTGACGACGTTCGACGCCTCCGCCCTCCCGGGTGGCGGGCGTGGTGGTCGGCCGTGGGGTCCGCCCGCGACAACTTGACGCGCCCGCTCGCCGTCGGCCTCACGACCCTTGGCCTGGCCGGATTGCTGCTGACCGCGGCGCCGACTCTGCTGCTGGGGATGGGCTCGACCGCGGGCTCCGCCGCGCCGAGCGAGGTCGCCCATCGCGCCGCGTCATCCGAGCCGGCCGGCCGAGCGCCCGCGCTCATGGGCGACACCACGAACCGCGAGGCCACCATCGGGGCGGACACGGGACCATCCCCGACCGTGACGCTGTCCGTCGGGCTGCTGGTGGTCGGCGGCGGGCTGTTCGTGGCCCGCCGGCTGGCCGTGCACGGACGGCCGATGCGATGATGCTGAACGACGATCGGGCGCCACGCGGGAACCACCTGGCCGCCAAGGTCGTCTGGTGGAGGACATGACGGAACCGAATCAGCCTGCAAACCCCGCAAATCACGACGCCCATGACCCCGCATGGATGGCCGCGCTTGCTACCCGCGACCCCGACCTGAGCCCTTCCGAGCGCACGCAAGCGGAGGCAGCTCTCGAGTCGTGCGGGCCCTGTGCGAACCTGTTCGCCGATCTCGTCGCCATCTCGGGGGCGATCCCGTCGGCCGCCATCCCAGCCCGACCACGTGACTTCACGCTGACGGCCGCCGATGCGGCGCGCCTCCGGCCGCACGGTCTGCGTCGCGTGCTCAAGGCCGTCGGGTCGGCCCGCGACGGCATCACGTTCCCGCTGGCGATGGGCCTGACCACCATGGGGATCGCGGGGCTCCTCCTTGCGACCATTCCCACTGCCTTGAGCGGCGCCGGGGGAGCGACCTCAGCCACGTTGTCCGCGGTGGGGGAAGCGGCGCCGATGCCCGCCCCTGCATCCGCCGCACCTGCGGCCTCGGCGGCCGCGGCTCCAGCCGCCCAGGCGACCGACTTCGACGCGTTCAGCGCAGCCCCGACGTCCGAGACGGCCGGCGGTGGCGAAGTCTTCTCCGGAGACGACGGCGACGCGGCAATGGAAGCGCGACTGGATGCCGCTGCGACGCTGCAGTCGATCCGCGACGACGCCACGGGGCGCTCGGCGCTCCTGATCGCCGCGGCCACGCTGCTCATCGCCGGCCTGGGGTTGTTCCTCCTCCGCTGGAGCGCCCGCCGCCTGTAGACGCGGCCGCTGACGGTACACTCTTGGGGCGTCGCCCCGGTCGTGCCTGCAACTGCCGCTGGCCGCCGCGACGCTACCCAGAGGCCAAGCCATGGAACGCCTGATGCTGCTCGACGGCTACGGGCTCGTCTACCGCGGCTACTACGCGTTGCCGCCGCTGACGACGTCCCGTGGCGAGCTCGTCAACGGCGTGTTCGGCTTCGCGAGCATCGTTCTGCGCGGCCTCCAGGACCTCCAGCCCGATTATCTGGCGGTCTCGTTCGATCTTCCAGGTCCGACATTCCGCCACGAGCAATACGCGGAGTACAAGGCCACGCGCCAGCGCATGCCGGACGACCTGCGCGACCAGTTCCCGAAGGTGCGCGAGGTCGTGAAAGCGTTGCGGATCCCGGTCTACGAGATGCCCGGTTTCGAGGCCGACGACGTCATCGGCACCATCACCAAGAAACTCGACGGCAACGAGGACCTTGAGACCACGATCGTCACCGTCGACCTGGACATGCTCCAGCTGGTGACGCCGCGCGTCCGGCTGATGACCACTCGTTCCGGCGTCGAGAACACCGTCATGTACGACGTGGCCCGGATCGACGAGCGATTCGGCCTCCGGCCGGACCAGATGGTCGACTACAAAGCGCTGAAGGGCGACCCCACGGACAACATCCCCGGCGTCCCGGGCGTGGGGGAGAAGACCGCGGCCAAGCTCATCCGCGAGTTCGGCAGTCTCGATGACATGTTCGCCCGGATCGACGAGGTCACACCGGAGAAGCTGCGCGAAAAGCTGCGCGAGCACTTCGACCAGATCCAGATGGGCCGCGAGCTCTCGCGCATCGTCTGCGATCTTCCGGTGGAGCTGGACCTCGAGGCCGCGCGGCTCGGCGACTACGACCGGGACACCGTCGTGCGACTGTTCCGCGAATACGAGTTCCGGACCCTGATCGAGCGTCTCCCGCCGATGGCCGGCGAATCCGCCGAACAGCGCTCGGAGAGCTTGCGGAGCGTGGCCGAAAGCGGGTATGTGCCGGCTGCCCGGGTCGCTGGTCGACCCGAGGGCTGGGGCCCGGGCCGGGCCACCGCGCGGCCTGCCGGCGGAGAGCTGCAGCTCCGGCTCGACTTCGACGCTGAGATCGGAAGAGCACA
>JARDZW010000039.1 GCA_029240655.1 Chloroflexota bacterium
GTCACGCAGCATCTCCTTGCGCCGATCGCCGAAGCCCGGCGCCTTGACGGCGAGGACGGAGACCGTGCCACGGAGCTTGTTGACGACCAGGGTCGCGAGAGCCTCCCCGTCGATGTCCTCGGCGATGATGACCATCGGCTTGCCCTGCTGGACGCCCTTCTCGAGCGCGGGGAGCATGTCCTGGACGCTGGAGATCTTCTTGTCCGTGATCAGGATGAGCGGAGTGTCGAGGACCGCTTCCATCCGATCGGGGTTGGTCACGAAGTACGCCGAAAGGTAGCCGCGGTCGAACTGCATGCCCTCGGTGTATTCCTTCTCGAGGCCCAGGCTCTGGCCCTCTTCGACGGTGATGACGCCGTCCTTCCCGACCTTGTCCATCACCTCGGCGATGACCTCGCCGACCTCGGGATCGGCAGCGCTGATGGCGGCGACGGCCGCGATCTGCGCGCGATTGTCGACAGGGCGCGCCTGCTTGGCGATCTCGGCCACGACGGCCTCGACGGCCGCTTCGATGCCGCGCTTGACGACCATCGGGTTCGCCCCGGCAGTCACGACGCGAAGGCCCTCGGAAACGAGCGCCTGGCCGAGCACGACCGCGGTCGTCGTGCCGTCGCCGGCGACGTCGTCCGTCTTGGTGGCGACTTCCTTGAGCAGCTGGGCGCCCATGTTCTCGAACGGGTTCTCCAGCTCGATGTCACGAGCGATCGTCACGCCGTCGTTCGTGATCGTGGGCGAGCCGAACTTCTTGTCGAGGACGACGTTGCGACCCTTGGGGCCGATCGTCACCTTGACCGCGTCGGCGAGATGGTCGATCCCGCGCTTGAGTGAGCGACGAGCGGTCTCGTCGAAGATCAGTTGCTTAGCCAATTCGTTTCCTCCAGGAAATGTCGGGTCTGGGGTCGAGGTGGTGGCGACGCGCGCCCTCAGCCCTCGACGATCGCCAGGATGTCCTTCGCCGCGACGATGAGGAGGTCCTCGCCGTCGAGCTTGAATTCGGTCCCGGCGTACTTCGCGTACAGGACCTTGTCGCCGGTCGAGACGTCGATCGTGATGCGCTTGCCGTCGTTGTCGAATGCGCCCGGTCCGACGGCGATGACCTTGCCCTCCTGGGGCTTCTCCTTGGCGGTGTCCGGAAGGACGATGCCGCTCTTGGTCATGTCCTCGCGCGGGATCGGCTCGATCACGACGCGGTCACCGAGTGGGCGCAACTTCGTAGCGGTGGCAGTGGCAGTGGCTTTGGCCAACGTGCAGTTCCTCCTGTGACGGCCAGGGCCGACCGTCAGGCATGGCTTGTCGGAGCAGCGACCCGCCGGAACGGGGCGTGGTCTGCCGGTCCCTCATCTGTAGCACCGCTCGGACGCGTCCCTGACATCTCCCGCCGAGTGGTTCTCGGCCCTCGTCCAGGCGGGTCGGCGATGCATTAGCACTCTCTGTGTCAGAGTGCTAGCGTCAGCCTACCGAACCCATAGCCGCCCTGTCAACTCGTTCATACGGGCCGCGGGAACGTGCGCTCGTAGGCCTCGATCAGGGTCTTCCCTAGCGCGTCTCCGGTGGTGCCTCGCCGCTCCGCCACCCAGGCGGCGGTGATGCGCACGTACTCGGGTTCGTTGCGCGACCTGGGGGCGCCAGGCGGTGCCAGGAACGGCGAGTCCGTTTCGACCAGAAGGCGCCTGGCCGGGACGATCGCCGCGACCTCGGCCGACGTCTCCTCGCCGGCCCGGAAGACGAGACCGGAGAAGCTGATCGCAGCTCCAAGATCCAGTACGGCCCGGGCATAGTCGGTCGGGCCGGAAAAGGAATGGATCACGAACGGGGGTCGGTCGCCGAAGGCCGCGGCCCATGCGGCCGTGCCGAGGCCGGCGTCCCGCAGCTCAGTGTGGAGCGCGTCCTGGGCGTCGCGCTTTCCGGTCGCGGAGCGGCAGTGGAGGATCGCGGGCTTGCCGGTCTCGAAGGCCAGCGCCAGGTTGCGTCGCAGGTTCGCCAGCTGATCGGGGATCGGGCTGAAGATCCGGTCGTAGTCGAGGCCGGTCTCACCGATCGCCACCACGCGCTCGTCGCTGGCCCAGGCCACGATCTGCGCCCACGCGGCGTCATCGGCCTTGGCGGCGTCGTGCGGATGGACGCCGACCGAGGCGTCCAGCCAGGGAAAGCGCTCGACGAGGTCGAGGGCGCGGCCGCTCGACGCGAGATTCCAGCCCGGGACGAGGATCCGCTCGACGCCGGCGAGGCGGGCAGCGCCCAGGACTCGATCGGCGTCGCCCTCGAAACGGTCCGCGTTGACGTGGCAGTGCGAGTCGACCAGGCGCATCGGGGCATGGTAGGTGTGAACCTGGGTCGAGGTCGCAAGCTGCCCGCCGCCAGGCGGGAGTTGTGAGCGCTGGATCTCAGCCACCGTTCTCGCCGCGAGGCGTCGGCGGGGTGACCCGCACGGGCCAGCTACGTTGGCTCGAAGCCCTCGACGACGCGTGTCAGCCTGGATCCACGTCCCAGCTTCGCCCCGGCGGCCCGAATCGCTGGCTGTCAGCCTGCGGCGGGTAGCCGGATCACCGCTTCTGAAGACTCCCGCCCGATCAGGACGCCTCAGTCTCGGCCTCGACGTCCAGACGCGGGAACAGCGGCTCGGCGGTCGCGACTCGACCATCTTCACCCGCGTGGGCGCCCCAGGTCAGCTGCTCGAGGATCGGTGGCCCGCCGTTCCCGTCCGCACCGTAGTCGTACCCGTAGCCGAGCTGCGCGAGCACACGGGGCGCGACGTTCGGCATGAACGGGGCCACGGCCAGGCCGATCAGCCGGCACGCCTCCAGCAGGTCCCCGAGCACGCCGCGGAGCTGGGTGGCGGCGGCCTCGTCGCCTTCCTTGGCCGCCTTGGCGAGCACCCACGGCTTCTCCGCATCGACGACCTTGTTCGCGGCGTCCACGAGCGTCCACAGTTCGCCGAGGGCGATGTGCAGCATGCAGCGCTCGAGATGATCGCCATAGGACCGAACAAGGAACGCATTCCAGCCCTCTCCGAATGGTGTTTCTCCGATGGGTCGCGGCGCCGGCCGCTCCCCATCGAGGTACCGGTTCGTCATCGAGACGGTCCGGTTCAACAGGTTGCCGAAGTCGTTCGCGAGATCGGCGTTGAACCGTCGGACGAACGAATCCCACGACACCTCGGCGTCGCGATCGAATGGCACCTCACGCAGCACCACGTAGCGCGCCCCGTCGGCACCGAACGCGCCCACGAAGTCATTGGGGTCCAGGAAGTTGCCGCGGCTCTTGCTCATCCGCTCCCCGCCGGCCGCCAGCAACCAGCCGTGGACCCAGACGTGGCGGGGGGCCTCGAGACCCGCGCTCCAGAGCATCGCCGGCCAGAAGATCGTGTGGAATCGGGCGATGTCCTTGCCGATGACGTGGAGGTCGGCCGGCCACCAGGCCCCGAAGGCGTCCATGTCGTCCGGGAAGCCGGCCCCGGTGATGTAGTTGATCAGCGCGTCGTACCAGACGTAGATCTTGCCGGCCTCCGGGTCCCACGTGCCGTCCTCGCGCAGAGCGGTCTCACCGTTCTCGGCGATGGGAAATGGGATGCCCCAATCACCGGGAGTGCGCTCGCGCGAGATCGAGAAATCCTCGAGCCCGCCCCGGATGAAGCCCAGCATCTCGTTGCGTCGGAAGTCGGGCTGGACGAAGTCCGGATGGTCGTCGAAGTAGCGTTCGAGCCGCTCCTGGTAGGCCGACAGCCGGAAGAACCAGTTCTTCTCGGTCAGCCATTGGAGCGGCACGTCGGGGTGGTTCGGGCAGATCGTCCCGCGCGCCGTCTCGACCACGTCCGTGGCGTTGCGAAAGCCCTCGTTCGGGCAGTACCAGCCTTCATACGTGCCGAGGTAGATGTCGCCGTTCGCGTGGGCGCGCCGGACCATCTCCTGCGCCGCGCGGATGTGGTCGGGGTCGGTCGTGCGGATGAACCGATCGGGGCTGATGAGCAGGGCGTCCTCGGCGGCCTTGAAGTACTCGACCTTCTCGTCGACGAACTCACGCGCGGGGCGCTCCTCGTCGACCGCACTCTGCGCGATGTTGATCGAATGCTCGTCGGTGCCCGTCAGGAACCGCGTCTCGTCACCTTTCATCCGGTGCCAGCGCGCGATCACGTCCGCGCCGATCACCTCATACAGGGTGTGCAGGCCCGGCTTGTTGTTGGCGTAGGCGATGGCCGTTGTCAGGTAGTAACGGGGACGGTCAGGCATGGGTGGCTTCCTGGTTCGGGGACTCGTGCGCGCGGCGCTGGGCGGGGGTGGACACGGCGGCCGGCCGCCGGCGCGGATCCTGGGTCAGGATCGTCCGGAGCGGGGCCGCCCGGGCATGACCATCGAGCTCCCGAGTCGAACCATGGCCCGATGATGCGGGACGCTCCGGCGCCGGGTCAAGCACGAGGCCGTTCGGCGCCCCTGCCTGACGACCCGATGATACCCAGGGGCGCCCGACGCTCAGTGGCGGAAGTGGCGCGTCCCGGTGATGAGCATCGTCCCATCGGCCGCATCGACCGCGGCCACGGCCTCGGCGTCGCGCACCGAGCCACCAGGCTGGGCGAACGCCCTGACACCGGCCGCCAGGCACACCTCGACGGCATCGGGGAACGGGAAGAACGCATCGGACGCGCACGCGGCACCGACCGTGGAGGCCACACCAAGCATCGCGTGGGCCTTGGCGATGGCCTGTCGCGCCGCGTCCACGCGCGAGGTCTGGCCGCTGCCCATCCCGATGAGTCGGCCCTCGCGAACGAGCACGATCGCGTTCGAGGTCACGCCACGCACGAGGCGCCAGGCGAGGTCCAGATCGAGCTGCTCCGCGTCGGTGGGCGGACGCCGGGTCGCACACGTCCAGGTCGCAGGCGCGTCCGTGACGACGTCGGGCGTGGTGACCAGGACGGCTCCACCGGCGGTCCGGATCGAGCCGAGCGGCGATGCGGCACCGACCGCGACCGCGTCGTCGGACACCAGGCGCTCATCGACGAGCACGCGCAGGTTGGGCTTCTTCGCGAGGATCGCGAGCGCGTCGTCCGTGTAGGCGGGAGCGACGACGATCTCGAGGAAGATCGCCGTGAGCGCCTCGGCAACGGGTCGGTCGACCTCGCGCGTCAGCGCGACGACCCCGCCGAAGGCGCTGACCGGGTCCGCTTCGAGGGCCGCTTCCCAGGCGTCGACGAGCGTCGCCCGCTCGGCGGCGCCACACGGGTTGGTGTGCTTGACGATCACGACACCCGGGCCGCGCAATGCCCGGCCGAGCCCGGACGCCGCCGCCGCGTCGAGCACGTTGTTGTACGAGAGCGCCTTGCCCTGCAGCGGGGCGCGTTCGACCCCGAAGAGGCCGTCGTCCAGGTCCGTGCCGGGCCGGCGGTAGCGCGCCGCCCGCTGGTGCGGGTTCTCGCCGTAGCGCAGTGTCTCGACTTTTTCGAGCGGGATCGTCAGCGTGGGCGGGTAGGGGTCGTCGGCGGCATCGCGCAGCCCCGCGTCCACGAACCGGGCCGGAAGCTCCGCGGCGATCCGGGCGTCGTACGCCGCCGTGTGGGCGAACGCCTCGAGCGCCAGGTCGCGCCGGAAGCCGTCGTCGGGTCCGGCCTCACCATCGAGCGCCTCGAGCACGGCGCCGTAGCGCGCCGGCGAGGTCACGATCGCGACGTTCGCGTGGTTCTTGGCCGCGGCCCGGACCATGGACGGCCCGCCGATGTCGATCTCCTCGATGAGCTCATCGATCGTGATCCCCGGGCGCTCGAGCGCCGCGGCGAAGGGGTAGAGGTTCACCACGACGAGCTCGAACGGTGCGATGCCGGCACGCAGCAGCTGGCGGCGGTGGTCGGCAAGCCGGCGATCGGCGAGCAGCCCCCCGTGCACGCGCGGGTGCAGCGTCTTGACCCGGCCATCGAGCATCTCCGGGCTGCCCGTCACGGCGGCGACATCGGTCACGGGCAGTCCCGCTTCACGAAGCGCCCGCGCGGTACCGCCGGTCGAGACGAGCTCGAAGCCTCTGGCGACGAGCCCGCGCCCCAGGTCCGCGAGACCCGTTTTGTCCGACACGGACAGGAGCGCGCGACGCGGCAACGGCACACGCGCGTCGGCGCGCTCGAGATCGATCGTCACGTGCCGGCCGTCGGCGGCGACCTTCAGGGCGCCGGCCAGCAGCAGGCCGACGGCCCGCGGCAGGAGCCGGTGCTCGACGGCTCGGAGGCGATCGTGCAGGGATGCCTCGTCGTCGCCGGCGAGGATCGGCACGGCCTCCTGGGCCACGATGGGGCCGCCGTCGAGCGTCGCGTCGACGAGGTGGACCGTTACGCCCGTGACCGCGACGCCGTGCGCGAGGGCGTCCCTGACCGCGTGGGAGCCCGGGAAGGCCGGCAGGAGCGACGGATGGGTGTTGAGGATCCGTCCCTCGAACGCGCCGAGCACCGTGGGACCAAGGATCCGCATGTAGCCGGCCAGGACCACGACATCGGGTCGCGCCGCCGCCAGCGCCTCGGCGACCACGGCGTCCCCGCCGTCCGCGATCAGGGCCGTGTCGATCCCCTGTTCAGCGGCCCATCCCAACGCCGGACACGCCCGGTCCGCGAAGACCAGGACGATCTCGCCGCCCAGCTCGCCGCGAGTGGCAGCGGCATACAGGGCTCGCAGGTTGGACCCAGCCCCCGAAACCCCGACCACGATCCGCCCATCCGTCACGCGATCGACTCCAGCGCACCTTCCACATACCGGGCGCCACCCAACGAGTGGGCCGGTAGCACCTCGCCCACGATCGCGCTCTCGATGCCGTGCTCGGCGAAGGCTGCCTGCGCGGTGCCGGCGGCCTCGCGCGGCAGGACGGCGATCATCCCGAGTCCGCCGTTGAACGTCGCTCGCAACTCGTCGTCCTCGAGGCCCCCGAGCGCGCCGATCAGGCGCATAACGGACGGCGGACGCCAGCGCGCGGGGTCCAGGCGGGCGCCGAGCCCATCCGGGAACGCGCGCGGCACGTTGCCCGGCAGTCCCCCGCCCGTGATGTGGGCGAGACCGTGGAGATCGTGGCCGGCGTCGACGAGGGCGGCCCGCGCCGCCAGCACGGCCCGCGCGTAGATCCGGGTCGGTGTGAGCAGCACCTCCCCGAGCGTCGCGAGCGTCTCGTGGGGCGCCGCCGCGATGGCCTCGTCTGTCGCGACGTCGCCGAGGGTTCGACGCAGGCGGACCTGGTACGGCTCGGCGAAGTCCAGGTCCCATTGGGCGACCAACCCGCGCACGAGGGAGAAGCCGTTCGCGTGCAGCCCGGACGAGGCGAGCCCCAGGACGACGTCGCCGGCCACGACCGCGCTGCCATCGATGACCCGCGACCGCTCGACGACACCGATACAGCATCCGGCCAGGTCGAACTCGTTCGCCTCCAGGACGCCTGGGTGCTCGGCCGTCTCGCCACCCACCAGCGCGGCACCGGCCTCACGGCAACCGGCCGCCACACCACCGACCAGCTCCGCGACGTCGACCGGGTCGAGCAGCCCGACGGCGAGGTAGTCGAGGAACGCCAGCGGCTCCGCACCGGTGCACACGACATCGTCGGCGCACATCGCCACCAGGTCGATGCCGACCGTGTCGAACCGCCGAACAGCGGCCGCGATCACGGTCTTGGTCCCGACGCCGTCCGTGGAGGCGATCATGAGGGGCTCGCGGTAGCCCGCCGGGATGGAGAATGCGCCGCCGAACCCACCCAGGCCGCCGACCGACTCGGGGCGGCGAGTCGAGTCGACGTGCTTGCGCATGAGGTCGACGGCTCTCTCGCCCGCCTCCACGTCCACTCCGGATTCCCGATAGGCGGAGCGGGACTCAGGCACGGTCGGCGGCGCTCACAGGTTCTTCCAGGATGAACTTGCGGCTCGCCGCGTCATACGGGACGGGCTCCGGATAGTTGCCATCGAAGCAGGCGAAGCAGAACCGCTCGTACGGCAGGTCCAGCGCCGCCAGGACGCCACGGATCGAGAGATACCCGAGCGAGTCGGCGCCGATGAACTCGCGGATCTCGGGCTCGGCCTTCGTGGAGGCGATGAGCTCCGTCTCGATGGAGGTGTCGATGCCGTAGAAGCAGGGGTGATAGATCGGCGGCGCGCTGATCCGGACGTGGACTTCCCTGGCCCCGGCCTTGCGCAGCAGCTCGACGATCTTCTTGGTCGTCGTGCCCCGCACGATCGAGTCGTCGACCACGATCAGGCGCTTGCCGGCCACCACCTCGCGCAGCGGGTTGAGCTTGATCGTGACGCCCCGATGCCGCAGCCCGGCCGACGGCTGGATGAACGTGCGCCCCGCATAGCGGTTCCGGTACATGCCCTCGCGGTAGGGCAGACCGCTCGCCTCGGCGTACCCGGCCGCGGCTGGAGCACCGGTATCGGGGACCGGCATGACCAGGTCCGCGTCGATCGCGTGCTCGATCGCCAGTTGCTCGCCCATGCGGCGGCGAACCTCGTACAGGTTGCGACCTTCCATGTACGAGTCGGGCCGGGCGAAGTAGATGAGCTCGAAGACGCACAGCTTCGGGTTGGCCTCCGCGTAGCGGATCGATCGCGGCGGCCGGCCCGGTTCCAGGACCACGATCTCGCCGGGTTCGACGTCACGGATGAACTCTGCTCCGACGATGTCGAGGGCTGCGGTCTCCGACGACAGGCACCAGCCCTGTTGCGCCTCGTCGTCCCACAGCGTGCCATCGTTCGGACCGCCGACGACCCGGGCGCTGGCCGGCAACCGGCCCAGGACGAGCGGGCGGAAGCCGTGCGGGTCGCGCACGCCGATGACCCGCTTCTGATCGAGGATCACCAGCGTGAACGCGCCACGGACGCGTGGGATCGCGATCGAGCGCCTTGGTCCCTGGCGATAGGTCGGCTGGGCGTTCTCCCAGATCGTGGAGCCCGTGGTCGAGTAGCGGCAATGGGCGATGGCCAGGGTGCCGCGCAGGCTCGGCAGGTGGCGCTCGTCGAGCACCGTGCTGATCATCCCGAGGTCCTTGTACAGCATCAGCTGCTCGCCGTCGCTGACGGCCACGCCGGCCGACTCCTGCCCGCGATGCTGGAGCGCGAACAGGCCGAGGGTCGCGATCGCGGCCGCCTCCGTGGGCTCCGCTCCGGGGGTGACCGCGCCGAAGACGCCGCACATCCCCTCAGCCCTCCCAGCCGAGGGCACGGGCCAGGCCGTGATCCCACGCGTGCCGCAGGTCGGCGATCGGGACCTCGAGGGCGTCGGCGATGCGGCTGCCTCGCTCCTCGCTGGCACCCGTGGCGCCGGCGCCGATGAGCTCGATCACGAGGCGGTCACCACCGACCACGCCCAACTCCTCGATCGGCAGGCCGTGCTGCAGGGCGAGCAGCATCAAGGCGGGTGCGAACCGGGGACGGGCCGTCAGGACCAGGCGCGAGGGGCTCTCGCCAAAGAGCTCGACCGCCGGCGATGTAGCAACGGGGACCCGGACCTGCGCGCCCAGCCCACTCCACATCGCGCCCTCGGCGAGGGCCACGGCCAGGCCACCCCCCGACACGTCCTGGGCGCTCGCCACGAGCTCACGCGAGATCGCCTCGCGGATGAACGCCTGCAGCGCGACCTCGCGCGCGAGGTCGAGGGCCGGCGGGCCGTCCTCGACGGCCGCGCCGGCCAGTGCGGCGTACGCGGACCCGGACATTCCCGGCGTGGACTCGCCGACGAGCAGGATCGGGTCGCCCTCGGTCACGAAGGCCGGTCCGACGAGCCTTCCGATGTCCTCGAGCAGACCGACCACGCCGATCACAGGCGTCGGGGCGATGGGGCCGTCGGGCGATTCGTTGTACAGCGAGACGTTGCCGCCCGTGACCGGCAATCCGAGCACCCGACACGCGTCGCCGAGGCCGCGGACGCCCTCGCTGAGCTGCCAGAAGGCCTCGGGGCGGGTCGGGTCGCCGTAATTGAGGCAGTTCGTGACTCCCAGCGGGCGGGCCCCGGTGATGGCGACGTTACGCGTGGCCTCGGCGACGCTCAGGGCGGCACCCAGGTAGGGATCCAGCGCGCCGACCGCCTGGTTGCCGTCCGTCGACGCCACCAGGGCCTTCGTCGTGTTCTTGACCCGCAATACGGCGGCACCGCGACCGGGGCCCGCGACCGTGTCCGCGCCGACCGTGGAGTCGTACTGTTCGAAGACGGCGCGGCGCGAGGACAGGTTCGCCGTGCCGAGGAGGCCCAACAGCACAGCGCCCGGGTCCATGCCCCGCTCCGGGAGCCGGTCGCTCGGGTCGATGGGAGCACCTGGAGCTGGTGCCGCCCGCCGGTGCTGCGGAGCCGTGGCGAGCCGCTCATGGATGATCGCGTCACTGGTCAGGGCCGCGGCCGGCATCCGCGCGATCTCGCGCGCCCCCGCTCGGGCCCGTCCATCATCGTCCAGCCCACCCTCCACGACCGTGATGTCGCCGTCGTCGGTGACCCGTCCGATGACCGCCACCGGTAGTCCCCAGCGCACGCAGACATCGCGCACGGCCTCCCACCGGTCGGGGAGGACCGCGGCGCACATCCGCTCCTGCGACTCCGAGATCATCACCTCGAACGGCTCCATATCCGGTTCGCGCCGCGGGATCGCGTCCAGGTCGACGACGATGCCCGTCCCGGCTCGGTCCGCCGTCTCCGAGGTCGCACAGGTGATGCCGCCCGCCCCCAGGTCCTGGAGGCCTTCGACGAGCCCGCGCTCGATGAGTTCGAGGCTGGCCTCGATCAGCAGCTTCTCGGCGAACGGATCGCCGACCTGGACGGATGGGCGTTTCGACGGGTCGCTATCGCCGAACGTCGCGCTGGCAAGGACGGATGCGCCACCGATCCCATCGCGCCCGGTCGTGGATCCGAACAGCACGACGAGGTTGCCTGGTCCCGGGGCCGCCGCGAGCGTGAGCTGCCGCTCCTCGAGCAGACCGATGGCCATCACGTTGACGAGTGGGTTGCCGGTGTACGTCGGGTCGAAGACGAGTTCGCCACCGACCGTCGGCACCCCGACGCAGTTGCCGTACCCGCCGACGCCCCGGACGACGCCGTCGATGAGGTGCCGGGTGCGGGCATCGCCGGGATCTCCGAACCGCAGCGCGTCCAGCACCGCGATCGGGCGAGCGCCCATCGTGAAGATGTCGCGCAGGATGCCGCCGACACCGGTCGCCGCGCCCTGGTACGGCTCGACGGCGGAGGGGTGGTTGTGCGACTCGATCTTGAAGGCGACCGCCTGGCCATCCCCGATCGAGATCACCCCGGCGTTCTCGCCCGGTCCGGCGACGACGCCATCGCCCGCCGTGGGCAACGTCTTGAGCAATGGCTTCGAGCTCTTGTACGAGCAGTGCTCGCTCCACATGACCGAGAACATCGCGAGCTCGAGGTCGTTCGGGTCGCGGCCGCCGAGCCGGTCACGGATCGCGCCGAGCTCTTCGTCAGTCACACCCAAGCGCCGATGGAGCAGGTCCACGGATCGCTCCGCCACGGTCATCGGAGGGCCACGGTGACGCGCCGCTCGCCGACCGCCTTGGCGGCGCTTTCCACGAGAGAACGGACGATCCCGGCACCGTCGTCGGAGCCCAGGATGGCCTCCGATGCGCGCTCCGGGTGGGGCATGAGTCCGGCCACGTTACCAACCGCATTGATCACGCCGGCGATGGCCCGCAGCGACCCATTCGGGTTGGCGGCACGATCGTCCTCCGCGGCGCGGTTGCCCGCCTCGTCGACGTACCGGAACAGGACGCCGCCGTCCGCTTCGAGCGCATCGAGCGTGGCCGCATCGGCGAAGTAGCAGCCCTCGCCGTGGGCGATCGGCATTCGCAGCGGCCCGGCGCCGTCGAGTGCGTGGGTGAAGGGCGTATCGAGCCGCTCGGCCGAGATCGAGACCTCGCGCCCCAGGAATCGCACGTCCCGGTTACGGAGCAGGGCCCCGGGCACGAGCCCGGCCTCCGCGAGGACCTGGAAGCCGTTGCAGATGCCGAGCACGAGGCCCCCGTCGGCGGCGAACTGGGCCACCGAGCGCATGACCGGACTGAAGCGCGCGATGACGCCGGCCCGCAGGTAGTCGCCGTAGGCGAATCCGCCGGGCAGGACGACCGCGGCGACGCCGCCGAGCGAGGCCTCTTCGTGCCACAGCTCGACCGGTTCGGCGCCGGCCTGGACAAGGGCGTGCACCGTGTCGCGATCACAGTTGCTGCCGGGGAACACGACGACGCCGATGCGAACCGTCATGCGGGCCGCTCCCCGGCGGTGGCCGGCGGCGCAGTGTCCGGCGCAGCGGTCCGCGACGACGCTCCCGCGATCGATTCGATGGCGAACGCCTCGATCAAGGGGTTGGCAAGCAGCTCCCCCGCGAGCCGCTCGACGATGGCGCGGGCCGCCGTCTCGTCGGCCGCATCGACCGTCAGCTCGACACGCCGGCCGACCCGCACGCCACTGACCCCGCTGATCCCGAGGTGGTCGAGGCTGCCCTCGACGGCACGACCCTGCGGATCGAGGATGCCCGGCTTGGGCGTGACATTGACCGCGTATCGATGGGTGCTCATCGGGCGATGACGTCCTGCGCAAGGTATCGATCGAAGCTCGCGCCGGTGATCCGCTCGAAGGCCTCGATGTAGCGAGCGCGCGTGCCCGCGGCGACGTCGTCGGGTAGTTCCGGGCCGGGGGCGGTCTTGTCCCAGGGCTGCGTCTCGAGCCAGTCGCGCACGAACTGCTTGTCGAAGCTCGCCTGCGGGCGCCCGGGCTCGTAGGTGGCGGCGTCCCAGAACCGAGACGAATCGGGCGTGAGCGCCTCGTCCACGAGGATCAACTGGTCCTCGATCGGCTTGCCGTTCCCATCGTCTGGTCGGCGCCCCGTCGACGGACGTGTTCGTCGCTCGATCTGCTCCGCCGCCGGTCCGACGGCCCGGCCCGGCTCGCCGTCGAGGTCGGCCTCCATCCCGAGGCCGAACTCGAACTTGGTATCGGCCAGCAGGATCCCCGCGCGAGCGGCGATCGCCGCGGCGTACCGATAGAGGGCGATCGATCGGTCGCGGATCACCTCGGCGATGGCCGCAGCGTTGTCGGGATCAAACGCCGCGTCCCGGCCGATGTGCTCGATCATCTGGTCGAAGTCGATGTTCTCGTCGTGCTCGCCCTGTTCGGCTTTCGTCGCCGGCGTGAAGATCGGCTCCGGCAATCGGTCGCTCTCGCGGAGTCCCTCCGGCAGCGGGATCCCGCAGACCGTCCCGTGCTCGCGGTACTCCCTCCACCCCGAACCGGCGAGATAGCCGCGGACGACCGCCTCGATCGGCACGACGGTCGCGTTCTGGCAGATCATCACGCGACCGCGCCATTTGTCGTGCGGGCCGATCTTCGCCCAACCCGGCAGTGGCTCAGCCATCGCGAGGATCCCGACGTCGGTGGCGCGGAGGTGGTTCGGGACGATCCCGGCTGTCTCGGCGAACCAGAACCGCGACAGGCCGGTCAGCACGCGCCCCTTGTCGGGAATCTCGGTCGGCAGCACGACATCGAACGCGCTGATCCGATCCGAGGCAACCAGCAGGAGGCGGCCGTCCGCCAGGGTGTACAGGTCGCGGACCTTGCCCGATCTCAGGAAGTGGTCAGCGGTCAGCATCGGAGACCTCGGCGGTGGCAGGCGAGTCGGGCCTCGTCGGTGCGGCCAGCGCGGCCGGAGTCCAGGGCGAGGTCGCCGCGATCCCATCGAGCCGGGCGATGACGGTGTGGACGTTGCGCAGGAAGGTCGCCTCGTCGAAGCATGCATCGAGGTCGGCGAGGGACAGGCGCTGGGCGACCACCGGGTCGAGGGCCAGCAGGTCGCGCAGGGGGGCCCGCTCGTCCGCGGCGCGCAGGGCCGCGCGCTGGACGATCGCGTAGGCCTCCTCGCGGCCGATGCCGGCCTTCTCCACGAGCGCCACGAGGACCCGGCTGCTCGCATGCAGGCCGAGACCGCGCGAGATGTTCTCGCGCATCCGCTCAGAGCGAACGACGAGGCCCTCCAGCAAGCCGGTCGTGCGCACGAGCATGTAATCGAGCAGGATCGTGGCGTCGGGCAGGATCACCCGCTCCGCGCTCGAGTGGCTGATGTCGCGCTCATGCCAGAGCGGCTGGTTCTCGAGCGCGGTGTGGGCATAGCCACGCAGAAGCCGCGCGAGCCCGGAGATCCGCTCCGATACGATCGGATTGCGCTTGTGAGGCATGGCGGACGAGCCCTTCTGGCCGGTCTTGAACGGCTCCTGGACCTCGCCGATCTCGGTGTGCTGGAGGTTGCGGATCTCGGTCGCGATGCGCTCCAGGGTCCCGCCCAGGATCGCGATCGTCGCCAGCAGCGCCGCGTGCCGGTCGCGCTGGACGATCTGGGTGCTCACGGGATCCACGTGCAGCCCCAGCTCGGCAAGGACCTCGGTCTCGATGTCCGGGTCGAGGTGGCTGTACGTCCCGACCGGCCCGGAGATCTTGCCCGTGCCGATCTCGTCCACGGCGGTGGCCAGACGCGTGCGGCCTCGGTCGACCTCGAACGCCCAGCCGGCCAGCTTCAGCCCGAACGTCGTGGGCTCGGCGTGCACCGAGTGGGTGCGGCCCATCATCGTCGTGTCGGCTTCGGCCCGGGCGCGCGCCACGAGCACGGTCAGCAGCCGGTCGCAATCGCCGAGGAGCCGCTCGCCGGCTGCGCGGAGCTGGAGCGCGAGCCCCGTGTCGACGACGTCGCTGCTGGTCAGGCCCAGATGAAGATAGCGACCCTCGGGACCGACCTTCTCGGCGACCTGCGACACGAACGCGATGATGTCGTGGTCCGTCGTGCGCTCGATCTCGGCGATCCGGTCGACATCGATGCTGGCGCGGGTCTCGATGGCCTCGAGGGCCGCGGCCGGAACCAGGCCTCGGGCGGTCTGCGCGCGGGCGACCGCGAGCTCGACCCGGAGCATCTGCTCGAAGCGGGCGCTCTCCGACCAGATGGTCCCCATCTCGGGGAGCATGTAGCGGCGGATCATCGAGCCGCCTCGAGCGGCACGGCATCGGCACCGATGTCGTGCCGGCGCTGGACCCCGTGAAACGCGACCAGGTCGACGGCCGCCTCCGCCTCGGCGCGTGCGACCGCGACGTCGGGGCCACGGCCGACGACCGTGAGGATCCGCCCACCAGCGGTTCGGTAGGAGCCCGCGTCGTCGCGGGCCGTGCCGCCGTGGAAGACGAGCGCGCCCGCGGCGCGAGCACGATCCAGACCCTCGATCGCGTCGTCCCGCCGTGGCGCATCGGGGTAACCGGCCGCCGCGAGCACGATCCCGACGGTCGCGATGGGCAGGACCGGCAGCCGGGCACCCGCAAGACCCAAGGGCCGGGCCGCCTCCAGCAGGCGACCGCCGGCCGCCGCCAACAACAGCGGGCCCAGCGGAACCGCGAGCCGCGGCAGGATCGCCTGCGTCTCCGGATCGCCGAACCTGGCGTTGCACTCGAGCAGGACCGGACCCTCCGCCGTCAGCATGAGGCCAGCGTAGAGCGCGCCACGGAACGGGGTGCCCCGACGGGCCAGCTCGGCCAGGATCGGACGGTGGAACCGGTCGATCAGGTCATCGGCGGCTGCGTCCGGGAGGTCCGGCACCGGGCTGTAGGCACCCATGCCGCCGGTGTTGGGGCCGGTATCGCCATCCCCGAGCCGCTTGTGGTCGCGGGCGATCGGTAGGGCCAGCGCGTCGCGTCCGTCGCACAGGGCGATGAGGCTGGCCTCACGACCGTCGAGCCGTTCCTCGACCACGACCCGGCCGGCCGCCGCGGCGACCTCGATCGCCGGCAGCGCCTGCTCGGGTGTGTCGCAGACGGTCACGCCCTTGCCGGCGGCCAATCCATCCGCCTTGACGACGATCCCGCGACCCTCCGCGGCCAGATCCCGGGCGAACGCGCCGGCTTCCTCCGCCGACTCGAAGGCGCCGGAGCGCGCCATCGGGACCCCGGCTGCCGAGGCCACTTCGTGGCAGAACGCTTTGCTCGACTCGATCCGAGCCGCCGCAGCGCCCGGTCCGAAGACCGCGCTGCCGGCCGTCCCCAGCGCGTCCCCGACCCCGGCCGCCAGGGGCGCCTCGGGCCCGATCACGACGAGCTCGGCGGCGACGGCCCGGCCGGCCGCCACCACGGCGCCGCCGTCGAGGGGATCGACGTCCGGCAGTCGGCGCACCCGCGGTTCTTCGGCCATCGCATCGTTGCCGGGCGCGACGAACACGGTGTTGACGCCGGGCTCGACGCTCAGCTTCCAGGCAAGCGCGTGCTCCCGCCCCCCGCTCCCGACGATCAGGATCCGCGTCGGCATCACGAGGCGCCCGCTCACGCCGGGATCCCGGGGCGCCGGCGCATGGGCCGGAAGGCCCGCTCGATGGTCTGCGTGCGCTCCGGACCAACCGATACGAGCACGATCGGTACGCCCGCGTGCTCTTCGATGGCCGAGACATAGCGCCGAGCATGCTCGGGCAGGTCGCCGAGCGAGCGAACGGCGTGGATCGGCTCGGTCCAGCCCGGGAACTGCTCGTAGATCGGGGTCGCACGGGACAGGGCGGCGCCGCTGGACGGCCACGTCTCGACACGCCGTCCATCGATCTCGTAGGCGACGCAGATGCACAGCGGGTCGACTCCGGACAGGATGTCGAGCTTGTTGAGCATGATCGAGCTCACGCTGTTGACGGCGACCGCGTAGCGCAGCGGCACCGCATCGAACCAGCCGATGCGCCGGGCGCGTCCCGTCACGGTGCCGACCTCACGGCCACGCTCGGCGATCCCGGCCGCGACGCCGTCGAGCAGCTCGGTCGGGTACGGGCCGGAGCCCACCCGCGTCGAATACGCCTTCATGACCCCGATGACCTCGTCGACCTGCAACGGCCCGATGCCGCCACCGGTGCAGGCGCCACCGGCCACCGGGTTGGAGGAGGTCACGAACGGGTAGCTTCCGTGGTCGAGGTCCAGGAGCGTGCCCTGGGCGCCTTCGAGAAGGACGTGCTCCCCGCGCGCCAGGGCGGCCTGGACGAGCCACGTCGTATCGTCCAGATGCTCCTCGAGCCGCTCCCCCCAGCCGGCGGCCAGGTCGACCAGCGACTCGACATCGAAGGGCCCGACGCCCATCGACCCGAGCACCAGGTTCTTGTCCGGAAGTGCGCGCGCGATCCGCTCGCGCAGGACCGCTCGATCGAGAAGGTCCTCCATCCGCAGGCCGAGCCGCCACGCCCGGTCACCGTAGGCGGGGCCGATGCCGCGGCCCGTCGTCCCGACCTTTGCGCCCCCGAGCCGCGTCTCGTTCGCCTGGTCCAGGGCCACGTGGTACGGCATGATCACGTGCGCGCTGCGACTCACCCGGACGCGGTCCGTGGAGATGCCCCGGGCGGTCAGCATGTCGAACTCGGCGATGAGGGTCACGGGATTGACCACGACGCCATTGCCGATGACCGACGTGATGTGCGGGTACAGCACCCCCGACGGCGTCAGCTGGAGCTTGAAGACCTCATCCCCGCGGACGACGGTGTGGCCGGCGTTGTCTCCACCCTGGTAGCGCACGACCATGGCCGTCTGCTCGGCCAGGAAATCGGTCGTCTTGCCCTTGCCTTCGTCGCCCCACTGCAGCCCGACGATCACGGTAGCCGGCATCTAGCGGACCGCTTCCGAGAATCCGCCCACGAGGCCGGTCAGACGAACGTGCCGGGCGAGCAAGGGAGCGAGCGCGACCGCCCCGAGGTCCGAGGCGACGCTCCGCGAGCCATCGGCACGAGCGTTCCTGCGTGAGCGGCCGGCGGAACCCGGCCACGCGCGGCTGGCCGAGCATCGTGAGCGCCCAACAAAAAGGCCCCCGGGCGAATGCCCTGGGACCCGGATAGACCTCTCCCGTCTTGCCCCGCCTGCAGAGCGACGGTGCATCGGTCCGTGGCCGCTCGGACGCCTCACGGGACGGCCGAAGCGCCCTTCTCGCGCGATCGCTTGACCTCCTGGTTCGCGGGGAGCCCCGCTGCGGTCGAGGACGGCCGGAGTATAGCAGCCGGCTTTCCGGCGGACCGGCCGCTTGACCCCTGACGCGGACCTCGATCCATCCACATGACGGTACCTCTGGCGGGTGCCCGGCGGTACCTCCGGCGAGACCGACAAGGGGGTGTCCACCGGTAGCCTTGGGGACGTGATGCGCCTGATCGGGGTCCTGGCGCTCGCGGCTCCGGTCGCGATCGGGGCCCTGGCAATGTTCGTGCCCGATGCCCTGATCTCATGGATCGATGGGGGCTTCCGCTCCGTGCTCGCTGCGATGGCCGTCGGCGCCATCGGCGTGTCACTCACCGCCCTCCTCGTGGGGGCCTATTTCCGATATCGATTCTCGCGTCTGGTCAAGGCCGCGGAGGACATCGCGGCGGGTGACTACACCATCCAGGTCCCCCGACACGGCGTCGGCCTCGAGAGCCGGCTCGCCGGCGCCGTGAACGACATCTCGGGCGCCCTGGCAGACACCCACGATCGGGCGACATTCGACCGGCTGACCGGGGTATCGAATCGACAAGCGCTCCTGGCCGAGCTCTTCTCCGAGGTCGTGCGCGCGACGCGCTACGAGCGCCCGCTGTCGGTCGCCTTCGTGGATATCGATCACTTCAAGGCCGTCAACGACACGTATGGCCACAGTGTCGGTGACGTAGTCCTGCGCGGCGTCGCCCAGACGCTGTCCGAGAACCTGCGCGGGACTGACATGATCGGTCGTTATGGCGGTGAGGAATTCATGCTGATCCTCACCGAGACCGACGTCGAGGAGGGGGCCTCGCTTGCGGAGAAGCTGCGAGCGCTCGTCCAGCGCCAGCGCTACCCGGTCGAGGGCGGCAAGCAGATCTCGGTCACGATCTCGATCGGCATCGCGGGTGGCATCGGAAACAAGGTCCGCATGGAGACCCTGATCCGCGACGCCGACGCGGCGATGTATTCGGCCAAGTCGCTCGGCCGGAACCAGACCTACATCTTCGCCGAGCCCGATGACGACAACCGGGTTCCGCGCGCACCCATCTCGGCGGTCGGCCGGGCCCGGGCGCTCGAGGTCGGCCAGCTGGCTCGCGACGCCGCCACGAACGCCCTGACGTCCGTGCTGCTGCCACTCCCTCACTATCGCGGCCAGCCGTCGCCGGTCATCGCGACGATCGTCGCGTCGATGGGCAGGCAACTCCAGCTGCCTGATGCCGACATCGATCGGCTGCAAATCGCCGCTCTCCTCCACGACGTCGGCAAGGTCGCCGTGCCGAAGGAGATCCTCGAGAAGACGACCGCGCTGACATCAGCCGAGTGGCGAACCGTGGTCCAGCATCCGCGGGTCGGCCAGGTGATCCTGGAGCATGCCTCCGCGCTGAAGGACGCGGTGCCGATCATCCTCCACCACCACGAGCGCTACGCCGGACATGGATACCCGTTCGGCCTGCGTGCCAACGAGATCCCACTCGGGGCCCGGATCGTGGCCATCGCCGATGCGTACGACGCGATGACCACGGACCGGCCCTACAAGCGCGCGATGTCGCACGTGGCGGCGATCGCCGAGCTGCGGCGCCACGCGGGAACGCAATTCGACCCCGAGCTTGTCGAGTCCTTCTGCGATCTGTACGGCAACGAGGCGCCGGCGCCCGATCCGGCCGTACAGGCGATGATCGCGGCCAGCGACGCCCACGCTGCTCCGGCGATCGCGGTCCCGGGCGCCTTGCCGGTGCGTCCGGCACGTCGGCGCCGGCGGGCGGACGACGATGTGGTCCAGGTGCCCCTGTCCGGGGCCATCGAGGCGGTCTCGGATGATGCGGCCGGGTCACAGACGATGGCCCCCGACGGCGCGCTCGGCATCGCGGAGGGCCCGTCGAAGCCTGGATCATCGATGCTTCGGTCCGAGCCGAGTCCCGAACGGGCGCTCACGTCGTTGCCCGGGTCCGGCGACCAACGGCCGGGCCGTTCCGAGACGGTTACCCGCTGACCTGTACACCTCGCGTGCCGATCGCTCGGCGGTGACGTGTCGGTAGGTTGACAGCGCGCTTCGAACGTGGGGTGCAACAGTGGCGACCGCGTGGGCGTCATCAGGGCGAGCGCGGTCCGATGGGACCGTCGCGTGGAGGGATGCGGGATGCGGAGCGCTCGATCGATCGCCGGGGTGTTCATCCTCGTCTCGCTCCTGAGCGCATGCGCGGCCGCAACTGTTCCATCGTCGACGATCGCCCCATCTCCGAGCGGGGCGGCCGCGGCGTCGGACCCTCACTCGGCGGCTCCAACGAGATCATCGAGGCCGCGGGCGAGCGCATCCGTCGAGGCACCGAGCCCGACGCCGAGCGTGACACCACTCCCCACGCCCGAGGCGCCGCTCATCGCGGTCAGGGAGCCAGCGGACTGGTCGAAGCCGGTCACGATCGCCGACGGCGAGTGCTGGAGCGTCGCCGTGACGATCGACGACCGGGGCCGGTATCACATCGCGGCTCGCTGCGACGAGGAGATCCACTACCTCCGCTGGTACCCGGATGCGGTCGACACGCATGGAGACGTGTTCCCGCCGCCGTCGGATCGCGTCGAGCTCGGTCCACAGCTGGCACTCGATGGCGCCGAGCTCCTGATGGCCTATTCGCGGCTGGCTCAGGAAGATGGCGGCTGTGGCGACGACGGGCTCAGGGATCTCGGCGTGTACGTCCGGACCCGGTCCGACGAGACCGATACGTGGTCCAAGCCGTATCGAGTGGGCGAGGTCGGCGATAGCCTCCAGTCATTCCGTGCGGTGGACGGCGTCTTGCACCTGACGGTGCAGACTCCCGATGGTGCGGTCCTCTACGAGTCGTTGCGCGACGGCGCGACGACGCGGGTCCCGATCCCGCACGCCAAGACGACCTCCCTCCGTGTCGGTGACGACGGCCACGCGCGGGTGGCCTATTCGACTGGCCACGAGATCCGCCTCGCCCGAGTCGACGGCCGATCGATCGACTCGACGCTCATCGCGTCGTCCGATGAGACCAACCTCAGCTCGCCTGCCATGGTGCTCGGTCCGGGCGACCTGCCGGTCATCGTCTGGACCCAGAACGTCGACGGTGGTGGCGGCTGCGCCGGCCCTGAACCCGGCCCGCTGGATGGGACGTATCTCGCGACCGAGATCCACGGCACGTGGCAGTCGGAGCGCATCTCGAAGTCCACCGGGTCCACGTCGGTGACCCTCGATCCGGCGACCGGCCGTTGGCATGCGATCATCGACGAGCCGATGCTGGGCCTGCGCTACATAACGACCAAGGGCGACGGATCGCTGTCCAGAGAGACCCTGCCCGATAGCCGAGGCTTTAACGGCGCGGTCATCCGGATCGACCCGGAGGATGGGCGGCTCGCCGTCGTGGCAGCGTCCTACGACGATGGGATCGTCGTGGCCACGAAACCCTGATCTCGAGCCACGGCGCCTGGCCAGGAGCGCAGCCCGAAGTCCCGCGCTGAGACTCCGTTTGGTAAGCCGCGGTGAAGTCTCCGATGGAGCCCCGATAAGACTCGGCTGCTAGGGTCCGTAGTGCCCGCCGGTGATTGCCGGCCCCGCCGAAACGATCGCCCCGCCGAACGCCGTACCGCCGAACGCGACCCTCCGCCGGGCCCGTCCGCCGGGGCCGGCGACCCAGCCCCGCCGACTCTGGACCCGCCGTCCGTACGCAGGTCGGTACCGGACCATTCCGGCCGACCGGGAAGGAGATCGGACCGTGAACAAGGTCTTTCTGACTGGGCGCCTGACGCGCGACCCGGAGATGCGCAGTCTCGCATCCGGAAAGAACGTCACGACGTTCACCGTGGCGAGCAACGAGTTCATCGGGGGCGGCCGCGAGAAGGCCGAGTACCACCCCGTCGTCACCTGGGATCGGCTGGCGGAGATCGCCGGCACGTATCTCGGCAAAGGCCAGCAGGTCGCCATCGAGGGTCGCCTGCAGACGCGATCATGGGATGACGATCGCGGCCAACGGCACTGGAAGACCGAGGTGGTGGCCAGCCACGTCGAGATGCTGTCCGGGCGCCGGAAGAAGGACTACGAGGCCCAGCAATCGGCTGATGCCCTCGTCGCCCAGGCCGAGAAGTTCGGCGATGTCCCGCCGAGCGACCCCATCCCCGAGGGCGCCGACGCGATCACGCCGGACGATCCGGCCGACGACGAGGAGGAGGGCACGGAAGCCGCGGCCTGACAGCCGCTACGCAGTTCCCGCGGCGGCGACGCGTGTTCCCCCTCCCGCGTCGTCGCCGCTCCCGTTCAACCATGCTACCGAGTCGAGAGGCAGCCGTAAGGCCGCGGCGGCCTCGTGCGGAACTCGTGACAGCCACTCGGATGCACCCTCGCGGACATGGCCATCCTCGCCGCCTTGTTCGCGTTCGGATCACGCTTCGTCGGGAAGATCCTCATGACCGCGCTGGGCTGGGCGAGCACGCTCCTGTTCGGACGCGTGCCAGCGAACCGGCAGTACCTGCTGCTCGGCATCACCTTCGGATCGGTGATCTGGATCGTGCTGCTCGCGGGCGTGCTGTTCCCGGACGTCGGGACGTTCCTGCTGCTGTTCATCCCCGATCAGGACCTCGTCCCCGAGGATGTGATCCGCCTGATCATGCTCATCGGCGCGCTCATCGTGCCGGGCGTCATCGGCGCGCTGACCCTGACGCTCTCGAACCCCGCCGGTGCGTCGGCGCGGCGCGCCGTCGAGGGCGTGGCCCGCGGGTATCCGCTCACGGTCCTTCTGTCCGTTCTGTTGATCTTCCTCGCGGGGCTGGCCATCTTCCGCAAGGCGCAGAGCCTGGCCCGCGGCTGGACCGACGCGCACGTCCCGCTGGTGATCGAGCCGGGAAAGTACGACGAGGTCGCGGCCGATCTCGACCGGGCGCTCGAAACGGCGGGCCTCGAGGTCACGCCCACGACGGCCCCCGCGGCGATGTCGAAGCCCGCGCGTTGGCTGGCCGCCGTGGCCGGCACCGGGGCCCATTCGCTGGTCCCTGAGAAGCTCATCCAGCTCGACGGAGAGGACCTCGACATCCTCATCTACCCGATGGACCTGCTGGTGTCGGGCAAGCCGGCCCTCGTGGCGCGCGCTCGGGCTGCGATGGCCAGCCGCCTGACCACCTCGTCCGCCCACCTCACGATCAGCGCCGAGGCACAGGCCATCGAGGATCGGCTGGCCGCCATGGCACGGCCGATGGCTGCGACCCCGGATCGTCCCCGTCGGTTCGACGACGCCGCCGCGGCCGAATTCGCCACGATCGACGAGCAGCTCGCCACACTCGAGATCCCGTACGAGGAGTGGGAGGTGCTGTACCGACAGCGCCTCCAGATCGAGCGCGACCTGCGCGCCGGGGCGATGGCCGGGGACGCCCTGGTCGGCGCGCAGACGCCAGGTGTCGCCCGCGAGGGCGTGCTCGGCGCGCTGGAGGATCTCGGTCGCGTGGTGCGATCCGGGGCCGAGGCCGTGCTCGAGGCGGCTGCAGACCGTCGCACCGCGGAGGCGATCGATCAGATGGCGGGCTCCGAGTGGCGCTGGGCGGCACGTGCCGCATCCGTCGCGGCAACGGCGGCCCAGGAGGTCGTGCGCGCGCGGGAGGAAGGCGACGCGGCGCCGAATGGCGAGCACCCGGCCCCGCCCCCGCGGACGGCGCAGGCACTCGATGCGACGGATCCAGCCACGACGACGGCCGCTCAGGAGCCCTCGGCGACCTCGTAAAGACGCCGGCGCGGCAGACCGGTGGCCGCGGCCACACGTTTCGCGGCTTCACCCCGTGGCGTGCCCGCGTCGACGAGCGCCTGCACCTGTGCGAGCGCGGCCGCGACATCGTCCCGTGCGGCCGCCTCGGCCGCCGGTGTCGTGCCCGGGCCGTCCGGGTTCCGGTCCATCCCGACCACGAGCACGAACTCGCCCCGCGCGGGGATCGTGCCCCCGCCGGCGGCCATTGCCAGCTCCCCGAGCGTGCCCCGCACGATCTGCTCGTGCACCTTGGTGAGCTCCCGGCACACCGCGCCCGCCCGCCACGCGCCACAGGCTGCGGCCAGATCCCGGAGCGTGGCCGCGACCCGCCCTGGCGCCTCGAATAGCACCGCTCCCCGCTCGTCGGCCGCGATCGCCGCCAACCGATCCTTGCGGTCGCGCCCGGAGCGAGGCAGGAATCCCTCGAATGACCAGCGCGGCCCGGTCACCCCGGACGCGGCGACCGCGGCGAGCACGGCCGATGGCCCGGGGATCGGCACGACCCTGCCTCCCTCCCCCGCCCACGCTGCGACGAGGTCGGCGCCCGGATCGCTGACCGCGGGAGTTCCGGCATCGGTGATGAGGGCGAGGTCCGCACCCCCGCGCAGATGCTCCAGTAGCGACGCCAGCCGTCCCGTGCCGCTCCGGGCGTGGAAGCTCGTCAGCCGCCCCGAAACCCCATGACGGTCCAGCAGGCGCTTGCTGAGTCGAGTGTCCTCGGCGGCGATGAGCGGCACAGCGGCCAGGACCTCGAGCGCTCGAAGTGTCACGTCCGAGAGGTTCCCGATCGGCGTGGCCACGACGTACAGCACGCCTCCGGCCGCCGCGGCTCCTGCGCCCGTTCCGCCCGTCACAGCGCCCTGGTTTGCGCCGCCTGACGGGGCGTCCGCGCCCGCGTCGCCCCCGATCACTCGCGTGCCGACCCCGGCCGCCGGCGCGGGTACAGGTAGTCGACACCCGCCGTCCGCGGCCCGAGCTTGGCGATCGGCGGCACCTGGCGCTTGAATTCGGCGCCGGCGACCATCCGATCGACCCGCTCGACGAGGTCGCGCTCGAAGCCAAGCGCCACGACTTCGTCGATCGAGCGCCGCTTGTCGATGCGCCAGAACAGCAGGCGGTCGAGCTCGGGGTAGCTGAATCCTGACTCGATCTCGTCGGTCTGGCCGGGCCACAGGTCCGCCGACGGCGCCTTGGCGATGATGGAGTCGGGTACGTCCATCGCGGCGGCGAGCTGGCGAACCTGGCTCTTGTAGAGGTCCCCGACCGGATTGAACGCGCAGGCCGCGTCGCCGAAGATGGTCGTGTAGCCGATCAGCGACTCCGTCTTGTTGCCGGTCCCCACGACCAGTCCGCCCCAGGTGACCGATCGGTCGTACAGCACGCTCATCCGCATGCGGGCCATGAAGTTCCCCCGCCGCAGGTCGGACGCATCAGTTTCCGGGCCGTAGAAGCCATCGACCATCGGGGTGACGTCGACGAGCTCCGACGCGGTACCCAGGCGGCGGACGACCTCCTCGGCGTCGGAGCGCGAGGCCGGCGACGAGGTGCGGTACGGCATGAGGACGCACAGCAGCTTGTCCGCGCCGATCGCCTCGGCGGTGAGGTAGGCGACCAGGGCGGAGTCGATGCCGCCCGACAGGCCCAGGACGGCGCGCTCGAAGCCCGCCTGCCCAAGCTGGCCGCGGATGAACTCCCCGATGACCCGCCGCGCGATGTCCGTGTCGATCGCAAGCTCGGGTGGCAGCTCAAAAGCGACCGGGCTCGTCATCCCTCGGCCTCCCGACGAAAGCCGATCGGATGTGGCGATCGGTCACCTGGCGCCAGGTCCAGTCCGGGCTCGGCACCCGGCTCGCTCGTGGAGTCGTGCGCCATGCCCGCGCGCTCGGCGATGATCCGCGCGAGCTCGCGCAGCTGCAGTTCCGGTCGCTCGTCGCGCAGGAGCGGCAGCCCGATCCGCTCGCGACGGATGTCGGCCGGGGCGATATCCACGCTGAACAGGCCCTCGTCGTACATCGGTGCGCTCAGGAGCGCCGCGCCAGTCGGGGCGATCACTTCCGAGCCACCCCAGAACGAGATCGATTCGTCCACGCCCACCCGGTTGCAGAACACGACGAACGAGGTCGTCAGCTGGGCATACGTGCGCATCAACGTCCGCCACGAGGTCGCCGTGCCGAGGCCGACCTCGTTCGTGGCCGCAAGGTCGCGGCCGGGCGACGAGGAGACGTTGATGAGGATCTGGGCGCCGTCCAGCGCGAGGATCTGCGGGACGGTCAGATGCCAGAAGTCTTCGCAGATCCCGATCCCCAGGCCCAGGCCCAAACGGGACGGCACCGCTCGCAGCATGTCGCCCGCCCCGAAGAAGCGCCGCTCGTCGAACAGGCCGTAGGTCGGCAGAAACAGCTTGCGGTGGACGTGCCGGATCGCCCCGTCCTCGAGCAGCGCGGCCGCGATGAACAGCCGGTGGTCGGCTGACTCCTCGACGAAGGAGACGATCGCGGAAAGGCCCTCGGTCGCGGCCGCAAGATCCGCGAGCCGCGGGTCGTCGAGCCTGAGCGAGACCTCCGCCGCGAGATCCTGGAGCTGGTAGCCCGTCAGACCGAGCTCCGGGAACACCACCAGATCCGCCTTGTCCGCCCGAGCCTGCTCGAGGAGCTCGTGATGACGGACCAGGTTGCGGTCCAGCTCGCCGAGGCTGGGCGCCAGCTGTGCGAGGGCCACCCGGATCGTGTCCATGCGCGCGAGCATACGCGAACGTGGCGACCGACCCGCCTGTTCTTCGCTTGCCAAGCGAGCTCCGAAACGCCCGCCACGGGGCTCGCGAGCGTGCCTGGAACTGCTCTTGCACGCTGGCATGGCGGCCCCGCCGGTGCTACTGTTCCCGCGACTCGCGGCCGGATCACGTTCGGCCGCGACTGGAACGTCCCATGCGGCCAGCCAGGGAGGCAACGGGCTGCAGCGGGACATCACGAGGAGGAGTTCAGCGCATGACTCGCTTATCGAGCCTGCCGCTCAGGCTCACCGCGCTGCTTGGCAGCGCTGTGATCATCGCAGTGGCGTGTGGTCCGGCGGCGCCAGCGAGCGTCGCACCCACGTCGAGCACTGGCGTCGCGAGCCAACCACCCGTCAGCACGGCGCCATTCGAAGCGGTGTCATACCCGGAGGACGGTAGCTCCGCCTGCGGGACCGAGGGATACAACGGCCAGATCGGCTCGATCAAGGCGACTGCCGCCAATTCGGTCGAGTTCACCCTGTGCGCACCCGACGCTGCGTTCCTGTCCAAGGTCGCGTTCACGTCGCTGGCCATCCAGGACTCCGAATACCTGACGGAGACCGGTGGCGGTGGCGAGGCCCTGTTCCGGAACCCGAACGGCACGGGCCCCTACAAGCTGAAGGCCTGGACGTCCGGCTCGGACATCGCGCTCGAGACCAACGCCGACTACTGGGGCGATGCGCCCCTGACCCCGGACGCGGTCATCCGCTGGAGCACCGAGCCCGCACAGCGGCTCGTGGAGCTCACGTCCGGCACCGTCGACGGCATCGACAATCCGGGTGCCGACGACTTCGACACCATCAAGGCCAATGCCGAGCTGAAACTGTTCGAGCGCACCGCGTTGAACATCATGTACGTCGGCATGAACAACACGAAGAAGTACTGGGACAACGAGAAGGTCCGCCAGGCGATCGCCATGGGCATCGACCGGCAGCGGATCGTGGACACGTTCTACCCGCCCGGATCGTCGGTCGCGACCCATTTCACGCCATGCGAGATCCCCGGTGGCTGCACCGGTGACCCGTGGTACGAGTTCGACGCCACCGCGGCCAAGGAGCTGCTCGCCGAGGCTGGCTATCCGGATGGCTTCACCACGAAGCTCCACCTGCGGGCCCTGCCCCGTGGTTACATCTCCGCTCCGGTCGATGTGGCGACGGACCTCCAGGACCAGCTCAAGACCAACCTCAACATCACCGCCGAGATCGACGTCCAGGACGACACGACCTACCTCACCACGGCGAGCCGCGGCGAGCTGGACGGCTTGTTCATCCTCGGCTGGGGTGCGGACTACCCCGATGTGACCAACTTCCTCGACGTGTTCTTCGGCGTCGGAGCCGACGAAAGCCTCGGCGCGAAGTTCG
>JARDZW010000040.1 GCA_029240655.1 Chloroflexota bacterium
CGACTCCTGCAGGCGGCCCCGCGACCGCGAATGACAGGAACAAGGCGGCTGCTAGGGCTCGGCGCTTCATGGCATGACCTCCGATTTCGGGCAGCGTCGGCACGCTCCGGGTTGTCAGGAGGTACGGCTTGTGGATGTGGATCAGATCGCGGGTCAGGCCCGGCGCGGCGAGCTGTCACGCCACCGCAATGTCGGACGGCTGGGGTGATGCGGCCGCGCAACCCCCGTCGACCATTGGCGGTCTGACTATCCGCGCTTCGTCAGCGATGCGAGCCAGGCATCGCGCTCGAGCGGGCTCGGGCTCGAGCGCGGTCGAGTCGGCGGGTGTTCGCCGATCGGCTGGTACCCCCCGAAGCGCGTCTCGAGGATGCCCTCACCCATCGACAGGCCTGGCAGCTGGCGCTGCAGGACACGCACGCGCGCCACGGGAAGCACAGCGGAAACCCGCGACAGGCCGTTCGCGGAGAACTGGCCGGTCACGCGTCCACCGAGCCGGCCCAGGACGGCGAGCACGGCCTGCGCGGTCGAGCTCGGCAGCTCCAGGGAGAGGTCGGCGAGCGGCTCGCAGACCCATGTCCCGGCCCGCTCAAGTGCCGTCGCGACGACGAGCTGGGTGAGCCGCCGATAATCGGCAGCGCTCGTCTCCGGCGACCGGTAGCCGCAGTCGGTGATCGTGACCCGGCAGTCCGTCACTGGCCACCCGGCCAGACCCTCGGCAAGGGCCTCTCGGACATACCCGTCGACCTGCTGCTGGAACGTCTCGACCGTGTGGAACAGGTAGAGCGGGACGAGCTTGATCTCCACGTCCGTTCGGACTTCGATCCCGGATCCGGCCGGCGCCGGTTCGATGCGCAGCGCGAGCGTGGCGATGAACGGGTTCGTGCTGAATGGTGAGCTGCGGCCCGTGACGTTGGACTTGGTCTTCGCGTGGATGATCTCATCGGCCTCCCCGATGCGCGCGGGGCGCTCGATGCACACCGTGGTCGTCTCGCGGAAGTCCGCGGCGATGCCGAAGTCGCGCTCGAGCGTGGCCCCGATGACCTCCTTCTGGACCTCGCCGTAGAGTGAGACCGAGATCTCGTGCCGGTGGTCGTCCTGGCGGACATCGATGAGCGGGTCCTGCTCGGCGAGCTGGTTGAGGGCGGCGCGGAGCGAGCCCTGCTCTTCGGGCCGGACGGCGAAGACGACGGCTTCGAGTGCCGGCCGCGGGAATCGAGGGCTCGCCTCGGCACCTGGTGGCGGCTCGCCGATGGCGTCACCGACGCGGACCGCGCCGAGGCCGCGGACCGTCGCCATCTCCCCGGCGGTGAGCACGTCACGGCGCGGCGCCCCGGTCGGGGCGAACACGCGGATCGATGTCGGCTTCGCCTCCTCCCCTCCCCCGACCTGGACGCGCTGACGAGGGCGGAGCGTGCCGGCGAACAGACGCACATACGCGACGCGCTCGCCGGACGCGGTCCGCTCGATCTTGAAGACGCGACCCGACAGCGGAGCGTCCGGGTCACCGGTCGAGCCAGCAAGCAGCTCATCGACACCAGCGAGCAGCGCGTCGACCCCGGTGCCTCTGGCCGCGGACCCGTAGAAGACCGGGTGGACGAGGCCACGCCGCGTCTGGATCGCGAGCTGTTGGCGAAGGGCCTCGAATGGGAGCGCCGCCTCGTCGCCGACGTAGGAATGGAGGATCGCCTCGTCGTGCTCGGCGAGCGTCTCGGTCAGGGCGGTCCCATGGGCGTCGTCGGCCGCCGTGGACGGTTCCGCTGCCGCCGCCCGGCTACCGGCATCCCGCACCGTGCCCATCGGCACCATGCCAGGCGCCAATCGCCGCCTGAGCTCCCCGACGACTCGCTCAGGATCGGCGCCGGCCCGGTCGATCTTGTTGACGAAGACGAGGGTCGGGACGTGCAGCCGCTGGAGCGCGCGGAACAGGAGTGCGGTCTGCGGCTGGACGCCTTCGACCGCCGAGACGACGAGGATCGCGCCGTCCAGGACGCCCAGGACGCGCTCGACCTCCGCGATGAAGTCCGGGTGGCCGGGCGTATCGACCAGGTTGACGGCCAGGTCGCCGACGAGGAACGAGGCGACCGCGGATCGGATCGTGATGCCGCGCTCGCGCTCGAGCTCGAGCGAGTCGGTCTGGGTGGTGCCGGCGTCGACGCTGCCGACGTCGTCGATCGCGCCGGCGGTGTAGAGCAGTCGCTCGCTGAGAGTGGTCTTACCGGCGTCGACGTGGGCGAGGATTCCGAGATTGAGCGTGCGCATGGGACCTCATGTCGTGCAAGGAGGTACTGACCTTCTGGCTGGACATGGGTGCTCCCATCTTGCTCCTTTCCCGTCTCGGCTCGGCCCAACAGTTCTCGTTGAGGGTCGCACGTTACGTCAAGTGCGGCACGGTTACCCGCCTTTCGCACCTGCCCGACGTTCGAAGATGTAGTCGAGGTCCTTGCGCCAAGTCTTGCCGGTGTCGTCGGAGGCGTCGGCGCGCAGGTCGATGCGGTCGGGCTGCACCCGCATCACGATGCGCTGGTGGAAGTCCGGATCCTCGCGCAGGAGCGTCCATTCGCCCTCGCGGAACGTCATGGCGAACACGCGGTAGACCCCGCGGTCGTCGTGGGAGAACGCCACGTACTCGTCACGGGCGTCGCTCCGGCCGAACACGAATGCCTGCGTCGAGTCATCCTCCCAATGCGACTGCATCACGAGGAACGCGTCGGCCAGCCACTCGAAGGTCGCCGAGCCTTTGATCTCGGTGTCCAGGCTGTCGAGGAACCAGGCGTGGGTCATCGTCACGCTCCACTCCCCGACCAGGCCATCGAGGCGCTGCATCGCCGCGTTCACGTCGCCATCCTTACGCGACCACAGGGTTGGCGGCGCCGGCCCAGTCGAGCACGCGTAGGGCACGCAGGGTGTTCCAGCGGCTCGGCTGGCCCTCGCCGTCATCCATCTGGAAGTATTCCTCGCCTTCGTGGACGTTCTGGAGTGGCCAGCGGCCGTCCGCACCACGATTGCCCTCGACGACCGCGATCGCCTCGGTGACGCGCTCGTCGGCTGCGATCCCGGCCGCGCGCAGGTAGTCCAGCCCGCGAAGGACGTCGTAGTGCCACCAGGTCGGGAACGAGAACCCGAGCCAGCTGCGATCGATCACCTCGCCGGTCGACTTCCGCCGGAACAGCCGGCGCTCGAGCATGTACTCCTCGCCACGCCGGCGTGCCGCGGCCACCTCGGCCGAGCCGCCGATCGCGCGTTCGTGTTCCAGCAGCCCCTCGAGGACGTTGATCGTCGTCCCGAACGACGACACGGTCGCGCCGTTCTCCACCTCGCAGTTCCACCCGCCGTCCGAGAGCTGCTCACCGAGAAGTCGATCGACGAGCGGCGCCATGTCCACGCCGAAGTACGAGCCGGTCGCGACGACGTTGCCGTTGATGCACGGCTCCACCTCGCCCTCGAAGAACCCGTCGGCGGCCCACGGCGGGTTCCACCAAGCTCCGTCCCCCCAGGTGACGTGTTCGCGGACGAGACCGATCGCCCGCTGGGCCTGCGCGCTCGAAGGATCCAGTCCGAGCCTTCGCAGGAGCTCCAGCACGTGGAACGTGTCGGTCCGGTCCTGCGAGAACGCGTTGCCGGCCCATAGGCCGTCCGGCGTCTGGAGCGCGAGCAGCCGGGCGCCCCAGCCCTCGGTCGCGATCCGCGACCGCTCGGCGGCGATGACGTCCGGCGGCTCGTGCGTGAGGTCGCGCATGACCTGCCAGCGAATGGCGGGATCGGAGTCGAGCAACCAATCGATGACGGACATATGCGCATTTTCCGACATCGGGCGACCAAAAGCCTTCGGAGGCCCTTGGCTGGGGGCTTGACACGCATCCCGTACGGTTGAGCGATGACCGATCCGACCCTGCCGACCGGCCCCGATCCGGAGGCGATCGTCACCTACCTGACGACGACGTACCCGGAGACCGACGTCGTGACCATCCCGGCGGCGTGGTTCTTCTCGCTCGATCCCGAGAAGCACTGGCCGAACTACGCGACGATCGTCACGAACGACGAGCACGACCAGGCGTCCGACCTCGAGCGACCAGGCGTCTTCCGTCTGAACCTCGGCGTGGACAAGGCGAGGTTCGAACGCGTCGCCGCCGTGGACCCCGAGCCGGACTACACGGCCCTTGACCGGGTCCTCCCGCATCCCGTGTACGCCGCCCAGCGCTGGATCTCGATCCTCAACCCGTCCTGGTCCACCTGGAACGAGACCGTGATCCCGCTCATCGGGGTCGCGCATGACCGCCTCGCCGCCCAGCGCGCCCGCCACAAGCTCGGCTGAGGCTGCCAACGTCGCCGTCGGCCGCGGGACGGGTCAGGGAGCCTCGGGTTGAAGCGCGGCGCCGGTCGCCCCGAGGAACGCGCAGGCATCTTCCGGGAACGCGGCGCCACGGCCATGGCCCGCACCCGGGTACTCGACATGCCGTGCGTCCGGGATGCCCGCGACGAGCTCGCGGGTGAGGTCGGGCGGATAGGCCAGGTCCCGCCCGCCGGAGACAACGAGCGTGGGGCAGCGGATCCCGGCCAGGGCGTCGGTGGCGTCGTGCGCGTCGTCGGCGTCCGCGTCGAGTCGGAGCACGCGCAGGTCCGATGGCCGGTCGACGACGTGCGGACCCAGCAGCCAGGCCACCGCGCTCGCGATCCGAGCATGCTCAGGCACGACCCACGGTGCCATCGCCGCGAAGCCGGAGCGCCAGCGGCCGGCCAGGATGTGGTCGACCGCTCGGCGCTGGACCGCCGCTGCTTCGGGAGGCACTCGGTGGCCGGTGTAGGCGAGCACGAGCCGGTCGACGAGCTCGGGATGTCGGCTCGCCAGCCACTGGGCGTAGCCGCCGCCAGTGGAGATGCCCATGACCGCGACCGCGCTCCCCCACTGCTCGCGGATGACAGCGGCGTAATCGTCGGCGATGTTGACCGACGAACTGCCGGGCGGGAGGTCGGCTCGGCGACCGACGTCGACGAACGTCAGATCGTGCCGCTCGATCGGCTCCAGCCAGCGCTTCCACGACCTGCGGATCGAGCCAGGCTTGGACACCTCAGCGGTGAACGACAAACCGGGGATCGACAGCACGACTCGCGAACCCGAGCCGATCCGCGCATACGGTTGTCCGGACGGCAGCCTGCCCGTCTCGATCAGTCCCACCAGAAATGCCAGCGTGGCGCCTTGACGAGCTCATCGAGGTACTCGCGCACGGTGCCGACTCCCTGCCAGATGTTGTCGGGGCAGAATGCGAGATGCTCCGCGGCGATCCCGGTGGCGGCGTTTCGGTCGCGGGGCGGGTTGCCGACCGCGACGATCAACGTGTCCCAGCCGAGGCCGACGACGTAGGCGTCGAAACGCTCCTCCCACGAGCGGAGGACGGTCGACTGGTCGGCAGGATCGGCGTCATAATTGGCCGCTCCCAACCAGCTCGTCGCGCCGAGGACGTCGGCGGGGCGCTTGACGGCGACGAGTCCGAGGTGGCCCGTCAGGCCAACGACGAGGCTCTCGATATCGGCGGTGCGATCGCCGGCCGTGGCCGGCGCCAGACCGGGAAATCGCCGACCGAGTGGTGCGTAGGTAGCCCTGTCGAACTCGTCCTCGAACCCCAGGCTCTCCGACCACCAACGCCCGAGCACCGCGGTCGCGTCGCCCGTTCCCCCGCCCGATTCCATGAAGATCTCAGCCATGCCTTCGGGCGCGATCTCGAGCTCCATGATCAACGGCCAAAGACCAGTCCCGGGGAAGGCTCGCGCGAGCGCACGCCATCTTTCGTCGACGTGCTCGACCGGTTGCTGCGAGATCCAGATGACTGGCGGTTGGGTATCGTCACCGTCGGGTGAGATCAGGAAGCCGGCTGGGATCGGGACGTCGGCGACCAGCCCTCCGTCGGTTGGTGGAAGCGCCCCGGGGGCAGCGGCGCGGTAGCGCGTGGGTCCGGCGTCTGCGCCCGGACCGGCGTCCGCGCCCGGACCACCGTCGGTGTCGTCCATCTCGTCGGGCCACTCGCGTGCGGCCGTGTCCGGCATGGTGAGGCTTGCCGGCCACGCTCGTGGTTGATAGCCGCCGCGCAGCTTCTCATCGAGCACGGCATCGAACGCTTCGCGGGCCTCGTCCTCGTCGGTCTCTTCGATCTTGGTGGCCCAGTCGCGTGGATGGCCGATCCGGCCGAAGTTGAAGGAGACGGTCCAGCCGTCATCGTCGTCGCCGTGCAGCACGACCGCATAGAACTTGGCCGAATTGCCGCCGACGAACTCGAGGTAGCACCGGTCGCCCGGCGGCCTGTCCGGCTCCCGATCGTCCTCGCCACGGGTCGACCCCGTCTGGACGTGACCGCGTCGACCGAGGAGTCGATCGAAGAAGCTGGGCATGGGCCGTAGTTTCGGGTCCGGCACCCAGGATGTCACGCCAGATCCGGCGTCCGCCTACTTCTTCGCGCGCTTCGCCTTTTGCTGCTTGGGCTTGGGCGGCTTGGCCGCGGCCTCGGTCAGCTGGCGGAACGACTTGGCCAGCCCGGGGCGCAGCAATGCCCGCCGCTCGGCCTCCATGTCGCGATCGCGACGCCGAGCTCGGGCGGCCTCGCTGGCGGGCAGGTCCTCGTCCGTCATGGCGTCAGAGGATAGCGCGAGGGGTCGGTACACTTTTCGAGGTCCCTGATCACAGGGGCGTCATGATGGGGGCTCGGATGGAACTCGGCGCATTCTCAGTCAGTCTCGCCGTCAAGGATCTCGAGGCATCGCGGCAGTTCTACGAGAAGCTCGGATTCGTGCCGTTCTTCGGTGAGGCAAGCCAGAACTGGCTGATCCTCCGGAACGGCGACAAGGTGATCGGGCTGTTCCAGGGCATGTTCGAGAGGAACACGCTGACGTTCAACCCCGGTTGGGACGGCGAAGCCAGGCCGCTCGAGTCGTTCACGGACATCCGTGACCTCCAGCGACAGCTGAAGGCGGCGGGCATCGAGTTCGTCGCCGAAGTCGACGAGGATGGCTCCGGGCCCGGAAGCTTCGTCGTCGTCGACCCGGACGGCAACCCGATCTTCGTCGACCAGCACGTCTGACCGCGCACCCGGCGACCGCCCGACGCCGACCGAGCTGATCGCGATCGACCGCGGGGCCTTTAGGAGGCCCTGACCGGGCAACCGCGGGATCGAGCGCTCGCCGATGCGGAGTCGACGCGCCGGCTCGATGCCGACCCTGCCACCGCGGTCGGCGGCCAGCAGTAAGGTTCTACGCAAGCATCGGAGGCACTCGGGTATGACCACGAGACGGGTGGCGTGGCGGCGATCCGATGAGGTCGCCGCCGACGAGCACTGCACGCTGACGCTCCGCGACGGCGCACTCTCGCTGATCGGCACGGTCCTTGGCTCTGAGGAAGGTTCGCCCGTCCGCGTCGAATACCGCGTCCTCACCGATCGTGCCGGGATGACGACGGCGGTGCATGTCCGCGACCTCCGCGGGTTCGATACGCGAACGATCGGCCTCGAGCGCAACGCCAAGGGCAGCTGGACGGTCGACGGGGTGGCGGCACGCGCGCTCCGCGGTTGCACCGACGTCGATCTGGGATGCAGCCCGTCCACGAACACGCTGCCGATCCGACGCCTGGGGCTGGCGATCGGGAAGTCACAGACGATCCAGGCCGCGTGGGTCCGGTTCCCGGAGCTCGCCGTGGTCAAGGCCGCCCAGACCTACACCCGACTCGACGAGTTCAAATACCACTACGCGAGCGGGACGTTCGAGGCCGACCTCACGGTCGACGACGACGGGCTCGTGGCCGAGTACGCGGATTGGCATCGAACCGGCTTCGCGTTCGGTCCGGACGACACCGCGCCGCTCGACGCCCCGCCCGGGCCGTAGGTCCACAGGGTCGTGACGGGGATCGACGCTGTGGCGGCGGGCATGGCGAGGCCCCGCCGCCATGGCGGGGCCTGCTGTCGCCCTGGAGGCTGGGATCAGCTGGCGAAGGCCGCTGCCCACTTGGCCGCCTCAGCGGCGGAGTAGTCGAGCGTATAGCCGCACGAATTGATGTTCGAGCCGGCCGCGGTCACGAGATAGCGGCCGCCCACGGCGAAGTCTGGCGACTCGCCGAGGAGTGCCACGTTGGCGTCGGGTGCGGTCAGCGTGATGCTGGCGCCGGCGCCCTTCCAGTCCTCGTTCACGTCGAACGTGACCTTGTCGCCATCGACGGCGGTGACCGTACCGTCGAAGACGATCTCGAACGTCGGGAGGTTGGCCGGGTCGTAGACGAGGCACGACGCCAGCCCGCCGCCTCCGGCCGCTGGGTTCTCAGAAGGGCTCGGGTTCGCGGCGATCGGAGCGCCGCCAGGCGCCGGGGCGCCGAGGTTCGACCCAAACGCGATCGCGAGGGCGAACGCGCCCGCGAGCGCCAGCCCGCCGAACAGGGCGAACTGGCGGCGCCGTGGCGCGATGGTCGATGTGTTCTGGATGTCGGTCACGATGTGCTCCTGGATCCTCGCCGACACGCGGGCGAGACTCGCGTCGGGCACGTCGTCCGCACGGGTCGGGTTGGCAGCGCCGAGCCGGTCGATCGGATCGGGTCCGTTCGCCATGCTCACTTCGCTGCTCCTTTCCATGCGGCACCGTTCGTGCCCTTCACTTCACCCGATGTCCGGCTCGGATCCAGATGTTTCAGGTCATCGTCGCGGGATTCTCGAGCGAGGGCTTCCGCGAAGCGCGCCCGGGCTCGATGGAGGCGGATCGCGACCGCGTTCGGCGTGATCTCGAGGACCGCCGCGATCTGCTGGTTTCCCAGCTCCTCCCAGGCGACGAGCCGCAGGAGCTCCTGGTCGGCGGGAGACAGCGATGCGAGGGCGAGGAAGGCGGGTCCATCGACGTCCTCACCGGCACGCATCGGCGTGGCGACGTCCTCCACGCGCAGGAGGGCCGCCAGCCGTTCGCGGCGGCCGTTGCCCCGGCGGTGGTTGGCGAGGACTCGCCGCGCGACGGCGTAGAGCCACGGGAGCGGCTCCTCGACGGGGACGGCGTCGATCTTGCGCCACGCGATCGTGAACGTCTCGGCAGCGACGTCCTCGGCATCCGCGAGCGTCTGAGTGCGGCGCATCGCGTAGGCGAGGACGGGCCGCTGGTGCTCACTGAAGAGCGCGTCGAAACGGGCGAGCGGGGAGCTCGCAGTCGGGTTGGTCACGGCCCCCGGACGACCGGAGGCAGGGCGAGGTTCCCTCGCGGGCCGTCTGCGAAGATTCACGGGTGGACATGACGAGCATCGCGGCGGTCGTCTTCGCCGTCGTGGCAGGTGGGGTCGTGACGTTCCAGTTCGCGCTCGCACTGGGAGCGCCGTGGGGCGCCTACGCGATGGGCGGATCGTTCCCTGGCCGGTTCCCTCCCCCGCTGCGGGTCGCAGCGGTCGTCCAGGGTGTCGTCATCGGGTTGCTGGCCGTCGTGGTGCTGTCGGATGCCGGCGTCGTCGTGCCGGAGATCGCGGCGGCGTTCCCGTGGCTGGTCTGGGTCCCCGTCGCGGTGTCCGGGCTCGCTGTCGCCCTGAACGCGATCAGTCGAAGCGCCGGGGAACGCCGGATCTGGGTTCCGGTCGCGGTCGTGCTCCTCGTGTCCAGCCTGGTCGTGGCGCTGGATTAGACAGACGGGCTCGCCGCGAACGACCACGCGCCCGGCCGATGACCGGGCGCGTAGCAGTCGAGTGGCGAAAGACGCTGGGTTCTAGGACGCCATGGCGACCTGCCCTTGGATCCGCACACCCGGCTCGGTGGCCTGGAAGCCCAACCGACCTCGGGTCGCCACCAGGACGGCCGCAGCAAGGACGGCGAAGGCCGCATACGCCCAGGCGGGGTTGACGTCAGGCGCCAACACTGGGAGGAAACCCGTTCCGGTGGCGACCCCCAGACCCGCGTGATAGAGGCCGACGATCGGGAGACTCCTGTCCGCCGAGTTGTACAGCCACGTGAGCACGAGTCGGACCGAGATCGGCAGCACGAAGAGCGCCACGAGGTAGAACGGGATCTGCTCTGCTGGCACCCGGCTATCCGTCACCCCGCCCGCGACGAACACGAGCGGCAGGTGGATGATCGCCTGGAGCCAGGTCGTCACGATGCTCGCTCGGATGGGCCCCATGCGAGGCTGCAGCCGCTCGAGGACGAACCCGGTCCATCCCGTCTCTTCCCACCAATTGACGAGCACGAAGGCAACGATGGCTCCCACGATGACCAAGGCGAGGGTCCCAGGGTTCGCAAGGAGTGCCGAGACCGGCTCGAGGCCGGCCAAGACGACCGCGGCGGCAAACGCCGTTGCCGGAAGGAGCAGGAGCGCGAACGCGTACCAGCCGATGTGAACGCGGAAGTGCAGGAGCCTTCGGCGCAGATCACGGACGCCGGCGCGCCCTTCAACCATGGCCGTCGTGATGAACGCGGCGACCGCGAGCGAGATGGCCGACAACAGGATGAATGGCGCCATGCCGGGCAGCTCGAGATCGATGATCCCGAGGCCGGCGGATGACAGCAGCGGGATGGCGAAGATGGCCGCGCTGGCCCCGTACGCGATGGTGAGGAACACACCGATCGGATGTCGACGTGCGATGGACTTCATCGAAATGATCCTTTCCCTTGTTCTGTGATTCCGAGCGGATCGGGCGATCCGCGTGACTCCTGCAGCCTGCGACCGCGGCCGACCGACGTCGTCCATCTGGGGTCTCGAACGTGTCCGCGACGTTGAGCGATGGTTTCCGGGCGCGACCGATACCCCGGGATGACCGGCCACTCATCCCCTGGGAGGATGGTCGGCGGCGTCGATGGGAGGTACCGTGCAGAGGATCACCAAACCAGCGCGCTACGAGGCATCGATGACCTCACCACCCGGCGTCCCCGCATGAGTCGGATCGGGCGTGCCGTGTCGGCGAACGCGCTCCTGGTCGACACGGCGGTCGCCGTGAGCCTCGCAGCGCTTTCGCTGGTTAGCCTTGCTTCTGGCGCACGGGGTGTCGGTCCGGCGGGCGCCCTGACGGTGGTCCTGCTCCTACTCGAGAGCCTGCCGTTGATCCTGCGCCGGCGCTACCCGCTGGCCGTCGTGCTCACCGTCATCAGTGCGACGATCGTCCACATCGCCGTCACGCCTGAGGGTCAGGAACTGGATTCCGGGCTTGGATTCCTCGTGGCCATGTACACGGCCGGCGAGCGGCTCGAGCGCCCGACTTCGCTCGCCCTGGTGGCGCTCACCGGCGCGATCGTCGCGGCGCAGTTCATCGGGCGTGGCGGGTTCCCCGAGGGCCTCCAGAGCCTCATCCAGACCGAGCTCATCCTCGTGGTGGCCTGGCTGGTGGGGGACGTGTCGCGCGTCCGCGGTCTCTACACGCAGACCCTCGAGAAGCAGACCGAGCTCCTGCATCGAGAGCGCGAGGAGCGGGCACGGCGGGCGGTCCTCGAGGAGCGCGAGCGGATCGCTCGGGAGCTACACGACGTCGTCGCCCATCACGTCAGCGTCATCGTGATCCAGGCGGGGGGCGCGATGCGCGCCCTGGAACGGCGCCCGGTCGAGGCCCGCACGGCGCTGGAGGCGATCGAGTCGACCGGTCGTCAGGCGCTCACCGAGATGCGGCGGTTCCTGGGCATGCTCGGCGAGGGCGGGGTGCAGGAACCGATGCCCGGACTCGATCGCCTGGGAGACCTGCTCGAACACATCCGATCCGCTGGGCTGCCGGTCGAGCTGATCGTGGAGGGTCACCCGCGCCAACTTGACCCGGGCCTGGAGCTGTCGGCGTACCGGATCATCCAGGAGGGCCTCACCAACTCCTTGAAGCACGCCGGGGGCGGTCAAGCCCGGGTAACGGTGCGCTACCAGCCGAACGCCCTCGAGATCTCGATCGAGGACGAGCGCCAGCCAGGAGAGTCGCCGGAGGTGGAACCGGCACATGACGGGCGCGGGTTGGTCGGGATGCGCGAGCGCGTGGCGATGTTCCGGGGCACCTTCGCAGCGCAGCCGACGACGACCGGCTTTCGCGTGACGGCTCGGCTACCCGTGGAAGATGCTGGGTCAGCGGTATGAGCATCCGCGTCCTGCTCGTCGACGACCAGCAGCTCGTCCGCACCGGGTTTCGCATGATCCTGGCCGACGAGGAGGGCATCGAGGTCGTCGGCGAGGCGGCCAACGGGCGGGACGCCGTGAAGGCGGCCGCGGAGCTGCGACCCGACGTGATCGTCATGGATCTCCGTATGCCCGAGATGGATGGCCTCGAGGCGACCCGGCTGCTCGTTGGCGAGGAGGGCGACGCCGGGCCGCGCATCCTGATCCTGACGACGTTCGATGCCGACGAGCACGTCGTCGAAGCGCTCCGGGCCGGCGCCAGCGGGTTCCTCCTGAAGGACGTACCGCCGGCCGACTTCGCGAAGGCGATCCGCATCGTCGCCTCAGGTGAGGCGTTGCTCGCACCTTCGGTGACACGTCGCTTGCTGGGACGTTTCGCCCAGCTGTCGGTGCCAGCGGACGGAACGCATGCCAAGCGCATCGGCGAGCTGACGGAACGTGAGCTTGAGGTCCTCGAGTTCGTCGCCATGGGCCTCTCGAACCGCGAGATCGCCGAGCGACTGACTATTGCGGAGCCGACCGTGAAGACGCACGTTTCGCACATGCTCATCAAGCTCGACCTGCGTGACCGGACCCAGCTCGTCGTGCTCGCCTATGAAGCCGGACTCGTCCGTCCAGGCGGGGCCCCGATACCGCAGCAAGGTCGCACGGCCGATGGCTAGGAACGCGTCGATGGAAGGTGTGGCGCGAATCCCTTCGCTCACGGCGCTGACGTTGCTGCTGCCGCTCATCGGCCTTGGCCTGCTCCTCGCCCGGCCCGAACTCGATGTGGAGTGGCACCACGAGCCGAGCCATTTCTGGCTCGTCCTGGTGGCGGCGGCAGTGAACGCCGTCCTGGCCTACGTCACCAATATCGCGGCGGGACGGTACCGAGATGCCCGAGTGGTGCTCATCTCCCTCGCGTTCCTGTCGAGCGCGGGGTTCCTCGGCCTGCACGCCCTCGCGACACCCGGCGTGTTGTTGGCGGAATCCAACGTCGGGTTCGCAACGGCCACGCCGGTCGGGCTCATCATCGCGTCGATCTTTGCGGCCGCGTCCACGAGCCCGTTGGCCGGGCCGCGGGCCCAGACCGTCCTCCGCTTGCGACCCGTCCTACTCGGCGGGCTTCTCGCGCTCATGGCGGCGTGGGCGATCGTCTCGATCGCGCGGCTGCCGCCGCTCAACGGACCGCCGACGGCGTTCGAGGGCGCCGGGCCGCTCAGGATCCTGTCCTTCGTCGCGGTCGCGCTGTATGGCTATTCCGCGTGGCGCTCGTTCCTGTTCTACCGTCACCGCGGCGGCGCAGTGACCTTCAGCATGGGCGTCGCGTACGTCCTGCTGGCCGAGGCCATGATCGCGGTCTCCCTGAGCCGGAACTGGCACGCCAGCTGGTGGGAGTGGCACCTCTTGATGCTCGCGGCGTTCGCGGCGATCGCGCTGGGCGCCCGCCAGGAGTACCGTCGCGGCGGTTCCCTGTCCGCGACGTTCGGTGGTCTCTACCTCGAGGCGACGCTCGCCAGCGTCGATCGCTGGTTCGCGTCGGCGGTGACATCGGTCGCGTCTGCGGAGGTTCGGGGAGAGTCGACCGAACGCGTGTTGTCGGACCTGCGGCGTGAGGGTGCGTCGGACGACGAGCTGGCGCTCCTCTCGGAGACGGCGCGAGAGGTCCGGCGCCTCGATGCGGCGTTCCAGCCCTATCTGCCGTCGGTCGTGACCCAGGGGATCCGAGGCGTCACAGCCGATGTGGCTGCGTCCCCGGGCCAGGAACGAGAGGTGAGCGTCGTGTTTGCCGACCTGGCGGGATTCACGACCTTCAGCGAGACCCGTTCACCGACCGAGGTGGTCGGCATGCTGAACGAGTACTGGGGTGCGGTCGTCCCGGTCATCGATGCCGGGGGCGGGGTCATCGAGCACTTCGCAGGTGACGGCGTGATGGCCATCTTCAATGCCGGCGGGGACCAGCCCGATCACGCCGAGCGCGCTGCGCGGACGGGCCTGTCCATCGTGGAGGCTGGAAAGCCGGTGGCCACGGCCCATCCCCGATGGCCCGTGTTCCGGATCGGGGTCAATACCGGGCCCGCGGTGGTCGGCGTCGTGGGTGCCGACGCTCGGCGGAGCTTCTCGGCGATCGGTGATTCGATCAATACCGCCTCACGGCTCATGGCGGCGGGTGAGCCTGGACAGGTGGTGGTCGGCAAGGCCACCTGGGAGGCGCTCGGAGAGGACCGGGCCGGCGAGCCATTGGGAGCGCTGCGCGTCAAAGGCAAGAGCGATCTCGTGGAGGCATGGCGCCTCGAGGACGTGTCGCGCAACTGACGAGGCGACTCCGCGCCCGGGCACACGCTCCGGGCGCGAAGCCGCTCGTCGATCGTCAGCTGGGTTCGCCCCAGAGCGTGGGGACGCCCGGTACATCCTGGTTGAACCGCCACGCGAACGCGTCCAGTGCGCGCGTATCGCCCGAACGACCGAGGATGCCGATGTACACGTGCACTCCCGGCAAGGTCGCGCGGTAATTGGCAAAACCCTCGTCGTTGATGAAGCAGCCGTTCCGGCTCGCGATCTCTCCTTCTCCAGGGGTGTAGGCGCCCTCGCCCTCGCCCTCGTAGCACGTACCCGAGTCGCGTGCCACGCCTTCGGCGTTCATCCGGAAGAAGTACGCGTCGAGCATGTCGGCGTCGTTCGCGAAGAGGTAGAAGCCGATGCGGGCCACAGCCCGATCGTCCGAATGGCACTCGATGCCCGCGATCGCGTCGCGAGGCAGGTCGTCGCTGCCGCCGGCAGGCTCGCAGTCCGTCGCCCCGCGTTGCACGCGGTCGAGGAGATATCGCTCGGCGGCCGTGAAGTCCGGCGGAGCTTCTGCTGCCGGTGGCTTCGGCGTCGCGTCGGGGGGCGTCGGGCTCGGCGCGACGCTGGGCGGCGCGACACTGGGCGGCGCGACGCTGGGCGGCGCGACACTGGGCGGCGCGACACTGGGCGGTGCCGAGGGCGCAGCGGGACTCGCTGAAGGCAAAGGTGAGGGTGCGCTCGGCGCGGCACCGCAGCCCGCCAGGACAAGCATGGCGACCAACGAGGCCGCGAGGACGGATCTGGACATCGTGGACTCCGACTGTGTCGACGGAAGAAGGCCGTCGTCGAGGAGTAGACGCGCGCAACGCGACGCGACGCTCGGCCGAATGTCCAGATTCGAGGCGGCAGAACGTACGAATCCACCGGCTACCGCCAGTCGACGCTGCGGACCTCGACGGGCTCCTCCACGCCCTTGAGCGCGAGCTGGCGCGGGTCGGACAGCTTGAAGCGGACCGAGCCCATCTCGGCCAGGGCGGCGCTGGAGACGAGGATCTCGGCGGTCGTCGCGGCCGCGCCGATGCGGGCGGCCACGTGCACGCCGCGACCCTGGTAGTCGCCGCCCTCGCGCGATCCCTCCGCCGTGTGGAGACCGATGCGGACCATGGGCGCGAACCCGTGATCCTGGCGGTGTCGCGCCAGCCGGCGTTGGATGTCGACCGCGCATTCCAGGCCGTCGGCGGCTCGCTCGAAGGCGACGAAGAATCCGTCGCCAGTGCGCTTGACCTCCTCGCCGCGGTGGTTGGCGAACGCAGATCGTAGCTCCCGGTCGTGCCATTTGAGCAGGTCACCCCAGGCGTCGTCGCCGATCAGCCCGACGAGGTCCGTGGAGGTGACGATGTCGGTGAACATGAACGTCCGGGTCACGCGCCGCGTGGCATGGGCCGCCGATTCGGACGCCTCCCCCAGGAGCGCATCAACGCGTGCAAGGTCAAGCCTCGCTCCGAGCCGCTCGAACGCGCTGCGCGCCGCCCGGAGGTCGCGACGAGCGCCCTCCGGATCGCCCGCGGCCGCCTCGGCTTCGGCATAGCGCAGGCGCGCCCGGGCGCTTTCGTAGGGCAGCTCCGTGTCCTGCCACATCCGCCAGGACCGTCCCAGGAGCGGCGACGCGTCTGCAGGCCGATCCTCACTCAGGAAGAGCTCGCCGCGCGCCGTGAGTGCGCCGGCTTCGAAGACGGGTCGGTGGAAATCCGTCGCGATCGACTCCAGCTCATCGACCGCTGGACCGGCCGTCTCGAGGTCGCCGGCCGCCAGGGCGATGTCGATCTGGGCCGGGAGCAATCGCGCCCGGGTCGCTCGGTCGGCGGCGCCCCCGCCACTGGTCGTCGCAGCGAGCGCGCGTTCGACCGAACGCTTGGCCTCGTCGATCTCACCCCGAGCCAGGTGCAGCAGCGCGATGCCTGGCTGAGCGTCGTGTCCGTACTCGTATGCCCGGTCGAAGGCTTCGCCGGCCGCGTCCAGGTCGCCCATCCTGAGGCGAACCTCGCCCACCTCGTACTGGGCGAAGCCCACGGCGTCGAGGAGCCCGAAGCGCTCGAGCTCCACGCAGGCCTGGCGTGCCTCCTGCTCGGCCTCCGACCAGCGGCCGTGGAGCCGTTTGAGCTCCGCGCGATGCACGCGACAGATGCCGGGATAGCCGCCAACGGCCTGGCGACGCATCCAGCGCTCCCCTTCGTCCGCCCACTGGCTCGCCCGCTTGAGGTCCCCGACAGTGCGACAGGCCGCCATCGTGTTGCAGTAGATGTCGCTGGCGGTCCTGAGCTCGAGCTGTCCCGAGGCGGCAGCCGCCGCCGCCTCGTCGATCAAGGCGAGACCGGACTCCAGATCCCCCGCGAACACGAGGCCCATCCCCTTGAAGCTCATCGCCAGGTAGTTGGCATCGGGGTCGTGGTGTTTCTGCGCGAGCTCGAGCGCTCGATCGGCGAGCTCGATGCCCTGCGCCAGTTGCCCCGCCATCAGCGCCCCGAGCGTGTGGAAGACGGCGATCCGAGCGTGCGACGGTGAGTCAGGCTCCGATTCGAGCAGACGTGCCGCCCGGGCCAGCCAGCCGCCGCCGACCGACTGGGCCTGGCGGCGAAAACCCTGGTACGCGAGGACCAGGGCGACGCGCGCGGCGTCGCTTGACTGTCCGGCGTCGGCGTAGGCCGTAAAGGCCCGTTCCAGCGCCTCCGTGGCCTGGTCCGGCTGCCCTGACCACCAGGCCGCCGTTCCCAGCTGCTCGAGGTCGCCAGCCGCGAGCCCACCGTCGTTGTCGGCCGCGACGAACACGTCCATCGCCTCCGCCCAGGCGTGCCGGCTCATCGCGTCGCGACCGAGTTCGAGTGTCTCGACCATCGTGCGGTACCCGCTGACTCCCAGTCACGCAGTCGTGCTGCGCGTGCATACCGTAAACCCACGGTGTCGTCGGTCGCCAGCCCTCAGCGAGGGCTCGACCGGGCAACCGGCGGGCGGCGGCGCGGATCCCAAGGATCTGTCATCCATCTGGCCGTTCGCCAGCCTCAGATCAGTGGGCGCGTTCAGGCCGGCGGAGGAAGTCGGAGACGGCCGTCGCGCAGTGATCGACGTCATCGAGCCAGGGCGAGTGACCGGCCTCCGGCATGAGTTGGAGCTCCGCGCCCGGGATCCGCGCGACGAGCTCCTGCGCCGTATCCGCTCCGCCGAATAGATCGCCAGCGCCCCAGATGAAGAGCGTGGGACACGACACCCTCGCGAGGGCCTCATCGGTCAGTCGGATGCGGTCGAGCCCGTGGATCGGGGAGATCAGCGCTCGGGCCGGACCGATCTCGTTGCGCATCGTGTCCGTGTCCCGGAGTAGAGCGAGGTAGCAGTCGATATCCGCCTGCGTGATCCGGCCGTCCTTCAGCTTGGCAGCGTGGCCCATCCGCTTGAAGAGCAGGCGCGTCGATCGCTCATTCGCTGGCACCGATGCCGCCATACGGCCGAGTCCCGGGATGGCCATCGCCCGCAAGACCCAAGGGAGGCTCTTGATGGGGGCACCGACTGGCCAGCTGAACTGGACCATACGATCGACACGTTCCGGCCACGCTGCGGCCGTGCGGAGGGCGACGTAGCCACCAAGGGATGTCGCAACGACGTGGGCCGAGGACAGCCGAAGGGCGTCGAGGATGTCGACAACGAGCGTATCGGCGATCTCGGGAAGGCTTGACGAGTCGATCCGACGCTTGAGCGGCTGGCTCAAGCCGGTCCCCGGACGGTCGAGGATCAGGCAGCGGAAGCCCGCGATCCTCGCGGCAAGCTTGGCCCAGCTGGCCCCGCTCGTGTTGGCGCCGTGGATGAAGAGAACAGGGGGTCCTGCGCCGATCTCCTGGATCCGGACGGTTACATCGTTGCGCTCGAGATGGATCGACTGCTCGATCGGAGCCACGCCGATCGACCGCCAGAGTCGTTGCTCGGCGGCTCGGTACGCGGCTTCGTTCACCAGGGCCCGGTCCCTCAGCCGGGAACGGCCGCAGGATCGTCGCGACGCAGGAGGCCTGGCAGGCCGGCCAGCAGGGCGCGAAGCACTTCGGGCGTCCGGCCCAGCAGGTCGCGATGGTCTGCGAGGAAGCTGTTCATCGTCAGAGGCCAAGTTTACGGGGCCACCCCCCCTGCGCGGGGTGTGGCTAATCCCTCCCCAAGACGCCCGGTGGCCGGATTGGCGCATCGCCGCTCGGATCGCAATGTGGAGACCGGCACGAACTTCCGCACAAGTGGTGGACGCCGATCGTGCCGGCACCGCGCTCTGCCCGAGCGCCGAGCAGTGTCGCGACTCGCGTGAGACCGTGACGCAGGAGGGATGATGCGAGTCGATCGCCGATTTCTCTACGTGGGCCTATTCATGGTGGTCAGCGGTGCCGTCCTGGTCGCCGCCGACCTAGGCGTTGTCGATACGGCTGTCCTGTCCGATATCACACGTCTCTGGCCGTTGGCGCTGGTCGCTCTCGGGACCGGCATCGTGCTGCGGCGCAGCCAGTTCAGCCTTCCCGGCGGGATGTTCGCCGCGGCGATCCCGGGCCTCGAGCTCGGTGGCGCCTTGGCCATCGCACCCGATGTGGCCGGCGACTGCGGGGACGACACCGTACCCGCGACCGTCGCATCAGAGCAGGGCACC
>JARDZW010000145.1 GCA_029240655.1 Chloroflexota bacterium
CAGTCGAAGCCCTGATCGAGCTCGAGCGCATCAAAGGTGGCGTGCGCGTCGGTCGAGCGGATGGTGGTGCCGTACCACGCCCCGGGGACGACGATGTCGCCCGTGTACAACGCCGTGCCGGTGAGCTTGGCCGGTCCCTCGCGCCGTAGCGGCGCGGCCGGGCGCGCCATCCCGGGGACGACGGTCTCGGGCTCGACGATGATGGGGCTCGCGGGGGACGTGCCGGTCGTCATGCGCGTGGTCTGGGAACCCTCCATGGCGCACGACGATACCACCCGGGGTGGCGGTCCACCGGACCGCGATAAACCGCCCCGAACCGCTCTGGACCCGCCTGTCGCGGTGCCCTGTCGCAACGACAACGTGGCCGGAACGGGTCATCCGATGGTCACATCCGTGGGCCGCGGACCTATCATCGGCCGCCTAGTCGCCCTTTTCATCGGCACTCATCAAGGGACTCGAACCATGGAAGTCTCGCAGGACATCCTGCTGCCGGTCCTCCTGGCCGCCATCGTCGCGAATACCGTGCTCCTGCTGCTGGTCGTGTACGCGGGTCGGATGAGCCGGACCAGGAATGTGACGCCGGCCACGACCCGGTCCGCCCTGCAAGGCAGCCTCATGTCCAGCTCGTTCGTCGACGAGTCGGCGCGGTCGAGCTGGATGTCGGATGGCGCAGCGAATGGCGGGGCCGCGGACACCGCCGGGGCGAACGGGAGCCGCGATGGCGACCCGGGCGATGCACGCGATGTGGCTGCACTCGCCGCTGCGGCACTCGCGCAGGCCGACGCGCGCCCCGCAACCGTCGTGCATGTCGAGCCTCAGGACGAACCCGCACCCGAACCCGAGCCGGTCGAACCGTCAGCGGGCAGGGACGCGCTGACCGGCCTGCTCGACCAGGCGGCGTTCGCCCGGCTGATCGCCGCCGAGGATCGCCGGGTCCACCGCTATCACCGGCCAGCGACGGTCGTGATCTTCGAGCTTGGCGGCCTGGATCGCCTCGTCGACCGGCTGGGAGCCGACGCCGCCGATCGCGTCGTCCCGGCGCTGGCCGATTCGATGCGCCGGCTGGCCCGCGACGTCGACGTCGTGGCGCGGCTGGCACCCGGTCGCTTCGGCATCCTCCTGCCCGAGACCGACGAGGTCGCGGCGATCAACTACGTGGAGCGGGTGCGCCGCGCCTGCGAGCTATGGCTCGAGTCCGGGGCGATCGCGCTCACCCTCGCGGTCGGCTGGGCTGGAACCGACGGCGAGCCGACCCTGATGGATGCACAGCGGCTTGCGACTGAACGGATGTACGTGGAGCTTCGGCGCGATGCCCGTAAAGCCAGCGAAGGCTGAACGCGATCAGTCGGCCCCGAGGCGGATCCCGCGACCCGGGAATGCGCCGGTGTGGGTGCCGCCGTCCACGACGAGGGTGCCGTTGACCATGACATGGTCGACGCCGCTCGGGAAGACGCGCGGCTCGTCGTACGTGGCGTTGCTTCGAACCTCGGCCGGGTCGAAGACCACGAGGTCGGCGTAGGCACCGTCCCGCATCGTTCCGCGCTGCGTGAGGCCGAGGCGGGCCGCGGCGGCGCCGGTCATCTTGTGGATCGCCTGCTCCAGACTTAGCAGCCCTTCGTCGCGCACGAACTGACCGAGGATCCGGGGGAATGAGCCGTAGGTCCGCGGGCTCGGTTTGGCACCGATGAACGTGGAATCCGTGCCGACCATCCCGACCGGGTGCCTGACGAATGCGCGCAGCGTCTCGGACCACGGCCCGCTCGTGACCTGGTTGACGCCGAGGTCCTCGGCCAGCAGCAGGTCGCAGATGACGTCGACGGCGTCCTTGCCCGTCTCCTGCATCACCTCCGCCATGGTCATCGACTCCCAGCGCAGGAGATCGGGGCGGCGGAACGCGCCGAGGCGCAGGTCCGCCCAGCCTCCCGGTCCCGTGTAGGCCACGCCGCGGGCCGCGAACTCCCCTCGCAGGCGGTCGCGCGCGGCCTGTTCGGCGAGACGCTGCTTGAGCGGCCCGGGTCCGCCTTCCTGGATCCAGCCGGGCAGCTGGATGAGGAGCCTGGTGCTGGCCCATTCCGACGGGTACGTGTCGAAGGTGACATCGAGGCCGCCGGCGCGCGCATCGTCGACGAGGGCGAGCAGGGCCTCCGGCCCACCGGGATGCGTCTCGCGGTGATAGAAGTGCGTGATATGGGCCGGGGCGTCGGCCCGGCGCCCGATGTCGATCGCTTCCTTGAACGGGTCCAGATAGCGATCGCCGAGCTGGTAGCGAACGTGGGTGTGATAGAAGCCGCCGGCCTCGCCCGCGGTCCGTGTCAGCGCGGCGAGCTCCTCGGTCGTGGCGTAGCTCCCCGGCGGGTAATCGAGGCCGGACGAGAGCCCGACCGCGCCCTCGGCCATGGCGTCGCGCAGGATGGCCCGCATGCGGTCGATGGCGTTGGCATCCGCCGGGACATCGCCCCAGCCCAGCGCACCGATCCGGAGCTGCGAGTTGCCGACCAGCGTCCCGACGTTGACGCTGACCGTGCCGTCGTAGCGGCTGAGGTAGTCGGCGACGGTCCGCCAGTCGTAGTCGAGGTCCGGCCGGCCGTCAAGCCCCGAATCCAGCTCCACGAACGCAAGCAGGTCCTCGCGGTCCTCGAACGGGGCGAAGCCGTTGCCATCGACCCCGACGATCTCGGTCGTGACGCCCTGGCGGACCTTGGGCTCGTGCCGCGGCTCGACCAGGATCATCAGGCCGCCATGGCTGTGCAGGTCGATGAAGCCGGGCGCGACGACGCGCGCCTTCGCGTCGATGCGCCGCCCGGCGTGCTCGGGGAGTGGCGCGTCCACGGGGAGCAGCCGCATCCGGTCGCCCTCGACGACGACCGTTCCAGGTCGTGGCGGCGAGCCTGTGCCGTCGACGATGGTGCCGTCCGTGATCAGGAGATCGACACTGTCACTCACGCAGCGACCTTACTGCCTTCAGCCCGGTCCGGTCCCGGTCCCGGTCCCGGTAGGAGCATGTGACGCACGTACCGGCGGTCGCGGGCGCGGGTGTGACACTCCGGGATCGATCCCCGATCAGTCCACGTCGCGCGCTGGCTGCCCTTGGCCGCGGGCATCACCCCGCTGGCTCGGCCCCGATCTTCGTTTGAAGATCCGAGTTATCGCGTCAGCCAAGTTCAGCAAGGGCGCGGGCGACGAAGGCCTCCAAGCGGCGGCGGGATGAGGCGGCGTTTACGTGATCCCACGGTCCGCGCCATCCGTCCACCACGGCCGGATCCCATCCGTCGAAGATTCCGAACGCGGCCTCGATGTCCCAGGCGGGATCACCGGCCATCTCGGTCGGGATCGCCTCGCACCCATGCAGGATCGCGTGATTGACTCGCCAGTGGGCCGCGTCGAACTCGGCCGGGCCCACGCAGGCCTGACCCCAGTCGACGATCCCGCTGAGCTGACGACCCGTCCAGAGCAGGTTTCCAGCGTGAAAGTCTCGGTGGAGGAACACCGGTGGCTCGACGGGTCGGGCGGTTTCCGTGGCCGATCGGGCGCGGTCCCAGATCGAGTGGTCATCCCACCACGCGGGTCGGACCAGGACCTCGCCCTCGTGATAGCCCCGGTATGACCATTCGGCGAGATCGCCCGGTGGGGTCGCGTGAAGCTCGTCCAGAACCGCCCGGATGGCGCCATGGTCGGGTGGCTCCATCCGCGTTCTGCCGGGCAGTCGCTTCGAGAGCAGGACCGGCCCACCGCGCTGCCATGCGATCAAGCTGGGTGCAGGCACTGGTGAGCGACCAAGCACGGCGAGCGCCAAGGCCTCACGTCTAGCCAGCGTCGCGGGATGTTCCTCCTCCGTGAACGGCGCCGGCCAGTCCTTGAACCAACGTAATACCAGCGGGTCGCCAGCCGGGCTCGTGAGCGAATGGACAGACGCGAGCCTCGAGCCATGCATACCGCGCACGCGAAGAGGCGCCTGTTCGCCAAGGACCTCGTGCAGCCAGTCGGTGATCTCGGGCGGTAGGTAGGTCACGCCCGGACCCTTGACGGCCTGGTTCCGCACCTCACCGAGCGCGTCCTGCACAGATCAGCGAACGATGCCCTCGCCATCACGGTGCGCGTCGGCCAGATCCGGGGTTCGCTCGTGAGGGCGTGCATCCGGTGCACGAGCGCGGACGAAGGTTCGCCCAGATGGACGGTACAAGCATCACATGGGCGCCGAGGCCGGGCCGGGTGCCGGGTCGGTTCGCCGAGCGCTCCCACCCGCGTGTCATCCGCGCGACCCGGGTCCCTCCAGTCGCCGGCCGCGGACCCACGCGGCGCGGACCATGTCGGGGTGCGATCGGAAGATCATCCGACTCGCGATGTCAGCGGACTCGTCGTCTTCGACGCCCGGCACTGGTGCGGTGAAGGCCGGGTCGACGGCGATCACGTCGGCGTCCTTGCCGGCTTCCAGCGATCCGATGACCTCGCCGAGACCGAGCGCTTGTGCGCCGCCGAGCGATCCAAGGCGCAGCCAGTCCAGGGGCGCGAGGATGCGTCCCTCCTCGACACCCGCCACGCGGCGGGCGTTCTGCACGTAGAAGCCCGTCCGCATGACCGTGAAGATCGAGAGGTCCGGGCCGCCGGCCACGTCCGAGCCCAGCCCCAGGCCCAGGCCCGCGTCGAGGTAGCGGCCCAGCGGCATCATCCCCGACGCCAGGAACAGGTTCGAAACCGGGCAGTGCGCAACCCGCGTGCCGGTCTCGACGAGACGCCCGAGCTCGCGGTCGGAAAGGTGGACGGCATGTGCGAGGACGGTCCGCTCGCCGAGCCCGCCGGCGCGGTCGTAGACGTCGACGTAGTCGATGGAGTCGGGGAACAGCCGGGCGACCTCGGCGATCTCGCCGCGGTCTTCGGAGACGTGCGTCTGCCAGTACGCCCCGGTGGCAGCGGCGAGCGCCGCGGACTCGCGCAGGAGGTCGGCCGTGCACGTGATGGCGAACCGCGGCGTGACGGCGTACCGGAGGCGGCCATCATCGGCGCCGTGCCATCGGTCGATGAGCGCCGCGGATTCCGTCAGACTCTGGTCGAGTATGACCTTGGGATCGATCGTGGGGTCGTAGGTCCCCCGGTCCATCATCACCTTGCCCACGATGGCCCGGATCCCGTGCGCCTCGGCGGCGCGGAACGTGGCGTCCAGGCTCGCCTCGTAGACCGCTCCGTAGACCATGGCGGTCGTCGTGCCCGCGCTCGCAAAGGCGCGCCACGCAGCCGGGGCCAGCCGCTCGGCCGTGGCCGCATCGAAGTCACGTTCGAGCGGGAAGATGTACCGCTCAAGCCACGTCAGCAGGTCGAGCCCGGCGCCAAGGCCGGCGTTCGGGAGCTGGGGCAGGTGGGCATGGAGGTCGACCATGCCGGGGAGCAGGATCCATGGCCGCAGGTCGATGGCCTCGGACGCCGCTCCCGTGCGAGCCCCGGCCGGTCCGGCGAAGGCGATCTGACCGGAGCCGTCCACCACGAGGAGCCCATCGGGCTGGTACGTGGTGCCGCCGTCGTCGAGGGGCGTCAGCAGGCGGCCGCGGAGCGCGAACGGCGGGCTCAGGGGCAGGTCCACGCGCGTCAGGCTAGCAGGCGCTCGATGTCACCGACCGTCGGCCCTGCCACGGACAAAAAGAGACCCGGATCGGTCGATCCGGGTCGTCCGAACGAAGGTTCGCTCTCAGCGCTTCTTGCCGCGAACCTCGATGAGGTGGGCCGTCCACTCGGAGCCCGCGCGATCGATCGTCGCCGAGCTACCGTGCCAGCCGCACGTGCAGGTGATCGTCTGAGCTTGGTGCTTGTACTCGTCGATCACGTGCTTGTATGGCTCGGTGGCGATGGCAGGCTTGACGGGCGGGCGACTGTTCAACGGGGACTCCTGCACAGCGGGTACGTCAGGTGCGTCGGGGAGTACTAACGATAGCCGA